>JALHLO010000001.1:0-10383 GCA_022844525.1 Ramlibacter sp.
TGCATGATCGACTTCTGCTTGGTGTAGAAGCGCACGCCTTCCTCGCCGTAGGCGTGCATGTCGCCGAACAGGCTCTTCTTCCATCCGCCGAAGCCGTGCCACGCCATCGGGACGGGGATCGGCACGTTGATGCCCACCATGCCCACCTGCACGCGGCGCGAGAACTCGCGCGCCACGTTGCCGTCGCGCGTGAAGCAGGACACGCCGTTGCCGTATTCGTGGCTGTTGACCAGTTCGGTGGCTTCCTTCAGGTCCTTGACGCGGATGCAACCCAGCACCGGGCCGAAGATCTCTTCCTTGTAGATCTTCATGTCCGGCTTCACGTCGTCGAACAGCGTACCGCCCAGCCAGAAGCCGTTGTCGCAACCCGCGCCCGCCTTGGCGCCCTGGAACTTGCGGCCGTCCACCACCAGCTTGGCGCCTTCAGTCTCGCCCTGCGCGATGTAGCCGGTGATGCGCTGGTGCGCCACGCTGCTGACGATGGGCCCCATCTCGGCGTCGAGCTCCACGCCGTTCTTCACCTTCAGCGACTGCGTGCGCTCGGCCAGCTTGGTCATGATCTGGTCGGCGGCGTCGCCCACCAGGATGCCCACCGAGATCGCCATGCAGCGCTCGCCGGCGGAACCGAAGGCCGAACCGATCAGCGCGTCGACCGCCTGGTCCATGTCCGCATCGGGCATGACCACCATGTGGTTCTTGGCGCCGCCCAGCGCCTGCACGCGCTTGCCGTGCCTGGCGCCCGTCTCGTAGATCTTCTGTGCGATCGGGGTCGAGCCGACGAAGGAGACCGCCTTCACGTCCGGGTGCTCCAGCAGCGCGTCCACCGCGTCCTTGTCGCCCTGCACCACGTTGAACACGCCATCGGGCAGGCCGGCTTCCTTGAGCAGTTCGGCCATGCGCAGCGACGGCGTCGGGTCCAGCGGGCTGGGCTTGAGGATGAAGGTGTTGCCGGCGGCGATGGCCACCGGGTACATCCACATCGGCACCATCACCGGGAAGTTGAAGGGCGTGATGCCGGCCACCACGCCCAGGGGCTGGCGCATCGTCCAGTTGTCGATGCCGGTGGAGACCTGGTCGGTGTAGTCGCCCTTGAGCAGCTGCGGGATGCCGCAGGCGAACTCGACGATGTCGATGCCGCGCGTGACCTCGCCCTGCGCGTCGGTGAACACCTTGCCGTGTTCGGCGGTGATCATGCGCGCCAGCTCGTCGCGATGCCTGTTCAGCAGTTCCAGGAACTTGAACATGACGCGCGCGCGACGGATCGGCGGCGTGTCGGCCCAGGCGGGGAAGGCCGCTTGCGCGGCGGCGACGGCCTGCGCCACTTCGCCGGTGTTGGCCAGGGCCACCTGGCCGCTGACCTGGCCGGTGGCGGGGTTGAAGACGTCGGCGCGGCGGCCGCTCTGGCCGGGCACCAGCTTGCCGTTGATCCAGTGTTCGATGGAAGCCAGCGAGGCGGCGGGGCGGGACTTGTCGGGTGCGTTCATGGGGGCCTTCCGTGCAGCGGTGGGCCAGTCTAGGCCCGCGGGGCCGCTTTGGAAATACGCGGGCGCCGATCAGATTGTTTGAGAAAATGAACAATCGCCATGACCACCGGCCCCACCCCCGTCTTCTCGGACCTCCACCTGCTGACCGTGCTGGCGGAAACGCGCAGCTACACGCAGGCCGCGCGCCGCCTGGGCATCTCCAAGGCCTCGGTCAGCACGCGCATCGCCGAACTGGAGCGCGCCGCCGGCGTCCCCCTGGTGCGCCGGACCACCCGCTCCGTGGGCCTCACGCAGGCCGGGCAGCAGCTGGCCGACGAGACCCGCGCTTCCTTCGAGCGCATCGCGCAGAGCTTCGCCGGCATCCGCGACCTGGCGGGCAGCCCGCGCGGGCTGCTGCGCGTGACCGCGCCGGTGGCGCTGGGGCGGCAGTACGTGGCACCCTCGCTGCCGGCCTTCCTGCTGAAGTACCCCGAGATCCGGCTCGAGCTGGACCTGGGCGACCGGCTGGCCAACCTGCCGCAGGAAGGCTTCGACATCGCGATCCGCCACACGCAGGCGCCGCCGGAGACGCATGTCGCCTGGCAGCTGTGCGCCTCGCGCTCGCTGCTGGTGGCGAGCGCCGATTACCTGCGCCGGCACGGGCGGCTGTCGCATCCCTCGGAACTGGCCGAGCGCGCCTGCCTGCTGTACCTGCGCGACACGGCCGGGCAGAGCTGGTCGTTCGAGCGGGGCAGCGGCCGCAAGGCGGAGCGGGTGGTGGTGCCGGTGGACGGGCCCCTGCGGGCGAACAACAGCGAGGTGCTGCGCGAGGCGGTGCTGGGCGGCCTGGGCATCGGGCTGCTGCCGGACTTCAGTGCGGCGGCGCACCTGGGGCCGCGCCAGCTGGTGCAGGTGCTGCCGGAGTGGCGGCCGCTGGGGTTTTTCGGCGACGGGATCTATGCGATCCGGCCTTGGGCGCCGCAGGTGCCGCGGGCGGTGCAGTGTTTCGTGGATCACCTCAAAGGCGTGTTCGCGGGCGGGTTCGGGGCATGAAGTGTGTCGCGGTTCGCCTTCGGGCTCACCACGACCTACAAGGCCGTAGGTCGTGGTGAGCGGCGCAGCCCGAACCGCGACACCGTGCACGCCCCCGTTTCACCGCCACCCCGGTGGCACCGCCACCGGCATCGCCAGCAGGATCTGCGCCATGCCCTTGCCCAGCGGGTCGTTGCGCAGCGACGCCATCCCCCCGCCGTCGAGCGCCTCGGTGCACAGGAAGTTCATCGCGTGGATCCCCGGCACGTCGTAGCGCACCACGTCGCCGGCAACGAGATGCCCCAGCCAGTCCTTCACCCGCTGCGGCGTCAGCTGCCCGCGCAGCCAGGGCAGCCATTCGGGCCGGCGCGCGATCACGCCGATGTTGGAGTGGTTGCCCTTGTCGCCGCTGCGCGCCCAGGCGAGCTGCACCAGCGGCACCTGCGGCCAGTCCGCGCGCGGCAGGACGGCGTCGGGCGCGGCAGTCGCCTCCGGTGGCGGCACCGAAGCCTGCCCGGTCGGCACGGCAATGTCCTGCGTCGCGTCGCCGATGCGCACCTGCGGCTTCACGCGCCCCTTGTCCACCAGGAAAGCGAACTGCCGGATGCAGGGCGAAGGGCTGGGCCGGCCACCCGCACCGGTGGTCCCCGGCGACCAGCTGGTGCCCGCCGGCGCGATCTCGCGCGCGAACAGTTCCAGCGCCTCCTTCTGCGGGTGCATCACGGCCACCTGCAGCACGGCCTCGCGCACGTCCTGCGTGCGCGCGTGCGGCCCGTAGTACGCGAGCTCCGAGCCCAGCACCTCGATGTGCGTGCGCGTGTACGGCAGCCAGCGCCGCTGCGCGATCAGCTCACGCGTGCGGGCCAGGATCGCTTCCCCCGTGCGCTGCGCCTTGCGCGCCGCATCGAAGCCGACGATGGTCAGCTGCGCGGTGCAGCGGAACCCGTCCATGTAGGTGGCCGACACCTTGTAGCCCGGCCCCGGCGGCAGCCCGCGCGCGCCGGTCACCCGCACGCGCTGCTCGCCCAGTTGCTCCAGCCGCACCTGCGTGAAGTCGCAGGTGACGTCCGGCAGCAGGTAGCGGCGCGGATCGCCGATCTCGTACAGCATCTGCTCGGCGACCACGGCGGTGTTGACCAGCCCGCCGGTGTCGTTGGGCTTGCCGACCACGAAGCTGCCGTCGGCCTGGCACTCGATGACCGGATAGCCGATGTGGGGCCAGTCGGGCACCGCCTCCCAGTCGGTGTGCAGCCCGCCCGTGGCCTGGCAGCCGCACTCGATGATGTGGCCGGCCAGGCTGCCCTGCGCGAGGCGGTCGTAGTCGTCCTCGCGCCAGTCGAAGGCGTGCATCAGCGCGCCGAGCGTCACCGCGCTGTCCACGCAGCGACCGGTGATCACCACCTGCGCGCCCGCATCCAGCGCCGCGCGGATCGGCAGCGCCCCCAGGTAGGCGTTGGCGGTGAGCAGGCGCTCCGGCATCGGCGCGCCGGTCTGCAGCTCGCCCACGCCCTGTTCGCGCAGTTGCGGCAGCAGCGGCAGCACGTCGTCGCCGGTCACCACCGCGATCTTCAGCGGCACGGCCTGTTCCGCCGCCAGCGCCGCCAGCGCCTGCGCGCAGGCCTGCGGGTTCACGCCGCCGGCGTTGCTGATCACGCGGATGCCCTTGCGCGCCACCTCGCGCACGATGGCCTTCATGGTCACGTCGACGAAGTCGGTGGCGTAGCCGAGTTCCGGTTTCTTCGCCCGGGCCGCCGCCAGGATGGACATGGTCAGTTCGGCCAGGTAGTCGAACACCAGGTAGTCGAGGTTGCCGCGTGCCACCAGCTGCGGCGCGCCCACGCTGCTGTCCCCCCAGAAGCCGGAAGCGCCGCCGATGCGCACGACCTTGTCCATCTTCAGCGTCCCTTCCATTGCGGCGGGCGCTTCTGCTGGAAGGCGGCCTGGCCCTCCTTCGCATCCTCGGTCAGCGTGAACAGCGCGATCTGGCTTTCGGTGAAGGCCATCGACTCCTCGAAGGCCATGGTCTCGATCGCCTTCATGGTGTAGACGCCGCGCCGGATGGCGGCGGGCGACTTGTCCAGGATGCGCTGCAGCAGCCAGTCGAGCTTGCCGTCCAGGTCTTCGTCGACGTAGTTCACCAGCCCCATGGCCAGCGCCTGCTCGCTCGTGATGCTCTCGCCGGTGATGCACAGCTCGGCCAGCCGCCGCCGCGGGATCAGGTGCTGCAGCACGGTGAGCACCTGCGCCGGGAACACGCCCACCTTCACTTCCGGCAGGCCGAACACGGCGTGGGGCGCCGCCACCGCCAGGTCGCACATGGCCAGCAGGCCCATGCCGCCGGCCATGCAGGCGCCGTTGACGCGCGCCACCAGCGGCAGGTGGCTGGCCCGGGCCAGCCGCAGCAAGCGGGCGAAGTGGCCGGTGGGGTCGGAATAGTCGGTGGTGAAGGCCTGCGCATTCTGCAGGTCCGCCCCGGCGCAGAAGGCCTTCTGCCCGGCGCCCGTGACCACGATGGCCCGCAGCTCGCGATCCGACTGTGCCTGGGCCAGCGCCTCGCCCATCGCGGCCAGCACGCCATGGCTCATGGCATTGCGCCGCTCCTCGCGCTGGATGGTCAGCCACAGCACGCCGCCACGGCGCTCCACCCCCAGTTCGGCCGGGTTCGTTGTCATCGCGCGATCTCCTTCCGCCCGCGTTATACCCGGCGCCCGCGGCTGGGCCGTTCTCCTACAGGACAGGGTCAGACTCTGCCGTTACGATGGTCGGCCCCTTTTTGAGCCATGACCGACACCACGCCCCGCATCGAACAGGAGCCCTCGCCGGAGCACCGGGCCATCCGGCTGCTGGGCGAATGGACGGCCGCGCAGTTCGGCCGGCCGCGCGTGTTCCGGGAGCTGCAGCGCCTGCTGCCGCGCGACGGCCGCCAGCTCTGGGACCTGCGCCAGGCGAGCCAGCTGGACCACGTCGGCGCGCAGCTGCTGTGGGACCACTGGGGCCAGCGCTGGCCGGAACAGGTGGAGCTGCTGCCGCCGCAACGCGCCATCCTGGAGCGGGTGGCCCAGTTCACCAAGCGGCCGCCGCGCAAGGCAAGGCGCGGACTTTGGGCGCTTTATCTCGCCTTCGGCGCGGCGCTGCTGGAGTTCCTCGGCCACGTCAAGGGTTTCGTCCGGCTCGTCGGGCAGCTGACGCTGGACCTGCGGCAACTGGCACGCGCACCGCACCAGGCGCCGTGGCGCGACTTCTCCGGCCACCTGTACCGCATCGGCGCCACCGCGCTGCCGATCACCGCGCTGGTGGGCGGCCTCATCGGCATCGTGCTGGCCTACCTCACGTCGCAGCAGCTGCGGCAGTTCGGCGCCGATGCCTACATCGTGGACATCCTGGGCATCGCGCTGGTGCGCGAGCTCGGCCCCATGCTGGCGGCCATCCTGATCGCGGGCCGCTCCGGTTCGGCGATCACGGCGCAGATCGGCGTCATGCGGGTGACCGACGAACTCGATGCCATGCGCGTGATGGGCATCTCGCACACCTACCGGCTGGTGATGCCGCGCGCGATGGCGCTGTCGATCGCCATGCCGCTGATCAGCGGCTGGACCACCATCGCGGCCCTGATCGGCGGCATGGTCGCGGCCGACCTGTCGCTGGGCATCAGCCCCATGTTCTTCATCAAGGCGCTGCCCGCCGCGGTGAGCCTGCCCAACCTGATCCTGGGGATGTCGAAGTCGGTGGTGTTCGGCATCCTGATCGCGCTGATCGGCTGCCACTTCGGCCTGCGCGTGCAGCCGAACACCGAGAGCCTGGGGCAGGGCACCACCGCCTCCGTGGTCACGGCGATCACGGTGGTGATCCTGGTGGATGCGCTGTTCGCCGTCCTTTTCAGCAACGTCGGGATGTGATGGCGGCACCGATCGTCGAAATCCGCAAGCTGACGTCCGCCTTCGACCTGCCGGACCGCCGGCTGGTGATCCACAAGGACCTGGACCTCACGGTGCAGCCGGGCGAAGTGCTGTCGATCGTGGGTGGCTCGGGCTCGGGCAAGACCGTGCTGCTGCGGCAGATCCTCGGGCTGGAGCGGCCCGCGGCGGGCGAGGTGCGCATCATGGGCCAGTCGCTGCAGACGCTGTCGCGCCACGGTGCTTCCGGCCGCATCGGCATGCTGTTCCAGCACGGCGCGCTGTTCTCGGCCTTCAACGTGCTGGAGAACGTCGCCTTCCCGTTGCGCGAACTCAAGACGCTGCCGCAGCGGCTGATCGAGGAAGCGGCCCTGGTGAAGCTGCAGATGGTGGGGCTGAAGGCCGCCGACGCCGAGAAGATGCCGTCCGAGCTCTCGGGCGGCATGATCAAGCGCGCCGCCCTCGCGCGCGCCCTGATCATGGACCCGCCGCTGCTGCTGCTGGACGAGCCCACGGCCGGCCTGGACCCGGACAGTTCGGACGGCTTCGTGAACCTGCTGCGCTCGCTGCACCGCGACCTGGCGCTGACGGTGATCATGGTCACGCACGACCTGGACACGCTGTTCGAACTGTCGACGCGCATCGCCGTGCTGGCCGACCAGCGGGTGATCGTCACCGGCCGCCCCAAGGAGGTGATCGCTTTCCAGCATCCCTTCGTCGAGGACTTCTTCCTGGGGGAACGCGGCCAGCGGGCGATGGAGTTGCTGCGCGAATACCCGTTCGCGATCTAGACATGAGAAAGGCTTAGGAACACGCCATGGAAAACAAGGCCCATGCCATGGCCGCCGGCATCTTCGTCGCGGTCCTGACCGCGCTGGTGCTGGGACTGGCCGCCTGGCTCACGCGCGACACCGGTGTGCGCGACCGCTACGAGATCTCGACCAAGGAAACGGTCACCGGCCTGCAGGAGCAGGCGCCGGTGCGCTTTCGCGGCGTCGACGTCGGCAAGGTCAAGGAGATCGGCTTCGATCCCAAGCAGGTCGGCAACGTGCTGGTGCGCCTGGAGGTCGACCGCGACACGCCGCTCACGCGCGAGACCTTCGCCACCCTGAGCTACCAGGGCGTCACCGGCCTGGCCTTCATCCAGCTGTCCGACGAGGGCCGGCCGGCGCCGCGCCTGCAGCCCAACGACGAAGTCCCGCCGCGCATCCCGCTGCGCCCCGGCCTGCTGGCGCGCCTGGAGGAAAAAGGCGAGGTCATCCTCGACCGGGTGCAGGAGGTGACCGAGCGCGTCAACACGCTGCTGGGCGACCCGAACCAGCAGCGCGTCGCGGCGGCGCTGGAGAGCATCAGCCAGGCGGCGAACAACACCAATGTGCTGGTCACGCGGGTGGACAACACGCTGAAGAACCGGCTCGACCCGGCGCTGGCGGAGGCCACGATCGCGCTGCGCGGTACGCAGAAGACCGTCGACCTGGTCGGCGCCGCGGCCGCCGAATTCGGCCAGACGGCCAGGCGGCTGAACGCGCCCGGCGGGCCGCTCGACCGCGTATCGGACGGCACCGATGCGCTCGCCCAGGCGGCCGAGAGCTTCAGCGCCGGCACGCTGCCCCGCTTCAACCGCGCGACCGACGACACGAGCAAGGCCGCCCGAACCCTCACCCGCGCGGTCAACGAACTCACCGAGAATCCCCAGATGCTGATCTATGGCGATGGCCCGGTCCAACCCGGCCCCGGCGAACCCGGCTTCCGCGCTCCCGGAGCGGGGCGATGAGGCGCGGCTGGCTGGCCCTGGCGGCAGCACTCGCGCTGGCGGGCTGCAAGGCATTGCCGGACAAGCCCGTGCGCCCGGCCATGTACGACTTCGGCCCGGGCGCGCCGGCGCAGGCGAGCGCCGCCACCAGCCGCGGCGCCCTGGTGCTGCAGGAGGTGGAAGTCAGCGGCATCCTCGAGACCACGGCCTTGCTGTACCGCCTGGGCTACGACGATCCGCACCAGCTGCGGCCCTATGCCTATGCGCGCTGGAGCGCGCCGCCCGCGGAGCTGCTGCGGCAGCGCCTGCGCGACGTGCTGGGGCAGGACCGCGCGGTGCTGGACGCGGACGCCGCGGCGGCCATGTCGCGGCGCGGCGGCAATCCGCCGCCGGTGCTGCGCGTGGAACTGGAGGAGTTCAGCCAGCTGTTCGACTCCGCGACCGACAGCAAGGGCGTGGTGCGCCTGCGCTGCACGCTGCTGGAAAACACCGCCGGCGGCGAACGCCTGGTGGCGCAGCGCAGCTTCAACGTGCAGCGTCCGGCGCCCAGCGCCGACGCGGCCGGCGGCGTACGCGCGCTGACCGCGGCCACCGACGCGGCGGCGCGGGACATCGCCGGCTGGCTGCAGCAGCGCTGAGGCCATGAGCACGCCGTCGCTGGAGGAACAGATCCGGGCCACGGGCCTGGAGGTGGTCGGCTGTTGCGAACGGCTGTCGCGGTGGCCGGGCCTGATGGAGCACAGCGTGCTGCTGCAGGACTTCACGGCGCAGGAAGTGGACGTGCTGGGTTCGCTGATGCTGCACGTGCGCGCCAAGCCGGGCGACATGCTGATTCGCGAGGGCGACGTCAACGACTGGATGATGATGCTGCTGCGCGGCACGGTGGACGTGGGCAAGCGCATCGGCCCCGATGCCAACCACGAGGAACGCGGCGACAACACGCGGCTGGCGGTGCTGCGGCCCGGGACCGTGCTGGGCGAGATGTCGATGTTCGATGGCGAGCCGCGCTACGCGAGCTGCTGGGCGCTGGGCGAGGTCGAAGCCGCTGTCCTCGACCGTGAAGCCGTGGCACGATTGATCAAGGCGCGCCCCGACATCGGCGCCAAGCTGCTGGTGAAACTGACGCAGCTGCTCGCCCAGCGGCTGCGCAACACCAGCGCGCAACTGGTGAAGGTGCTGCAGCGGCACGTCGCGTGATTGCAAGGAGGAGCAAACCATGTTCAAGGCCCTGGTCCTGGAGAAGGAACCCGAATTCCGCGCCGCCGTGCGCGAAGTGGACGACGGCTTCCTGCCGGAAGGCGACGTCACCGTGGCGGTGGAGTACTCCACCCTCAACTACAAGGACGCGCTGGCCATCACCAACCGCTCGCCGGTGGTGCGCAGCTGGCCCATGGTGGCCGGCATCGACGGCTCGGGCACCGTGGTGGAGAGCGGCTCCCCGCAGTGGAAGGCGGGCGACGCCGTGGTGCTCAACGGCTTCGGCGTCGGCGAGACCCACAAGGGCTGCCTGGCCGGCAAGGCGCGCCTGAAGTCGCAATGGCTGGTGCGCCGCCCGCAGGCCTTCAGTGCGCGGCAGGCCATGGCGATCGGGACGGCCGGCTACACGGCGATGCTGTGCGTGCTGGCGCTGGAGCGGCATGGCGTGCGCGCCGGCGACGGCGAAGTGCTGGTGACCGGCGCCACCGGCGGGGTCGGCTCGGTGGCGGTCGCGCTGCTGGCGAAGCTGGGGCACAAGGTGGTCGCGGCCACCGGCAAGGCGGCCGAGGCGGACTACCTGAAGGCGCTGGGCGCGGCATCGGTGATCGACCGCGGGGAGCTCGCCGCGCCGGGCAAGCCGCTGCAAAAGGAACGCTGGGCCGCGGTGGTGGACGCCGTGGGCAGCCACACGCTGGCCAATGCCTGCGCGCAGACGCGCTACGGCGGCGCGGTGGCTGCGTGCGGGCTGGCGCAGGGCATGGACTTCCCGGCGACGGTCGCGCCCTTCATCCTGCGCGGCATCGCGCTGCTCGGCGTCGACAGCGTGATGGCGCCCATGGCGCGGCGCGAGGAGGCGTGGGCGCGGCTGGCCCGCGACCTCGATGCGAAGCTGCTGGAGTCGATGACGACGGAGATCGGGCTGGACGAGGCGGTGGCAGCGGCGCAGAGATTGATGGCGGGCCAGGTGCGCGGACGGATCGTCGTCAAGACCTCGTAGGCCCGTACCCGTAGGTCGTGGGGGGGGCGGCACCCCCCCCCCCCCCCC
>JALHLO010000001.1:10393-58185 GCA_022844525.1 Ramlibacter sp.
AGTCGCGGTTAGCCTGCGGGCTCACCACGACCTACCTGGCCAGCCGGAACCCCCGCACCGCGTCCACGGTGGTGCAGACAAGCCCGTGCTGTTCGGCGAAGCGGGCCACCTGTGCCCCCCGCGCCATGCTCCCGTCGGGATTCATCAGCTCGCACAACACCCCCGCCGGCTGGCACCCGGCCAGTTCCGCCAGGTCGACGGCCGCCTCGGTATGGCCTTGGCGTTCCAGCACGCCACCGGCCCGCGCGATCAGCGGAAAGACGTGCCCCGGGCTGACGATCTCGCTGCGTTCCAGCGTGGAGCGCAGCGCGCACTGGATGGTCTGCACCCGGTCGGCGGCCGACACGCCGGTGCTCACGCCGAACGCGGCTTCGATGGACTGGGTGAAGGCGGTCGCGTAGCGGGAGCGGTTGGTCTCCACCATCGGCCGCAGCTTCAGGGCGCTGGCGCGCTCCGGACGGATGCACAGGCACACGATGCCGCTGCCCTCGCGGATCAGCAATGCCATCGTGGCCGGCGTGATGCGGTCCGCGGCGACGATCAGGTCGGCCTCGTTCTCGCGGCCGGCGTCGTCCAGCACGAGCACGGGTTCGCCGGCGCGCAGGCGCGCCAGCACTTCGGGGAGGGGGCTCAGCGCGACGGCGCCGGATTCGGTGAGGGTTGCGGTGGTCATGAAACGCTCCTGTCGGTGGAACAAAAACGCTTCAAGGCGGCAAAGAACGCGCGCGCCGGCCCTGGCGGGCAGGCGCATGCACATCGCGCCCGGCAAGCCGGCGCGAATCTTCTTTCATCCGGACTGAGCAGGCTGCGGACAACCTGCAATACCGTCGGCCCCAGCATCGGACTGGGTCTGCTGACCCCGGGGCGGCTTGCGCAGCCCCGGGCGCTCGCGGGCTCGCCACTCGCGCGGCCTACCGCCGGTGGGGAATCTCACCCCGCCCTGAAGACCCGTGCATCGTAGGCGCGGGCGAACGACCTTGCAGTCGCCGCGGTGTCAGGCGTCCACTTTGGTACTGCTTTGGCGGCAGCCCCTATAGTGGCTGCTCCGATGGAGACCGGATCCACTCCCGCAGGGCGCCGCCGCAATCTGCTCGCGCGCCACGCGAGCGTCGCGCAGCGCCGCGTGGAGCGCCTGGACAGCAACGTGCGGGCGCTGCTCTGGTCCGGCACCGCCGGCCTGCTGTTCGTGGTGCTCAACTCGATCATGCGGGCCGTCTCGCTCACGCTGGACATCTTCGAGACGCAGTTCCTGCGCTACCTGATGGGGCTGGCCGTCATGCTGCCGCTGATGGCGCGCGCCGGCCTGGCGGCGTACCGCCCGAGAAACATCGGCGGCCAGTTCGCCCGCGGCGGCGTGCACACGGTGGGGCTGTGCCTGTGGTTCATCGCGCTGCCGCACATCACCATCGCGGACGTCACCGCGATCGGCTTCACCGGCCCGATCTTCATCATGCTGGGCGCGGTGCTGCTGTTCAAGGAGCCGATGCGCTGGGAGCGCTGGCTGGCCGCGGCGATCGGCTTTGCCGGCGTGCTGATCGTGGTGGCGCCCAAGCTGTCCGGCGGCGCCGGCGTCTACAACCTGGTGATGCTGGCGTCCTCGCCGGTGTTCGCCGCGTCCTTCCTGATCACCAAGGCGCTCACCCGCTACGAGCGGCCCGAGGTGATCGTGGCCTGGCAGTCGATCACCGTCACGCTGCTGAGCCTGCCGCTGGCGCTGTGGCACTGGCAGAACCCCACGGCCACGCAGTGGCTGCTGTGCCTGCTGTGCGGGCTGCTGGGGAGCACGGCGCACTACTGCCTGACGCGCTCCTATGCGGCGGCGGACATCTCGGCGACGCAGTCGCTCAAGTTCCTGGACCTGGTGTGGGCGACGCTGATCGGGTGGATCTGGTTCGGCGACTCGCCGAGCCGCTCGACCATCATCGGAGGCATCGTGATCTGTGCGTCGACGCTGTGGATCGCGCGCCGCGAAGCACGCGGGCCGCGGTGACGCTTGTCGCGGTTCGCCTGCGGGCTCACCACCGACCTACGAGGTGTGTCCCTGTAGGTCGTGGTGAGCCCGCAGGCGAACCGCGACGCTGCAGCTACACCGGCAAGTTCGCGATGCCGGCCGAGACATGCCCCGACGGCACATGCAGCGCCGCATGCGCCACATGCCGCGTCTGGTCGTCGAAGAAGAAATCCGGCTCGAACTCGCGCAGGAACTCGCCCTTGGGCAGGCCGCCCAGGAACATGGCCTCGTCGACGTTGATCTTCCAGTCCATCAGCGTGCGGATGGCCCGCTCGTGCGCCGGGGCGCTGCGCGCGGTGACCAGCGCGGTGCGGATGCGCATCTGCGGATTGGAGGCCTGCTGCAGCCGGTGCAGGGCGGTGAGCAGCGGCTTGAACGGGCCGCCGGGCAGGGGCTGCGTCGCCTTGCTCGATTCGTGCTCCTGGAAGGCCTCCAGCCCGCGGGCCTGGAACACCTGCTCCGCCTCGTCGGAGAACAGCACCGCGTCGCCGTCGAAGGCGATCCGCACTTCATTCGGGTAGTTCGCGCTGGCCAGCACCGATTCGGTCAGCACGCGCGCGGCCGGAAATCCCGCGGCCAGCGCCTGCCGCACGTCGTCCGCGTTGGCCGACAGGAACAGGTGCGCGCGCAGCGGCCGCAGGTAGCCGAAGGGCGAGCGCCCCTGGGTGAACACGCCGCGCTGCAGGTGGATGTGGTTCGCCTTGGCCGAGCGGAACACGCGCATGCCCGAGACCGGGTCGTTGCGCGAGAGCACCACCACCTCGACCCGCTGCGAAGTGGTGTCGTTGAAGGCCAGCAGCTTGCGGATCAGCGAGAAGGCGATGCCGGGCGCCGCCGGCTGGTCCAGCCGCTGCAGCTGCAGCTGCATGTAGCCGGCCGCGTCGCCGCTTTCGAAGACGCGGTTCTCCTCCTCGAAGTCGAACAGCGCCCGCGAGGAGATCGCCACCACCAGCTTGTCGTCCAGGGAGACCGAAGACATGGTCCTATCGTACCCACTGGTTGAGCTGGATGATGGGCAGCAGCACCGCCAGCACGATCAGCATGACCACCAGGCCCATGCCGACGATCAGCAGCGGCTCCAGCAAGGTCGCCATCTGCAGCGCGCGCCGCTGCACTTCCGCCGACAGCTGCCTGGCCGCCCGCTGCAGCATGGAAGGTAATTGCCCGGTCTGCTCGCCCAGCCGCGCGAACATGCCCAGCAGGCCGGGGAAGCGCTTCTTCTGCGCCAGCGCGGAGGCCAGCGGCGCGCCCTCGCGCACCAGCACCAGGGCGTCGAGCGCGTCGGCGCGCATCGCGCGGTTGCCCAGCGTCTCGGCGGCCGCCTGCAGCGCCTTCAGGATGGGAACGCCGGCCCCGGCCAGCATCGCCAGCGTGCCGGCGAAGCGCGCCGCGTTGTAGCCGCGGGCCAGCCGCCCGACCAGCGGCAGCTTGAGCCAGCCGGCGTCGAAGCGCTCGCGGAAGGCCGGGTTGCGCAGCGCCAGCCGCAACAGCCCGACGCCCGCCGCGAGCACGACCAGCAGCGCGATGCCCCAGCTGCGCACGAAGGCGCTGAAGGCCAGCATGACCACCGTCAGCAGGGGCAGCGCCCGCTTGCTGCCGGCGAACACGTTGGCCACCTGCGGCACCACGTAGGTCATGAGCAGCAGCACGATCGCGATCGCCGCCACGGTGACGATGGCGGGATAGAGCGTCGCCGCCATCAGCTTGGCGTTGAGCGCCTGCCGCTCCTCCAGGTCGTCGGCCAGGCGCTCCAGCACGACCCCCAGGTGCCCGCTCTGTTCGCCCGCGCCGACCACCGCGATGTAGATGTCGGAGAACTCGCGCGGAAAGCGCGCCAGCGCCTTGGCGAAGGGGGAGCCCGCGTTCACCTCCGCGCGCAGCGCGGCGATCAGGTGGTGCTGCTGCTCGTTCTCGGCCTCGTCGGCCAGCGCGGTCAGCGCGCGTTCCAGCGTGAGGCCGGAGCCGACCAGGCCGGCCAGCTGGCGGGTCCAGATCGCCAGGCCGGTGGCGCCGAACACCGCGCGCCGGAACGGCATCCGGCCCACCGCGCCCGCGCCGCCCGCGTCCTCGGAAGCGACCGGCCGCACCGCCAGCGGCACCAGGCCGCGGCCGCGCAGCAGCCCGCGCGCGGCCCGGGCCGTGTCGGCCTCGACCACGCCCTTCTGGGTGGCGCCTTCGGCGTCCAGTGCCTCGAATGCATATGCGGGCATGGCGGGATGATACGGGCGCAGCCCGGCCGCAAGGAATGCGCGCGCGGCGGCGGCCTACACGGCCGCGGCCGCGGCTGGGGTAGCTTGCTGGATGCCCTAACCAGGAGAACGAACCATGGCCAGCCAGCCGGGCGTGCAACCCGATCGCATCGACCTCAACGACGAACAAGCCACCGCGCAATGGGCGAAGAAACTCGATGCGACGCCCGAGCAGCTGCGCGAGGCGGTGCAGGCGGTCGGCGACAAGGTCGCCGACGTGGAGATGCACCTGAAAGGCAGCCGCAGCAGCAGCAACTCCGACCGCGTGAAGGAACTCGGCGGGTGATGTGGCGATGAAATCCGTCCTCGCCGGCTTCTCGTTCCTGTACGGGGCGATGGCGGCGCTGTTCGCGCTGGCAGCCCTCGTGCTGGCCGTCATCGCCACGCGCGCGGCGTGGAGCGCGGCCGTCGGGGGCCTGGACCTCGACAGCGCGCAGGCGATCGTCAACGCCATTGGCGTGCTGACGGCCGGTGTGGTCGCCCTGCAGATCGCCCAGACCATCGTGGAGGAGGAGGTGGTGCGCAACGTGCAGGTGAGCGCGCCCACGCGCGTGCGCCGCTTCCTCTCGCGCTTCCTCGTGGTGCTGGTGGTCGCCCTCGTCATCGAGGGGCTGGTGGCCACCCTCAAGGCGCTGCGCGAGAACCCGACGCACATGATCCATGCGGCCGCGCTCGTTGCCTCGGCGGCGCTCCTGCTCGCCTGCTGGGGAGTCTTCGTGCGCCTGAACCGGTCGGCGGAAGACCTGGAGCCGCAGGCGATCCGGGAAGCGACCGCGGAAGACCGCAAGCTGCAATAGGCACGTAGGTCCGCTCGGACTCCTACAGCTGCCGCAGCCGGAAGCGTTGCAGCTTGCCGGTCTCGGTGCGCGGCAGGGCGGCGACGAACTCGATCTCGCGCGGGTACTTGAAGGGCGCGATGGTGGCCTTCACGTGGTCCTGCAGCGCGCGCGCCATCGCGGCATCGCCCTGGTGCCCCGGCTTGAGCACGCAGAAGGCCTTCACGATCATCCCGCGCTCCTCGTCCGGCTTGCCGATGACGCCGCATTCGGCGACCGCGGGGTGCTTCAGCAACGCGTCCTCGACCTCCGGGCCGCCGACGTTGTAGCCGGAGGTGATGATCATGTCGTCGGCGCGCGCCTGGTAGAAGAAGTAGCCGTCGGCGTCCTGCAGGAAGGCGTCGCCGGGGTAGTTCCAGCCGTCCCTGACGTAGTTCGCCTGGCGGGGGTCGTCCAGGTACTTGCAGCCGCTGGGGCCGATCACGGCCAGCTTGCCGATGGTGCCTCGCGGCACCTCGTTGCCCTCGTCGTCGACCACCTTGGCGCTGTAGCCGGGCACCACCTTGCCGACGGCGCCGCGCCGCACGTCCGCGCCGGCCGACGAGATGAAGATGTGGAACATCTCGGTGGCGCCGATGCCGTCCAGCATCTCGATGCCGGTGGCCTCCTTCCAGAGCTGGCGGGTGGCGTCCGGCAGGCCCTCGCCGGCGCTGACGCAGATGCGCAGCCTGCCGATGCCGAGTTCGCGCGCGAACGGCGCGGCCTGGCGGTAGAAGGTGGGCGCGGTGTAGCAGATGGTGGCGCCCACGTCCCGGATCGTGCGCACCATGTTCTCCGGCGTGTACGGGCCGTCGGGGAAATAGACCGAACAGCCGGCCCACATGGGGAACACCAGCAGGCCGCCGAGGCCGAAGGTGAAGGCCAGCGGCGGGCTGCCGACCACGATGTCCTCGGGCGTGGCGCGCAGCACGTGGCGCGGCCAGGCCTCGCAGGCGGCCAGCACGTCGCGGTGGGTGTGCACGGCGGCCTTGGGCTTGCCGGTGGTGCCGGAGGTGAAGGCGAGCAGCGCGATGTCGTCGGCGGCGGTGGGGCAGGCGGTGAAGCCCGGGCCCTTGTGCGCCGCGCGCGACTCCAGCGAATCGCCCCCGTCGTCCGCATTGAAGCGCACCACGGTCCGCAGCAGCGGGCGCTCCTTGCGCGCGAGTTCCAGCTCGTCCAGCAGCTTCGCGTCGCACAGCGCCAGCGCCGGCTGCGCCTTGTCGATGATGTCGCCGAGCTCGCGCGCGCGCAGCAGCGGCATGGTGGCCACGGCGATGCCCCCGGCCTTGACCACCGCCAGCCAGGCGAGCGCCATGCCGATGGAGTTGCCCCCGCGCAGCAGCACGCGATGCCCGGAGAGCATGCCGAGCTCCTCGACCAGCACCCGGCACATGCGGTCCACTTCCTCGCGTGCCTGGGCATAGGTGAGCGTGCGGCCCGGCGAGCGCAGCATCGGGCGTGCGCCCCATCCCTTCTCGCCGGCGCGGTCCAGCAGTTCGGCCACCAGGTTCACCTGCGGCGGCAACCGCAGCTCCGGCAGGTCGTAGCGCAGCGCGGGCCACTGCCCGCGCGGCGGCAGGCGGTCGTGCACGAAGCGGTCGACCTGGGCCGAGGCGATCGGTGCTCTCATGCGGCAGTCTCCTGGCGTGGGTTCGCCGCCTGTTCCTTCACCTTGCCCAGCAGCTTGTGCAGGGTGGCGATCTCCTTGTCGCTCAGGGCGGAGAAGGCCTCCACGATCCAGCCCTCGTGCTGGCGGGCCATGTCGTGGAACAGCTTGCGTCCCTTGGGCGTCAGGCGCACGCGGTAGGCGCGGCGGTCGCCTTCCACGTCGATGCGCTCGACCAGTCCTTCGCTCACCAGCTGGTCGGTGATGCCGGTGACGTTGCCGCCCGTCACCATCATGCGGCGGGACAGCTCGTTCATCTTCAGCCCCTCGGGCGCGCGTTCGAGCTGCGCCATCAGGTCGAAGCGGGGCAGGGTGGTGTCGAAACGCTCCCGCAGCAGCGAGCGCACCTGCTTTTCCACCAGCTGGGTGCAGGTCAGCAGGCGCAGCCACAGGCGCAGCGCCTCGGGGTGCTCGCTGTGGGCGCGCGCTTCGATGTCCATGGGAAATCCTTTGGTTGGGCCTAAATAGTTTAGGTATGAATCAATTGGGCCGCAAGCTTCGCGGCCCGGCCGCCGTGAAGGGAATCCGTCCTACAGCCGGGTTGTTGACGGGCTGGCAGGCGTCGCCAAGAATTTGGGCATGGAACCCCTGCTGCAGAAGCTGGAATCCCAACTCTCCGAACTGCCGGTGCCGGTGGCGCTGGGTCTGCCGGGAATGCGGCGCCTGGGCCCGCCGGACGCGCCGGTACGGCTGGAGTTCCAGGACTGGTCGGGGCTGGCCACCTTCGCCGCCGGCCAGATCGGCAAGATCGCCGAGGACTACGTCGAGCGCCGCGTGCGCATCGAAGGCCGCATGCGCGACGTGATGGCGGCGGCGGCGGGCCTGCTGCCGGGGAGCCCGGTGGCCAGCGACACCAGCTGGTGGACGCAGATGCTGCGCCGTGCCAAGTCGCTGGCCTCCCACACGCCGCAGAAGGACGCCGAGCAGGTCCGCTTCCACTACGACGTCTCCGACGACTTCTACGCGCTGTGGCTCGATCCGCGCCGGGTCTATTCGTGCGCCTACTTCCGCGACGCGGACATGACGCTCGCGCAGGCGCAGGAAGCGAAGCTGGACCACATCTGCCGCAAGCTCATGCTGCAGCCGGGCGAGCGCTTCCTCGACATCGGCGCCGGCTGGGGCGGCCTGCTGCTGTGGGCGGCGGAGCACTACGGCGTGAACGCCACCGGCATCACGCTGTCGCGCAACCAGCATGCGCACGTCAACGAGCTGATCGCGCGCAAGGGCCTGCAGGGGCGCGTGAAGATGCTGCTGCTCGACTACCGCGACCTGCCGGAAGACGTGCCCTACGACAAGATCGCCTCGGTGGGCATGTTCGAGCACGTCGGCCAGGTGAACATGGCCGGCTACTTCGCCAAGATGCGCCGCCTGCTGGTGCCCGGCGGGCTGGCGATGAACCATGGCATCACCGCCGGCAGCATCGAGCCCGGGCAGCTCGGCGCCGGCATGGGCGACTTCATCGGCAAGTACATCTTTCCCGGCGGCGAACTGCTGCACACCAGCATCGTGCTGCGCGACCTGGCCGTGGGCGGACTGGAGATGGTGGACACCGAGAACCTGCGGCCGCACTACGCGCGCACGCTGTGGGCCTGGTCCGATGCGCTGGAGGAAAGGCTGGACGAAGCGCACGCCGTGCTGGTGCAGACCCACGGCGCGGATGGCGCCGAAACGGTGCTGCGCGCCTACCGGCTCTACCTGGCCGGCTGCGCGATGACCTTCGAGCGCGGCTGGACCTCGCTGCACCAGATCCTGGCCACCCGCCCCGACGGCGACATGCGCACGGGCACGCTGCGCGGCGCGCAGTCGGCCTATCCCTTCACCCGCGACCACATGTATCGCTGATACTTCGGCCCATGCTCTACAAGTTCAAATCCAAGGCCGCGGGCGACCTGATCATGCTCGAGCCCAACGGCCGGCGGGTGCTGGAGATCATCGGCAAGGACGCCGGCCCCAAGGGGATCATCCTGCCCGAAGAAATGCCCGCGGCGCTCAAGGCGCTGGAAGCGGCCGTCGCGCAGGAGGAAGCCGAACACAAGGCGCTGGTCGACGGGGCCAAGGCCAAGGGCGAGGTGCCGCCGAAGTTCGATGCGATCTCGCTGCGGCAGCGGGCGGTGCCGTTCGTGGACATGCTCAAGCGCTGCAGCGCGGCGGGCAAGGAGATCGTCTGGGGCGTGTGATCCGCCAGCGGCTCTTCACACGGATCAGTTACTAATCCACCTTGGCGCCCGACGCCTTCACCACCGGCGCCCACTTCTTCATCTCGCGGTCGATGAACTGCGCGAACTGCGCCGGCGTGTTGCCGCTGGGGATCGCGCCTTGCGCCTGCAGCCGTTCCTTCATCGCCGGGGTGGCCAGCGCCTTCGCCGTCTCCTGCTGGATGCGGTTGACGATGTCCATGGGCGTGCCCGCCGGGGCGAGCAGGCCGAACCAGGAACTGGCCTCGAAGCCCTTGAGCGTGGGGCCGCCGGCCTCTTCCACCGTGGGCACCTCGGGCAGGGCGGTGGAGCGCGTGGCACTGGTGACCGCCAGCGCCTTGAGCTTGCCGGACTTGATGTGCGGCATCGCCGACGGCAGGTTGTCGAACATCACGTCCATGTCGCCGGCCAGCAGGCTGAACAGGGCGGGGTTGGAGCCCGTGAAGGGGAAGTGCGTCATGTAGACGCCGGTCATGGACTTGAACAGCTCGCCGGCCAGGTGGATCGAGGTGCCGTTGCCGCTGGAGGCCATGTTCAGCTTGCCCGGATTGGCCTTGGCGAGCTTGATGAAGTCCTGCACGGAGTTGATCCCGCGCGCCGCGGCCTTCTCCGTGTTGACCACCATCACGTTGGGCACGCCCGCCACCAGCGTGACCGGCTGGAAGTCCTTCTGCGGGTCGTAGGGCATCTTCGCGTACAGGAACTTGTTGATGGCGTGCGTGCCCACGGTTCCCATCAGCAGCGTGTAGCCGTCGGGCGCCGCCTTGGCGACCAGGTCGGCGCCGATGTTGCCGCCCGCGCCGGCGCGGTTTTCCACCACGAAGGACTGGCCCAGCGTCTTCGTCAGTTCCTGCGCGACCGCGCGCGCCAGGATGTCGGTGGTGCCGCCGGCGTTGAAGGGCACGACGATGCGCACCGGCTTGGCGGGCCAGGCGCCCTGCGCGTGCGCGGTGAAGGGCACGAGCGAACAGGCGGCCAGCGCGGCGCCCGAGGCGAGCAGCAGGCGGCGGGAGGGGGAGGCGGTACGGCGCACGGGGTCTCCTTGGAATGTTTGTTGCCGCCGATCATGCCAAAGAAAAAGCCTCCCGAAGGAGGCTTCCCTTGCCGGCCGGCGAGCCTGGACTCACTCGACGTACACGTTGGCCGCCTTGATCAGCGGGCTCCACTTGTTGATTTCAGCCTGCACGAACTTCTTGTGCTCGGCGGGCTCGACGCGCTTGTCGGTCACGACCACCGCGCCCAGGCCTTCCTGCTTCTTCACGAAGTCGGGGTCCTTCAGGGCGACCTTCAGGGCGTCGTTCAGCTTCTTGAGCACCGGCGCCGGCGTCCCCTTGGGCGCGTACAGGCCGTGGAAGATGCTGACGCTGAAGTCCTTGACGCCCATTTCCTGCATCGTGGGCAGGTCCTTCAGGGCGGCGGTGCTCAGGCGCTTGGGCGAGGTCACGGCAAAGGCCTTGACCTTCTTGCCTTCGATCTGCGCCGTGGTATTGGTCGTCTGGTCGCACATCAGGTCGATCTGGCCGCCGATCAGGTCGGTCATGGCCGGGCCGGTGCCCTTGTAGGGGACGGCGGTCATGTCCACGCCCAGGGCGCTCTGGAACAGCATGCCGCACAGGTGCGAGGCCGAGCCCACGCCGGCGTTGCCCAGGTTGATCTTGCCCTTGTTGGCGTTGATCCAGGCGACCAGTTCCTTGTAGTTGTTGGCCGGCAGCGAGGGCTTGCCGATCAGCGTCATCGGCACGTCGTTGATCATGCCGACGTATTCGAAGTCGGTTTCCACCTTGAACGGGATGTTGCGCACCAGCGTGGGCATGGTGGCCATGCCGATGTGGTGGACCAGCAGCGTGTAGCCGTCGGCCGGGGCCTTGGCCACCTTGTTGGCGCCGATCGAGCCGCCGGCGCCGGCGGCGTTGTCCACCACCACGGTGGCGCCCAGCGGCTTGCGCAGCGCTTCGGCCAGGTCGCGGGCGACCCGGTCGGTCGGGCCGCCGGCGGCGAAGGGCACGATCAGGGTGATGGGCTTGCTGCCCGGGAAATCCTGGGCGCCGGCCGAAACGGCGGCGGCGGCGAGGGCCAGCGGAACGAGCGCTTGGAACAGCTTATTCATTGGGAGAACTCCAGAGGGGGAAGCGCGATGATAAAGACGCGTGCGCGATGATGCATGCGGCGCGGCCACCGCGTATTGTCCAGCATCACGAAGGTGCGAATTTGTCGCGCCGGCAAAGCCGCCGCAGCCCGGCCGCAGCTGGGCCGGGGACAGCCTACTTGTAGCTGCGCGCGTCCTCGATCACCTTGCCGTCGTTGGGCAGGCTGCCCGGCTGCACCAGCTGGACCTCCGCGCGCAGCTTGGTGACGTCGCGCACCGCCTCGCCGATGCGGGCGTCCAGGCCCTGGGGCGCGGCGTTCGCCTCGACCTTGAGGGTCATCACGTCGTTGGCCATCTCGCCGGACACCACCAGCCGCGCCCGCACGATTTCCGGGAAGCGGCGGGCGATGTCCGCCACCTGGCCGGGATGCACGAACATGCCGCGGATCTTGGTGGTCTGGTCGGCCCGCCCGAGCCAGCCCTTGATGCGCATGTTGGTGCGGCCCGTCGGGTCTTCGCCGGGCAGCACCGCGGACAGGTCGCCGGTGCCGAAGCGGATGAGGGGATAGGCGGGGTTGAGCGTGGTCACCACCACCTCGCCCACTTCGCCGGGCGCCACCACGTCGCCGGTGCCCGGGCGCACGATCTCGACGATCACGCCCTCGTCGATCACCATGCCCTGGCGCGAACTGGTCTCGTAGGCGATCAGCCCCAGGTCCGCGGTGGCGTAGCTCTGGTAGACCTCCATGCCGCGCTCCAGAAACCAGTCGCGCAGGCTCGGCGGGAAGGCCTCGCCGCCGACCATGCCCTTGCGGATGCAGGAGATGTCGACGCCGGCTTCGGCGGCCTTCTCCACCAGGATGCGCAGGAAGCTCGGCGTGCCGGTGTAGCCGACCGGGCGCAGGGCCGCGATCGCTTCCAGCTGCTGCTCGGTCTGGCCGACGCCCGCCGGGAACACGGTGCAGCCGACCGCGTGCGCGGCCGATTCGAAGATGAACGCACCCGGCGTCATGTGGTAGCTGAAGCAGTTGTGCACCAGGTCGCCCGAGCGGAAGCCCGCGGCGAACAGGGCGCGGCCGCAGCGCCAGTAGTCGCGCGTGCTGCCCTCCGGTTCGTAGATGGGGCCCGGCGAGGCGAAGATGTGCGGCATGGCCGGGCCGCGCACCAGCGCGGAAAAGCCGCCGAAGGCGTCGGCGGCACGCTGCGCCTTCTGCCGCTCGTGCAATTCGTGCTTGCGGGTGACCGGCAGCTTCGCCAGGGCCTCGCGCGAAGCGACCTTCGCGGCATCGACGCCGGCCAGGATCTCGCCGAAGGCCGGCGCAGCCTTCTGCGCGTGCGCCACCTGCGCCGGCAGGGCCGCCATCAACTGCTTTTCGCGCTCGGCCGCCGCGCGCGTTTCCAGGCCGTCGAAATTCTGCTTGTCCATTCCCTGTCCCTCGCTGTGTTCAGGCCAACCAGCGCTTGCGGCGCTTGTAGCTCTTGACCTCGCGGAAGCTCTTGCGCTTGCCGCTGCCCACTCCGAGGTAGAACTCCTTGACGTCCTCGTTGTTGGCCAGGTCGGCGGCCGGACCGTCCATGACGATGCGGCCGCTTTCCATGATGTAGCCGTAGTCGGCGTACTTCAGGGCCATGTTGGTGTTCTGCTCGGCCAGCAGGAAGGTGACCTGTTCCTTGAGGTTCAGGTCCTTCACGATCTCGAACACCTCCTCGACGATCTGCGGCGCCAGGCCCATCGAGGGCTCGTCGAGCAGCACGATGCTCGGGTTGGCCATCAGCGCGCGGCCGATCGCGCACATCTGCTGCTCGCCGCCGGAGGTGTAGGCCGCCTGCGAGGTGCGGCGCAGCTTCAGCCGCGGGAAGTAGTTGTAGACCTTTTCGAGGTTGGCCGCGACTTCGGCGCGGTTGCTGCGCGTGTAGGAGCCGGTGAGCAGGTTTTCCTCGATGGTGAGGTGGGCGAAGCAGTGCCGGCCCTCCATCACCTGCACCACGCCGCGCTGCACCAGGTCGGCCGGCGTGAGCTTCTCGATGCGCTCGCCGCGCAGCTCGATCGATCCCTTGGTCACTTCGCCCCGCTCGCCGGCCAGCAGGTTCGACACCGCGCGCAGCGTCGTGGTCTTGCCCGCGCCGTTGCCCCCGAGGAGGGCGACGATGCCGCGCTCCGGCACCTGCAGGGACACGCCCTTGAGCACCAGGATCACGTGGTTGTAGATGACCTCGATGCCGTTGACGTTCAGGACGACAGTCCGCGGCTCCAGGCCTGCCTGCGCAGGCTTGGACGGACTGTCGCAAGCCGGCCTCTGGCCGGCGTCGGCCGTCGATGTGGGTTGCATGAGTATGGGTCCTTCAGGGCTGGGGTGGAGGTGCGCGCCGGGCGCCCCCACCCCAGCCCTCCCCCGGAGGGGGAGGGAGGTTCAAGTCACATCAGGACTGGCAGTCCGCGGGAGTACGGGGCGTGATCTTCTTTTCCGCCGCGTACTTCGCCGCCGTCTGCTTCACCAGCGGGCGGATCACCTGCTCGTCGGCCTGCAGCCAGTCGGAGCTGAACTTCCACTGCTTGCCGTCCCAGGTGTGGATGCGCGCCCAGGCGGCGCCCATGTGGTCGACGCACGAGGTGCTGATCGGGCGCATCACGCCCGCGAAGCCCAGGCCGTCGAGCTTGGGTTGCGTCAGGTTCAGGTTCTCCAGGCCCCAGCGGACCTGTTCACCCGACATCACCTTGCCCTTGCCGAAGCGGTCCTGCGCGGCGCGGATGCCTTCGATGCCGATCATGGCGCTCATCGCACCCCGCATGTACAGCACCTGGCCGACTTCGTCCTTCGGGCCCGTGCCCTGGCCCTTGCCGTGCACCATCGTCAGGATGTCCTTGACCACCTTGGACTGCGGCTCGGCGCCGTGCTGCATGGTCACCGCGTTGTAGCCCTTGGCGCCGTCGCCCACGTCCTTCACGTCCGGCTCGGCACCGGCCCACCACACGCCGTACATCTTCTCGCGCGCGTAACCGGTGGCCACGGCTTCCTTCAGGGCGGTGGAGTTCATCACGCCCCAGCCCCACAGGAACACGTAGTCGGGGCGGTTCTGGCGGATCTGCAGCCAGGTGGACTTCTGCTCCACGCCGGGCGCCGTCACCGGCAGCAGCGTCAGCTCGAAGCCGTGCATGCGCGCGCGTTCCTGCAGCAGCGGGATCGGCTCCTTGCCGTAGGGGCTGTCGTGGTAGACCAGCGCGATCTTCTTGCCCTTCAACTTGTCCAGGCCGCCTTCCTTCTTGGCCACCGCCTGCAGGATGGCGTCGCTGGCCACCCAGTAGGTGCCGGCGATCGGGAAATTCCACTTGAACACGGAGCCGTCGGCGCTCTCGCTGCGGCCGTAGCCGATGGTCACCACCGGGATCTTGTCGGTGGGCGCCTTCTCGGTGATCGCGAAGGTGGCGCCGGTGGACAGCGGCTGCACGAAGGACGCGCCCTTGCTCTTGAGGCGCTCGTAGCACTCGACGCTGCGCGCCGTGTCGTAGCCCGTCTCGCATTCCTCGAAGGTCAGCTTCACGCCGTTGATGCCACCCTTGGCATTCACCAGCTTGATGTAGTCGACGTAGCCGTTGGCCCACGGCGTGCCGTTGGGTGCGTACGGGCCGGTGCGGTAGGACAGCACCGGGATGAATTGCTCCTTCGCCTGCGCGAAAGCGCTGGTCGACAGCCCCGACGCCACCACCGCGGCCACGGCCGCGGCCGCCAGGATCCCATTGCGCAACTTCATGCTTGTCTCCTTGTGAAAAATCAATGCGGGAAAGGCCACAGGCGCAGCTTCTGCTTGCCGGTGGACCACAGCTTGGCGAGCCCGTGCGGCTCGACGATCAGGAACCAGACGATCAGGGCGCCGAAGATCATCAGCTCGGCGTGCGAGACGCCCGCCGTGGAAATCGTGATGCCGAACAGCGCCGCGAACCAGGGCAGGAACTGGTTCAGGAAGATCGGCAGCACCACGATGAAGGCGGCGCCGAAGAAGCTGCCCATGATGGAGCCGAGGCCGCCGATGATCACCATGAACAGCAGTCGGAAGGACATGTCCACCGAGAAGGCCGCCGGCTCCCAGGCACCGAGGTAGACGAAGGCCCACAGCGCCCCGGCCACGCCGATGATGAAGGAGCTGACCGCGAAGGCGCTCAGCTTCGCGTACATCGGCCGGATGCCGATCACGGCCGCCGCCACGTCCATGTCGCGGATCGCCATCCACTCCCGGCCGATCGCGCTGCGCACCAGGTTCTTCGCGGCCAGCGCCACCACCGCCAGGATCAGCAGGCAGAACAGGTACTTGGCGGTCGCGCTTTCGATCGGCAGGCCGAACACCTGCAGGTTGGACACCGACACGGAGCCCGAAGGCGTGTCCATGGTGAACCACTTGATGCGCAGGAACATCCAGTCGGCGAAGAACTGCGCCGCCAGCGTCGCGACGGCCAGGTAGAGGCCGCGCACGCGCAGGCTGGGCAGGCCGAACAGGATGCCGAAGGCCGTCGCGCACAGGCCGCCGAGGATCAGCGCCGGGATCAGCGGCATGCCGGGGATGCGCACGAAGAAGTTGTAGGCGCCGTAGGCACCCACCGCCATGAAGGCCCCCGAGCCGAGCGAGATCTGGCCGCAGTAGCCCACCAGGATGTTCACGCCCAGCGCCGCCAGCGCCATGATCACGAAGGGGATCAGGATCGCGCGGAACATGTAGTCGCTGGCGATCGCCGGCACCAGGAAGAAGGCGACCAGCAGGATCGCCAGCACCGCCCACCGGTCCTGCAGGATCGGGAAGATCTGCGTGTCGCTGCGGTAGCTGGTCTTGAACTGGCCGTTTTCGCGGTAAAGCATGTTCGTTGTCCCTTACACGCGATCGATGATTTTTTCGCCGAACAGCCCCTGCGGCCGGACCAGCAGGAAGCCCAGGGCCAGCACGTAGGCGAACCAGATCTCGATGCCGCCGCCGACCATGGGGCCGAGATAGACCTCGGACATCTTCTCGCCCACGCCGATGATCAGGCCGCCGATGATGGCGCCCGGCACCGAGGTGAGGCCGCCCAGGATCACCACCGGCAGCGCGCGCAGCGCCACGGTGGACAGCGAGAACTGCACGCCCAGCTTGCTGCCCCAGATCATTCCCGCCACCAGCGCCACGACGCCGGCCACGCACCACACCACGACCCACATGCGATTGAGCGGGATGCCGATCGACTGCGCGGCCTGGTGGTCGTCGGCCACCGCGCGCAGGGCGCGGCCGGTGGAGGTCTTCTGGAAGAACACGGACAGCAGGGCGACCAGGGCCGCGGCGATGATCGCCGCGATCAGGTCTTCCTTGTTGATCAGGATGCCGCCCGGGAAGGTGGACTCGAAGGCGATCACCGGGTCCTTGGGCATGCCGATGTCGATCTTGTAGATGTTGCTGCCGAAGATCGTCTGGCCCACGCCTTCCAGGAAGTAGGTGATGCCCAGCGTGGCCATCAGCAGCGTGGCGGCTTCCTGGTTCACCAGGTGGCGCAGCACCAGGCGCTCGATCAGCCAGGCCACGCCGAACATGATCACGCCGGCGATCACGAAGGCGCTGGCGTTGGCGAAGAAGGGATTCGAGATGCCGGTCCAGGCCGGGATCCATTCGGCGAAGCGCGCCATCGCCAGCGCGGCGAACAGCACCATCGCGCCCTGCGCGAAGTTGAAGACGCCGGAGGCCTTGAAGATCAGCACGAAGCCGAGCGCCACCAGCGAATAGAGCATGCCGGCCATCAGGCCGCCGAGCAGGATTTCGAGGAAAAAGCCCATGGTGTCCCTGTCAGTGCGAAGTGCCGAGGTAGGCGCGGATCACTTCCGGGTTCTCGCGCACTTCGTCCGGCGAGCCGTCGCCGATCTTCTTGCCGTAATCGAGCACCACCACGCGGTCGGAGATGTCCATCACCACGCCCATGTCGTGCTCGATCAGGACCACCGTGGTGCCGAACTCGTCGTTCACGTCCAGGATGAAGCGGCACATGTCCTGCTTCTCTTCCAGGTTCATGCCGGCCATGGGTTCGTCCAGCAGCAGCACCTGCGGCTCCATCGCCAGCGCGCGGCCCAGGTCCACGCGCTTCTGCAGGCCGTAGGGCAGCTGGCCGACGGGCGTCTTGCGGTAGGCCTGGATCTCCAGGAAGTCGATGATCCTCTCGACGAACTCGCGGTGCCGGTTCTCCTCGCGCTCGGCCGGGCCGATGCGCAGCGCCTGCAGGAACAGGTTGCTCCTGATGCGGAGGTTGCGGCCGGTCATGATGTTGTCCAGCACGCTCATGCCCTTGAACAGCGCGAGGTTCTGGAAGGTGCGGGCGATGCCCATCTCCGCGACCTGCCGGCTCTTCATGTGGTCGAAGGTCTTGCCGCGGAAGGTGATGCTGCCGTGCTGCGGCTGGTACACGCCGTTGATGCAGTTGAGCATCGAGCTCTTGCCGGCGCCGTTGGGGCCGATGATGGCGCGCACCTCGTGCTCGCGCACGTCGAAGGAGATGTCCGTCAGCGCCTTGACGCCGCCGAAGGCCAGCGAGATGTTGCGCACGTCGAGGATCACGTCGCCGAAGCGGCGGCCCGTGCTGGTCTCGTCGGGCGTGGCGGGCGCCGCGGTGATGCCGGAGTGGTTGGGATCTCTCATGATCTTCATGCCGCAGCCCTCATGGGGGGATAGGTCCGCACGTCCTCGATCTTCAGCGTGGCGCTGACCATGCCGGTGCGCCCGTCCTCGAACTTCACCTGGGTCTCGATGTACTGCTCCGGGCGGCCGTCGTACAGCGCGTCCACCAGCACGCCGTACTTCTCGGCGATGAAGCCGCGGCGGACCTTGTTGGTGCGCGTGAGCTCGCCGTCGTCGGCATCCAGCTCCTTGTGCAGGACCAGGAAGCGGTGGATCTGGCTGCCGGCGAGCTTGTCGTCGGCCGCCAGGTCCGCGTTCACCTTCTCGATGCACTCCTTGACCAGCTGGTACACCTCGGGCTTCTGCGCCAGGTCGGTGTAGCCCGCGTAAGGCAGGTTGCGCTTTTCCGCCCAGTTGCCCACCGCCTCGAAGTCGATGTTCACCATGGCGGTGACCATGTCGCGCTGGTCGCCCATCGCCACCGCTTCCTTGATGTGGGGGAAGAACTTGAGCTTGTTCTCGATGTACTTGGGCGCGAACATGGAACCGTCGGCCAGGCGGCCCACGTCCTTGGCGCGGTCGATGATCTTCAGGTGGCCCTGCGCGTCCAGGAAGCCGGCGTCGCCCGTGTGGTACCAGCCTTCGCCGTCCTTCACTTCGGCCGTGGCCTGCGGGTTCTTGTAGTACTCCTTGAGCAGGCCGGGCGAACGCACCAGGATCTCGCCCTGGTCGGTCAGCCGGATCTCCACGTCGCGGCAGGGCACGCCCACCGTGTCGGCGTGCACCTGGTTGTCCGGCTGCATGCAGACGAACACCGCGGTCTCGGTGCTGCCGTACAGCTGCTTCAAGTTGATGCCGATGGCGCGGTAGAAGGTGAACAGGTCCGGGCCGATCGCCTCGCCGGCGGTGTAGGCCACGCGCACGCGCGACATGCCCAGGTTGTTGCGCAGCGGCCCGTACACCATGAAGTTGCCGATCGCGTACTTCACGCGGTCCGCCGCGGTCACGGGCTTGCCGTCCATGAGGGCGGGGCCGACGCGACGCGCCACGTCCATGAAGGCGTGGAACATCCTGCGCTTGATCGCGCTGGCGTCTTCCATGCGGATCATCACGCTGGTCAGCAGCCCCTCGAAGATCCGGGGCGGCGCGAAGTAGTAGGTCGGCCCGATTTCCTTCAGGTCGATCATCACCGTGCCGGCGGACTCGGGGCAGTTGACGACGTAGCCGCAGGCCAGCCACTGCGCGTAGCTGAAGATGTTCTGGCCCACCCACGCGGGCGGCATGTAGGCCAGCACTTCTTCCTTCTCGGTCAGGCGGTCGAACTCCGCGCCGGCGTGCGCGCGATCGAGCAGCGAGCGGTGCGTGTGCACCACGCCCTTGGGCTGGCCGGTGGTGCCCGAGGTGAAGAACATCGAGGAAACGTCGTCCGGCTGGCCCTGGTTCACCTCCGAGCGGAAGAACTCCGGGTGCTGGCGGGCGAACACCTCGCCCGCGGCCACCAGTTCGTCGAGCGCCACGATGCCGGTGTCGGTGTACTTGCGCAGCCCGCGCGGGTCGTCGTAGTAGATCGTGGCCAGCTGCGGGCACTGCGGCTGGATCTCCAGCAGCTTGTCGACCTGTTCCTGGTCCTCGGCCAGCGCGAAGCGCACTTCGGCGTTGTTGATCGGGAAGACGCACTCCGCGCCCGCGGCGTCCTGGTACAGCGGGATCGGCACCGCGCCGAGCGACTGGATCGCCAGCATGGTGGCGTACAGGCGCGGACGGTTGGTGCCGATCACCACCATGTGCTCGCCGCGCGTCAGGCCCGCATGGTGCAGGCCGCAGGCAATGTGCTCCACCATCCGGGCCAGGTGCGCCCAGGACAGCGATTGCCAGATGCCGTATTCCTTCTCGCGCATCGCCGCGGCGTCGGGCCGCGTGGATGCGTGCTGCAGCAGCAGGCGCGGGAACGTTGTCTCCATACCTTGTCCTTGCCTTTCGAGGCTATGGGGCGCAATGTAGGCGGGGGTTTGACGTCGATCTGTCTTTGCGACGACATTCCTAGGGATAATCCTAGTAGGGCGTGCCCCCATCGCGCACGGTGCTTGATGCAGGTCATGCGCGCTCCGGTACGCCTTGGGGCACGTTCCCCGCCAACCGCGCTGACGCAGAATCCGACAACAGCACGTCCCGCTTCCACCCCTTCCCATGCCCGCCGAATCCACTCTCCACCAGCGCCGGCGCGACCCGACGCCGGAGGAACTGGCGGGCATCCCGTGGCTTGCGGTGCTGCAACCGCCGGAGCGCGAAGTGGCGGTGCGCCACATCAAGGTGGGCGACGCGCAGGCGGGTGACTACGTCTGTCGCGTCGGCCGGCCCGTGACCTACTGGTTCGGCGTGATCGAGGGCCTGCTCAAGATGAGCAACGAGAACGCGCAGGGCCAGACCATCACCTTCAGCGGGCTGCCCCCGGGCGGCTGGTTCGGCGAAGGCACGGTGCTCAAGCGCGAGATCTACCGCTACAACATCCAGGCCCTGCGCCGCAGCATCGTGGCGGGCCTGCCGGCGGACAACTTCCACTGGCTGCTCGATCACTCGATCGGCTTCAACCGCTTCGTGATGAACCAGCTGAACGAGCGGCTGGCGCAGTTCATCGCGGCGCGCGAGATCGACCGCATGAGCAACCCGGACCTGCGGGTGGCGCGCAGCCTGGCCGCGCTGTTCAACCCGGTGCTGTTCCCCGGCGTGGGCGAGGTGCTGCGCATCACGCAGCAGGAGCTGGCCTACCTGGTGGGGCTGTCGCGGCAGCGGGTGAACGAGGCGCTCTCGTCGCTGCAGGAACAAGGCATCATCCGGGTCGAATACGGCGGCGTGCGGATCCTGGACCTGCAGTCGCTGCGGTCCAGCCCCTTCCCCCTCCGCACCCATGCCTGAAGCACCAGCCGCCCCCGGCGGCACCACCCGCCTGAACAAGAGAATGGCCGAACTCGGCCTGTGCTCGCGCCGCGAGGCCGACGACTGGATCGCCAGGGGCTGGGTGAAGGTCGACGGGGCGGTCGCGCCCATGGGCTTGCAGGTCGGGCCGCAGGCGCGCATCGACATCGACCCGCGCGCCCGCGGGCACCAGCGCGAGCAGGTCACCATCCTGCTGCACAAGCCGGTCGGCTACGTGAGCGGGCAGGCCGAGGATGGCCACGAGCCGGCCGTGGTGCTGGTGCAGGGGCGCAACCGCTGGAACGGCGACACCTCGCCGCACCGCTTCGCTCCGTCGCAGCTCAGGGGCCTCGCGCCGGCCGGCCGGCTGGACATCGATTCCACCGGGCTGCTGGTGCTGACGCAGGACGGGCGCGTGGCCCGCCAGCTGATCGGCGAGGACTCCGGCGTGGAGAAGGAATACCTGGTGCGGGTGGGCTTCGGCTCGGTCAGCACCGACGTGCAGGCGAAGTTCCCGCCCTCGCAGCTGGAGCGCCTGCGGCATGGCCTGACCCTGGACGGGCAGCCGCTGAAGCCGGCGAAGGTGGACTGGCAGAACCCCGAGCAGCTGCGCTTCGTGCTCACCGAGGGCAGGAAGCGGCAGATCCGCCGCATGTGCGAACTGGTGGGATTGAAGGTGGTTGGCCTCAAGCGGGTGCGCATCGGCCGGGTCGCCCTGGGCCAGCTGCCCCTGGGGCAATGGCGTTACCTGGGCCCGCAAGAGCGCTTTTGAGGCGCGAACGGTGCCGCGACGCCGACCAAAGGTCGGCCCGGAAACCGTCTCTTACATAAACTCACTTGCTTGTACTACTACAAGGAACGCAAGTGGCAGGCTCCCTGAACATCGTCGGATTCGGCAAGGAAGACATCGAGAACGCCCTGGCGAAGCTCACCGCCCGCGAGGTGGACCAGCTCGCGTTCGGCGCGGTGCAGCTCGACGGCAAGGGCAACATCCTGCAGTACAACGCCGCCGAAGCGAGCATCACCGGCCGCGACCAGAAGGCCGTGATCGGCAAGAACTTCTTCCGCGACGTCGCGCCCTGCACCAGCACGCCCACCTTCAAGGGCGTGTTCGACGCGGGCGTGCGCAAGGGCGACCTGAACACCATGTTCGAGTACGTGTTCGACTACAACATGAGCCCGACCAAGGTGAAGATCCACATGAAGAAGGCGATCGCCGACGACTCCTTCTGGATCTTCGTCAAGCGCCTGTGACGCGCCCCTGGTGGGAGCCGCGCGCGGCGCTGCGGCGCTTCGTCGCCGACCTGCTGGCCGACGAACTGGCGCGGCACCGGCGCGCTTCGCTGCCGCACGTGCAGTTGTGGAGCGACGCATTGCGGCTCGACGCCGACCTGGGCGTCGACTCGCTGGAGCTGGTGACGGTGGCGACCGCGCTGGCCGAGGCGCTGCACCTGCACGCCTCGGGCATCGAGGACTACCTGCTCGCGCGCCGCACCCTGGGCGAGTGGGTGGACATCGCGCGCACGGGCCTGGAGCGCTTCAGCGAGACGCTGACCTTCCGCACCTCCGGCAGCACCGGCACGCCCAAGCCCTGCCTGCACCCGCTCGCCGGGCTGCACCAGGAGACGCGCCACCTGGCAACGCTGTTCGCGGGGCGGCGGCGCGTGCTGGCGGCGGTGCCGGCCCACCACATCTACGGCTTCCTGTTCACGGTGCTGCTGCCGCGCGAGCTGGGCGTTCCGGCGGATGCCGTGCAGGACCTGCGGGGCAGCACGCCGGCCTGGCTGGCGCGGGGCGCACAGCCCGGTGACCTGGTGATCGGCCATCCCGAGTTCTGGCGTGCCGTGGCCCGCACCGTCCCCGCGCTGCCGCCCGACGTGGTCGGCGTGACGTCGACGGCGCCCTGTCCCGACGAGGTGGCGCGGCAACTGCGCGACGCGCGGCTCGCGCGCCTGGTGCAGGTGTATGGCGCTTCGGAGACGGCCGGCATCGGCGCGCGCCAGTCGCACGAGGAGGCCTACGAGCTCTTTCCCCATTGGCGCTTCGACGGCGCCAATCCCCACTGGCTGCTGCGCACGCTGCCCGAAGGCGGCGAGCAGGCCGCCGCGCTGCCCGACGCCCTGATTCCGGCGGGCGAGCGGCACTTCCGCGTCGGCGCGCGCCATGACGACGCCGTGCAGGTGGGCGGCATCAACGTCTTCCCCGCGCGCGTGCGCGAGGTGCTGCGGCGCCACCCCGCCGTGGAGGACGCCGCCGTGCGGCTGATGCGGCCGGAAGAGGGCACGCGGCTGAAGGCCTTCGTGGTCGCCAAGGGTGCGCAGGGCGCGTCGCCGGCCCTGCTGGCCGAACTGCAGCGGTGGGTGGACCGCGAACTCACCACCCCGGAGCGCCCCAAGGCGATCCGCCTGGGCGAGGCGCTGCCGCTGACGCCCTCGGGCAAGCTGGCCGACTGGAACCTGCACGACTGAGGCGGCTCAGCCCGCGCGGCCGGCCAGCAGCAGCTCGCCGAGCGCCTCCACCGCGGCTGCCGTTTCGCTGTCTTCCTGCATGTGCTGCTGCACCGCGTCGAGCAGCTGCGCCAGGGACGGGTCGATGAGCAGGCCGGCGCCGAATTCGCGCGCCAGCTCCGATTCGAGGTAGATGCGCACCGCCTTGCGGCGTCGATCCGGGTCGTGCGGGCCGATCGCACCGACGCGCGCGGCCATGCTGCTGCCTGCGCGCGCAGTCTGGCTCGCGCCGGCCGCCTTTGCGGGTGCTTGCGCCCGCGCCCGCCCGCCCACGCGGGCGAGCTGCGCCTGCAGCGCGGCGGCGAGGGGGCTGCGCGGATCGATGGTGGTCACGCCCATACATCCGCACCCGGCGCAGTTTGTTTAGCCCATGAAAAAAGCCGCGGCTCTCGCCGCGGCTTCTCGTGCTTGAAGGCCAGCCTTCAGGCAGCGGACATTACATGTCCATGCCGCCCATGCCGCCCATGCCGCCACCCATGCCGCCGCCCATGCCGGCAGGAGCTTCGTCCTTCGGCGCTTCGGCGACCATGGCTTCCGTGGTCAGCATCAGGGACGCGACCGACGCGGCGTTCTGCAGCGCGGTGCGGGTCACCTTGGTCGGGTCCAGGATGCCCATCTCGATCATGTCGCCATAGGTGTCGTTGGCGGCGTTGAAGCCGTAGTTGCCCTTGCCGTTCAGCACGGCATTGACCACCACGGACGGCTCGCCACCGGCGTTGGCCACGATCTCGCGCAGGGGCGACTCGACCGCCTTCAGGACCAGCTTGACGCCGGCGTCCTGGTCGGGGTTGTCACCCTTGATCGTGCCGGCCGCCTGGCGGGCACGCAGCAGGGCCACGCCACCGCCGGCCACGATGCCTTCTTCCACGGCAGCGCGGGTGGCGTGCAGCGCGTCTTCCACGCGGGCCTTCTTTTCCTTCATTTCCACTTCGGTCGCGGCACCGACCTTGATCACGGCAACGCCGCCGGCCAGCTTGGCCACGCGCTCTTGCAGCTTCTCACGGTCGTAGTCGGAGGTGGCTTCCTCGATCTGCACGCGCACCTGCTTGACGCGCGCTTCGATGTCGGCAGCGGCACCGGCGCCGTCGATGATGGTGGTGTTTTCCTTGCCCACTTCGATGCGCTTGGCCTGGCCCAGGTCGGCCAGCGTCACCTTCTCGAGCGTCAGGCCGACTTCTTCCGAAATCACCTTGCCGCCGGTCAGGATGGCGATGTCTTCCAGCATGGCCTTGCGGCGGTCGCCGAAGCCCGGCGCCTTGACGGCCACGACCTTCAGGATGCCGCGGATGGTGTTGACCACCAGCGTCGCCAGCGCTTCGCCTTCGACTTCTTCCGCGATGATCAGCAGCGGGCGCGATGCCTTGGCGACCTGCTCCAGCACGGGCAGCAGGTCACGGATGCTCGAGACCTTCTTGTCGTACAGCAGCACGAAGGGGTTGTCGAGCAGCGCGGACTGCTTTTCCGGGTTGTTGATGAAGTAGGGCGACAGGTAGCCGCGGTCGAACTGCATGCCTTCGACGATGTCGAGTTCGTTTTCCAGGCTCTTGCCGTCTTCGACGGTGATCACGCCTTCCTTGCCGACCTTGTCCATCGCCTTGGCGATGATGTCGCCGATGGAGGCGTCGGAGTTGGCGGAGATGGAGCCGACCTGCGCGATTTCCTTGCTGGTGGTCGTCGCCTTGGAGGCCTTCTTCAGCTGCTCCGTCAGGGCCAGCACGGCCTTGTCGATGCCGCGCTTGAGGTCCATCGGGTTCATGCCGGCGGCCACGTACTTCATGCCTTCGCGGACGATGGACTGGGCCAGCACCGTCGCGGTGGTGGTGCCGTCACCGGCGATGTCGCTGGTCTTGGAAGCGACTTCCTTGACCATCTGCGCGCCCATGTTCTGCAGCTTGTCCTTCAGCTCGATTTCCTTGGCCACGGACACGCCGTCCTTGGTCACGGTGGGGGCGCCGAAGGAGCGCTCGAGCACCACGTTGCGGCCCTTGGGGCCGAGCGTGACCTTGACCGCGTTGGCCAGGATGTTCACGCCTTCGACCATGCGGTGACGCGCGTCGGCGCCGAAAATTACGTCTTTTGCTGCCATTTGTCTGTTACCTCTGTGAGATGAATTCGGGGGAAGACTTAAGCGACCTTCTTGAGGCCGGAGGCGGGGGCGCCCTCGACCACGGCGAACAGGTCGTCTTCCTTCATGACCAGCAGCTCGTCGCCATCGACCTTGACGGTCTGGCCGGAGTACTTGCCGAACAGGACGCGGTCACCGACCTTGACGTTCAGCGCGATGACCTCGCCCTTGTCGTTCTTGCGACCGGGGCCCACGGCCAGGATCTCGCCCTGGTCCGGCTTCTCGGCGGCGTTGTCCGGGATCACGATGCCCGAGGCCGTCTTGGTTTCTTGCTCGAGGCGCTTGACGATCACACGGTCGTGCAGGGGGCGAAGCTTCATTGCATCTCCTTCAATGGATACAGGGTGGAACCAGAAAGCGCCAACAAAGTCAGCGCTCATTAACTCGCGTGGAGGGGTGCCGGAGACAGCTCGGCTGTTAGCACTCAGCTCCAACGAGTGCTAATGATAAGGGAGTTCTTGTCAGTTTCAAGCGGGGCAGGGCGTAGTCCCTTGCCGACCCGTCCGTTCCGCGGGTGGGCGCAAGGGCGGCCAGCACTGTAATTTTTCACGTACACACCGCCGCCGCTCGTCCCGCCCCGGGGCCACGCTCGTCCGCCGGCCGCCGCACCCGTGCCGCGCGCCGCACGGCGCCCGGGCCCCGCTCGCCTGTAATCAGCCCCACCAACAACAAGCCGACCGAGGGACCCCATGCAGATTCTCCAGCGCGCCGCGGCGCTCCTGGCGCTCGCCCTGCTCACCGCCTGCTCCAGCATCGAGAAGGTGACCGATTTCGAGAACCGCTCGCTCGCCTACGGGTGGGTCGACATCAAGGACATCGAGATCAACCACGTCAGTTCGATCTACATCCAGCAGTACCGCCCCAAGACCGACTCGCCCTACTACACGACGGGCCTCAGGAAGTTCAAGGACGGCATCCTGTTCTGGTCGATGGCCCTGCCCAACGGGTCGCACAAGCTGGACACCATCAAGGGCCAGTCCTGCCTGGGCATCCTGTGCAGCAACACCCTCTACACCTACAACTTCGGCAAGCAGGGCGACGAAGTGGGCGCGCTGGTCATCAAGGCCCCGGGCGTCTACCACCTCGGCGCGTACAAGATGAAGAACCACAAGACCGGCTGGCTGGAGGAATCGAAGTTCCAGGTGCAGCCGGCGACCAACGCCCCCAGCCGGCGCGAGATGCTGGAGGAGATCCTGAAGGACGATGAAACGAAGGAAACGCCGATCATCGTGGAACGCATCAAGCGTGAACTGGCGCGCATGTGATGAACAAGCTGCTCGCACTCCTGTTCCCGCTCCTGCTGCTGCAGGCCTGCGCGGTTCCGCAGGCACTGCCACAGGCGACCGACCTGAAGGCCGCCGAGGGCGAAGTGGTGGTGATCGGCAAGATGGAACTGGTGCCGCCGCTCGAACCCGGCGAGCAGAAGTCGCACTGGAACGTGATCGGCGAAAAGCGCATGTTCCGCATCTGGATGGCGACCGGCCCCGCCTTCAAGCCGGTGCACACGGGCCAGGTGCGGGCCTCCGAGTTCCAGAGCAGCCTGGAGGCCGACTGGGGCACGCCCTTCATGGTGAAGATGCCGCGGCAGCGGACCTACCTGAACGGCGGCCTGACCTTCCTCGACGGCCTGAAGAACGAGAAGCTCTGGTTTCCCGGGGGCTACTACTTCGACGTGCCCGCCGGCGCCAGGGCGGTCTACATCGGCACGCTGCGCTTCCACCGCAACGACTTCAACGCGATCACGCGGGTGGAGGTCGTCGACGAGCGCAAGGACATCCCGGGGGTGCTGAAGTCGGGCGCGGCCACCGAGGTGCGCCCGTCCCTGCTCAAGCGCGCGGTCCCCGCGGGTGGTGGCCGCATCGCCGCGGCCGATCGGGACGCCATCGCCAGGTAGGCCGGCAACGGACGCCTCGGCACAGCGCCGTCAGCCGGCCACGCGCCCCAGGATGGGAAACAGCTTGCCCAGGCCCTCGGCCATCACCTCCACGGCCAGCGCGGCGAGGATCAGCCCCATCAGCCGGGTCAGCACGTTGATGCCGGTCTGCCCCAGCACCCGCGCGATCGGGTGCGCCAGGGCGAAGCTCACCGCCGTCACCAGCGCGATCACCACGCCGTAGGCCACCAGCGTGGCGAGTTCCAGCGCGTTGTGGGCGCGGTCGGCGTAGATCACCACCGTGGACATGGTGGCCGGGCCGGTCAGCAGCGGGATCGTCAGCGGCACGACCGCGATGCTGTTGCCCATGGCCGCCTTCTCCGCGCCGGCTTCCATCTCGTTGCTGGAGGGCTTGGCTTCGGCCGGCTTGGCGTTGAGCATGTTCAGCGCGCTGGTGAGCAGCAGCATGCCCCCGCCCACCTGGAAACTGGCCAGCGAGATGCCGAAGAACTCGAGGATGCGGATGCCCAGCAGCGCGCAGGCCGCGATCACCACGAAGGTCGTGATCGACGCGACCACCACGGTGTGCCGCCGCTGCGCCGGCGAGAACCCCTGCGTGTAGTAGATGAAGAAGGGGATGATCGCCGGCGGGTTGACGATGGCCAGCAGCGTGATCAGCGGCTTGAACTCCATCAGGCGGCCGCGCGTTGCGCGTCCAGCTGCGCCAGCTCCTCGGGGGTCGCGGCATGGCGCCGGCCGAAGAAGCCGTAGCCGTCCATCTCGAGCACCTTGACGCCGTCCTGGTTGAACAGCTCCCAGCGCGAGCGGACCATGCCGGTGTCGGGGCGCTTGCGCAGCGCGCGCGACTCCAGGATGGTGTGCCGCAGCGAAAGCCGGTCGCCGGGAAACACCGGCTTGAGCCACTTCAGGCTTTCCAGTCCCGGCGAGCCCAGGCTGGAGGAGTCCTTCAGCATGTGGTCCACGGTCAGGCGCATCGCCAGCGCGCAGGTCTGCCAGCCGCTGGCGCACAGGCCGCCGAACAGGGAGCGGCGGCCGGCCTCCTCGTCGAGGTGGAAGGGCTGCGGGTCGTACTTGCCCGCGAACTCCTTGATCTCGGCGGCGCTCACCGAGGTGGTGCCCAGCTCGCGCACCGAGCCGGGCTGCAGGTCTTCCCAGTAGATCGTGATCGCCATCAGCGGCCCCCGGACACTTCGATCAGCGACATGGTCGTGTAGCTCGCCTCGGGCGACAGCAGCCAGACGATGGCCTGGGCCACTTCCTCGGCGCTGCCGCCGCGCTGCATCGGCACCTGGTGCGCGAGCTCGCGCACGCGGTTCGGCAGGCCGCCGGAGGCGTGGATGTCGGTCTCGATCAGGCCGGGGCGGACCGCGTTGACGCGGATGCCTTCGGCCGCGACTTCCTTGGCCAGGCCGATGGTGAAGGCGTCGATCGCGCCCTTGGACGCGGCGTAGTCGACGTACTGGCCGGGCGCGCCCAGGCGGGCGGCGGCGCTCGACACGTTGACGATCGCGCCGCCCTTGCCGCCGTGGCGCGTGCTCATGCGCTTGATGGCCTCGCGCGCGCAGACGATGCTGCCGATCACGTTGACGTCCATCATGCGCTTGAGGCGCTCGACGCTCATGTCCTCGACGCGCGAGGTGCGGTCGACGATGCCCGCGTTGTTCACCAGGGCGGTGAGGCGGCCCAGCTTGTCGTCCACTTCGCGAAAGAGCTGGAGCACCTGCGCCTCGTCGGCGACGTCGCCCTGCAGCGCGAGGGCCTGGCCGCCCGCGGCGCGGATCGCGTGCACCACCGCTTCGGCCGCGGCCGCGTTGCGCGTGTAATTCACCGCCACCGCGAAACCCTTGCGCGCGGCCAGCACCGCCGTCGCGGCGCCGATCCCCCGGCTGCCGCCGGTGACCAACAGAACTTCGTCCACGGGATTCCCTCCACGGCCGCGCTGCGGCCAGCACCGATTAGAACAAAAGCCCCGGATTGACGCCGCCAGCCCGGATGAGGGAAGCTCGCCCCCTGCATTCAACCAGGAGACCTGTACGTGGGCCAATTCACAGACCTCAAGGCTGCCGACGGCAAAGCCATTCCCGCCTACGTGGCGCAACCGAAGGGCAAGGCCAGGGGCGGGATCGTCGTGATCCAGGAGATCTTCGGCGTGAACTCGCACATCCGCTCGGTGGCCGACGGCTACGCGGCCGATGGCTACCTGGCCGTGGCGCCGGCGATCTTCCACCGCGTGAAGCCGGACGTCGAGCTCGGCTACGAACAGGACGACATGACCGCCGGCATGGCGCTCAAGAGCGCGGTCGAAGCGCTGCCCGCGCCCGGCGTGATGCAGGACATCCAGGCCGCCATTCAGCACGCGTCGCAGGCCGGCAAGGTCGGCATCGTCGGTTTCTGCTACGGCGGCCTGCTGACCTGGCGCTCGGCCTGCGCGCTCGACGGCCTGAGCGCCGCGGTGCCCTACTACGGCGGCGGCGTGACCACGCCCGACGAGATCGCGCGCAAGCCGAAGTGCCCGGTGCTGGCGCACTTCGGCGACCAGGACCACTGGATCCCGCTGGACAGCGTCGAGGCGTTCAAGAAGGCGCACCCCGAGGTGGAGGTGCACGTGTACCACGCCAACCACGGCTTCAATTGCGACCAGCGCGGCTCCTGGAACGCGGAGGCGGCCAGGCTCGCGCGCGAGCGCACGCTGGCGTTCTTCGCGAAGCACGTCGGCTGATGCGGCGCTGGCTGGCCCTTGCGGCGTTCGCGGCCACGGCGGCCACGGCGGCCACGGCCGCCGACTACAGCGGCCCCCTGTTCGACGCGCACCTGCACTACAACGAGGAAGCCTTCAACGGCAGCGAGGGCCCGCACCCGCTGGCCGACGTGCTCGCGCGCATGCAGCGCAACGGCGTGCGCGCGATCATCGCCAACTCGCGGCCGAACGACGGCACCCGGTCGCTCGCGCAGGCACCGCAGACGCGGCAGGCGGGCGTGACGGTGGTGCCGTTCGTGCGGCTGTACCGCAACCGCGCGGACTACACGGGCTGGTTCCGCGACGAGAGCATCTACGAGATGGTTCAGGCCGAACTGGCGCGCGGTACCGCGGCCGGTCCCTACCGCGGCCTGGGCGAGTTCCACCTGTACGAGTCGGCCAACGCGAACGCTCCGGTGGCGCGCAAGCTGATGGCGCTGGCCGAGGAGAAGGACCTCGCCGTGCTGGCGCACGTGGACGACGAGGCCGTCGACCTGCTGATGGCCGCGACGCCGTCGAAGGGCGCCAGGGTGCGGCTGATCTGGGCGCACACCGGCATCGGCGGCGCGCCGGTCGCGCGGGTCGACCAGCTGATGGCGAAGTACCCGCGGCTGGTCGGCGAGCTCTCCTACCGGCCGGGGCTCACCTGCGAAGGCGGCAAGCTGTGCCCGGAATGGCGGCAGCTGCTCCTGAAGTACCCCACGCGCTTCGTGGTCGGCTCCGACACCTGGATCAACCAGCGCTGGCAGTACTACGACGCCACGATGAAAGGCTACCGCACCTGGCTGGGCGACCTGCCGCCGGACGTGGCGCGGCGCATTGCCTGGGACAACGGCGCATCGCTCTTCGGACTCAGGCAACCATGAGCGCCGCACGGCCGCCCGAAGGCGCTCGCCCCCTGCGCTTGCGGAGGGGGGAGGAGCAGTCCGCGTAGCGGACAATCCTGGGGGAGGAAATCAATGATCCAGTTGCATTACTACCCCAGCACGGCGGCGATGATCCCGCACATCGTGCTGGAGGAGCTGGGCGTGCCCTACTGGCGCGTGCTGGTGGACCGCTCGCAGAACCGGCACAAGGAGCCGGCCTACCTGAAGCTCAATCCCAACGGCCTGATCCCGGTTCTGACCGACGGCGACTTCGTGTTGTACGAGACGGCGGCGATCGTGCTGCACCTGTGCGACACCCACCCGGCCGCGCGGCTGGCGCCGGACATCGGCACCCAGGCGCGGGCCCACTTCTACAAGTGGCTGATGTGGTGCACGAACACGCTGCAGGCCACGCTGATCGTCTACTTCTATCCCGAGCGCTGGGTCAGGGAAGGCAACGCCGAAGGCGCGGCCGAAGTGAAGGCGAAGGCGCAGGAGAAGGTCGGCGGCCTGCTGGACCAGCTCGATGCGCTGGTCGCGCAGAACGGCGGACCCTGGGTGTTCGGCCAGGAATACAGCGCGCTCGATGCCTACGTGTTCACGCTGTGCCGCTGGACGCGCAACTTCCCGCAAGGCAAGGCGCGCGAGCGTGCCCATCTCGGGCCCTACCTGCAGCGCATGAGCGAGCGGCCGGCGGTGCAGCGCGTGTTCGCCGCCGAGAAGCTGTCAGCGCCCTTCTTCTAGCAGCCGCAGCAGGTCCAGCGCATTGCCGGCCGCGGCGCCGGAGGCGGTGTTGTCGAAGATGCACCAGATTTCGGCGCCTTCGCGCGCGGCGATCCGCATGCGGTCCGCGAGTGCGCGCAGCACTTCGGGTTCGTAGGAGGAGTAGTAGACCCGCGGCGAACCGTGCAGCCGCAGGTACACCCGTTCCGTCCAGCCGCCCGGCCAGCGCCCCGCATCGTGCCGCACCGGGTCGGCCAGCACGCGGGCGATCTGCAGGTCGCGCAGCAGGCCGTCGGCCTGCGGTTCGAACCAGGAAGCGTGGCGCGGCTCCAGCGCCAGCGCACCGGCGAAGCGCTCGCGCAGCAGTTCGAGGAAGGGCGCGGCGACGGCCTCCTCGAACGCGAAGCTCGGCGGCAGCTGGACCAGCAGGCAGGCGAGCTTGTCGCCCAGTCCGCCGGCCTGGGCGAGGAAGTCGCCCAGCAGCTCCTCGCAACCGGCCAGCCTGCGCTCGTGCGTGATGGGTTTCGGCAGCTTGGCGCAGAAGCGGAAGCCCTCCGGCACGGCCACCGCCCACTTTTCGTACATCGAACGCTGGTGCGGCCGGTGGAACGAGGAGTTGATCTCCGCCACCGGAAAGCGCGTGGCATAGCGCGCGAGATGGCTGCCGCCCTCGCCGAAGTCGTCTTGCACGGCGCGCGGCAGGCTCCACCCGGCGGTGCCGACCCCGATCACCGCGTGCGCGCCAGGTAGCGCTTGCGCCAGAACACCACGCCCAGGCCGACCGCGATCAGGCCCATCATGCCCAGCGTCCACCAGAAGCCGGTGGCCGCGTGGATCAGCGGCACGAACTCGAAGTTCATGCCGAACACGCCGGCGATCAGGTTCAGCGGCAGGAAGATGGCGGTCAGCGCGGTGAGCGTGCGCATGATCTCGTTGGTGCGATGGCCGAGCGCGGAAAAGTGGATCTGCACCGCCGTCTCCGCGCCGTGCTCCATGCGGCGCACGTGGTGCACCACGCGCTCGATGTGTTCCACCACGTCGCGCGCGCGGGCCATGAGGCCGTCGCGTTCGGCCTGCGTCATCCAGGGCGCGGGCTGCTCCTGCTGGCCGTCCAGCCATTCCTGCATGGCGTCGTTCTGCTCCTCGCACAGGTCTTCCAGCGTGTGCAGTGCATTGCGCGCCGACATCAGCGCGCCCCAGTCGGCGGCGCGGCTGCGCGCCCCCAGCAGGGCGTGCTGCCAGTGGTCCAGCTCGGCGTTCAGCACCTTGCGCAGTTCCAGGTAGCTGTCCACCATCATGTTGATCACGCGCAGCATCAGGTCCGCCGGGCTGCCGGGCAGGCGCGTGCGCGCGACCGCCGTCACGCCTTCGCTCTGCACGACTTCGCCGAGGTAGCGCTGGATGAAGGTGCGCGCGGCCTGGCAGCCCCCGGGGTGCACGCTGATCAGCAAGCGGTCGAACACGGCGAAGCCGATGGCACGGGTGCGGATGCGACCGAAGGTGGCCAGCGGCCGGTCCGCCTCGCCGGTGTCGTCCTCGTCGCCGAGCTCGATGCGCACCTCGTCCTCGGTGGCCAGCCGGCGGAAGATCACCAGGTCGTAGACCGAGGTGTAGTCGTAGTGCGAGGGGTGCGAGCGGTTGCCCAGGTCCTTCAGGTGCAGGTCGAGGATCGCCGAGCCGCCCAGGTTCTGCGCGGCCTGCTGCAGTTGCGGCAGTGCCGACTGCAGCTCCTCGCGCTCCAGGTAGATCCAGACGAAGCCGCCTTCGGGCACCTTCGGCGGCGCCTGCTCCAGGAAGCGCAGCGTGCCGGCGCCGAACTCGACGATCTGCACGCGGCCTGCCTCAGGCCCGCGCCATGCGGGCGGCGTCGAGGGCGAAATAGGTCAGCACGCCATCGGCGCCGGCGCGCTTGAAGGCGAGCAGGCTTTCCATCATCACCAGGTCGTGGTCGAGCCAGCCGTTGGCCGCGGCCGCCTTGAGCATCGCGTACTCGCCCGACACCTGGTAGGCGAAGGTGGGCACGCGGAACTCGTCCTTCACGCGCCGCACAATGTCCAGGTAAGGCATGCCCGGCTTGACCATCACCATGTCCGCGCCCTCGGCCAGGTCCATCGCCACTTCGCGCAGCGCCTCGTCCGAATTGCCCGGGTCCATCTGGTAGACCTTCTTGTTGCTCTTGCCCAGGTTGGCGGCGGAACCGACCGCATCGCGGAACGGGCCGTAGAAAGCGCTCGCGTACTTGGCGCTGTACGCCATGATGCGCGTGTGGATGTGCTTGTCCTGCTCCAGGGCATTGCGGATCGCGCCGATGCGGCCGTCCATCATGTCGGAGGGAGCGACGATGTCGACGCCGGCCTGCGCCTGGTTGAGCGCCTGCTTCACCAGCACCTCCACCGTTTCGTCGTTCAGGATGTAGCCGGTCTCGTCCAGCAGGCCGTCCTGGCCGTGGCTGGTGAACGGGTCCAGCGCGACGTCGGTCATCACGCCCAGCTCGGGGAATTCCTTCTTCAGTCCCCGCACCACGCGCGGCACCAGGCCTTCGGGATTGAAGGCTTCGCGCCCGTCCGGGGTCTTCAGCTTCGGGTCGATCACCGGGAACAGCGCCATCGCCGGCACCCCCAGCTTCATGCACTCCTCGGCCACCGGCAGCAGCTGGTCCAGGCTCAGGCGCTCCACGCCGGGCATGGAGGGCACCGCCTGTCGCTGCTTCTGGCCGTCCAGCACGAACACCGGATAGATCAGGTCGCTGGGAGTGACCGCGTGCTCACGAACGAGGTTGCGCGTGAACGCGTCGCGCCGCAGCCGGCGTGGGCGGCCCTGGGGAAAGGGGGCGTAGAAGGTCATGTCGAAAATTGTGCCCGATGGCCCGGCCGGTCCGTCAGAGAACTTAAGACTTTAAGCTTGAAAGCTCTGCCGGGGACTGTTAAATTAGCTCCGGGCGGCTTGCCGCTCCCCGCTTTTCCTCCCTGAGCGGGCGCCTTGATGTGTGACAGCAAAAAGGCTTCTGACCCCGGCTCCCAGGAGCCGGGGCTTTTTTTTGGTTCTTCACCATTTCCGGGAAGGTCCGGAGGGTCGATCATGCCTGCGGGGGTGGCGGCTTCCTGTCCACCACCACCAGGGCATCGGCGGCGCACTCGCCGAGCACGCGCCGCGTCACGCTGCCCAGCAGCAGCTCCTCGGTGACGTGCGTGCCGTGCTTTCCCATCACCAGCAGCTCGTTGTGACGGTGCCTGGCGTGTTCGATGATCGCGCTGGCGGCGTCGCCGTGCTCCACCGACACCGTGCACCGGTCCCGGTCCAGCCCCGCTTGCGCCACCAGCTCGTGCAACTGCTGCAATGCGCGCTGGCGCGCCTGGCTGCGATAGCCGTTGATCACGTCCGGCGCCACGCCGGCGGTCCGCAGCATGCCCTCGAAGGGCACGTCGAAGATGTGCAGCAGTTCGATGTGGGCGTCGGGCGCGAGCTCGCGCGTCAGTTGCAGCGCCAGCACCGCGGCCGGCGAAAAGTCGACGGCCACCAGGGCGCGGCGGTACGGCCCCTGCCACGCGGTCTGCACCACCAGCACGGGACACAGGCTCTTGCGCAGCAGGCGCGAGGTGGTGGAGCCGATCAGGAGCCGGCGCAGGTGGCTGTCGCTGCGCGAGCCCACCACCACCAGGTCGGCGTCGGGCTCCGCGGTCCGGCGCGGCACCACGGAGGTGGCGAGCCCCTCTTCCACCAGCAACTCGGGCGCCACGCCGTGGTCGCGCGCGGGGACGGCCACGAACTCCCGCAGCCGCGCGCGCGCGTTCTCCAGCACCCGGGTCGCGACCGGCACGGCCTCCTCGCCCAGCAGGTCGCGCAAGGGACCCAGGGCATCGAGGCCCAGCGCGTGCAGCACGGTGCAGCGCGCGCCGGTCAGGCGCGCCAGCGAGAAAGCGCGGTCGACGGCCTGGCGCGAAGGATCGGAGAAGTCCGTCGCGGTGAACAGGTGGCGAATCAGTGACATGGAGTGCTCCTGATTTCCATTCTGCCCGCTCCCGCGTCGCTGGCTGCGCGGGCGCTGGTTCGCCGCGCCCGCGCGTGCCATGCGCGTTCGTCTTTACACTCCGGCTCCATGGCCTTGTGGTGGATCGTCGCACTCCCTTTCCTCGGCAGCCTGGTGGCCGCGGTGCTCCCGACGCGGGCTCGCAACCAGCAGTCGCTGCTCGCCGCCGCGGTGGCGATCGCCGCCGCGACGGCGCTGGCATTGCGCTTCCCGCAAGTACAGCAGGGGGGCGTCCTGCGCGAAAGCATCACCTGGCTGCCCACGCTGGGCGTGGACCTGATGCTGCGGGTGGACGGCTTCGCCTGGATGTTCGGCATGCTGGTCAGCGTGATCGGCGCGCTGGTCGTGCTCTACGCGCGCTACTACCTGTCGCCCGAGGACCCGGCGGCACGCTTCTATTCCCTGCTGCTCGGGTTCATGGGGTCCATGCTGGGCATCGTGCTGTCCGGCAACCTCGTGCAACTGGTGGTGTTCTGGGAACTCACCAGCCTGTTTTCCTTCCTGCTGATCGGCTACTGGCACCACCGCAAGGACGCGCGGCGCGGCGCGCGGATGGCGTTCCTGGTCACGGCCAGCGGCGGCCTGGCGCTGCTGGCCGGGATGCTGCTGATCGGCCAGGCCGCCGGCAGCCTCGACCTCGACGTGGTGCTGGACTCCGGCGATGCGATCCGTGGCCACGCGCTGTATCCCGCGGCGGTGGGCCTGGTGCTGCTGGGCGCGCTCACCAAGAGCGCGCAGTTCCCCTTCCATTTCTGGCTGCCGCATGCGATGGCGGCGCCCACACCGGTGTCGGCCTACCTGCACTCCGCGACGATGGTGAAGGCCGGCGTGTTCCTGATGGCCCGGCTGTGGCCGGTGCTCGCGGGCACCGACACCTGGTTCTGGATCGTGGGCGGCGCCGGCCTGGCGACGCTCTTGCTGGGCGCCTACGCGGCGATGTTCCAGAACGACCTGAAGGCGCTGCTCGCGTACTCCACCATCAGCCACCTGGGCCTGATCACGCTGCTGCTGGGACTCAACAGCCCGCTGGCGGCGGTCGCCGCCGTCTTCCACATGATGAACCACGCGACCTTCAAGGCCTCGCTGTTCATGGCCGTCGGCATCATCGACCACGAGACCGGCACGCGCGACATGCGCAAGCTCGACGGCCTGTATCCCTACATGCCGGGGACCGCCAAGCTCGCGATGGTCGCCTGTGCCGCGATGGCGGGCGTGCCGCTGCTCAATGGCTTCCTGTCCAAGGAGATGTTCTTCGCCGAGACCGTGTTCGTGCAGGCGCAGCCCTGGATCGAATACGGCCTGCCCGCGGCGGCCACGGTCTACGGAGTGTTCGCGGTGGTGTACTCGCTGCGTTTCGGCCACGACGTGTTCTTCGGCGCGCCGCCGCGCGACTGCCCGCGCACGCCGCACGAGCCGGTGCGCTGGATGCGCGTGCCGATCGAGCTGCTGGTGCTGGCCTGCCTGGTGGTGGGCATCGCGCCGCAGTGGGCCGTGGGCGACGTGCTGGCCGCCGCCGCGCTGCCGGTGGTGGGCGGGACGCTGCCGGTCTACAGCCTGGCGATCTGGCACGGCTTCAACGCGCCGCTGGCGATGAGCCTGGTGGCGCTGGCCGGCGGCCTGGTCGTCTACTTCCGGTTCGCCGGGCGCTTCAAGCAGCGGCCCCTGCGGTCCACACCCCTGCTGGAGCGCGTGGATGGCCAGCGCGTGTTCGAGCTGCTGCTGGGCCGGCTCACCGCCTTCGCGCGCGTGGCGCTGCGCCGCACCAGCAGCCGGCACCTGCAGGTGCAGGTGCTGTGGATGCTGCTGGTCGCCGGCGCCGCCGGGCTGGGTGCGGCGCTGGTGGTGCCGCTGGAGTGGGGCGACCGCCCGCGCGTGCCCGCCTCGCCCGAGTTCGTGCTGCTGTGGCTGATCGGCGCGGCGGCGGCCATCGGCGCCGCCTGGCAGGCCAAGTTCCACCGGCTCGTGGCGCTCGCGCTGCTGGGCGTGGTCGGCCTGGTCGTCTGCCTCACGTTCGCCTGGTTCTCGGCCCCGGACCTGGCCCTCACGCAGCTGGCCGTGGAGGCCGTGACCATGGTGCTCTTCCTGCTGGGGCTGCGCTGGCTGCCCAAGCGCCTGCAGCAGGACGATCCGCGCACGGCGGCACGCGCGCGCTGGCGGCGCCGGCGCGACCTCGTGCTGGCCGTGTTCGTGGGCGCGGGGATCTCGGTGCTTTCGTACGCGCTGCTCACCCGCACGGGGGCGCAGAGCATCTCGCCCTTCTTCATCGAGCAGGCGCTGCCGGCGGGCGGCGGGACCAACGTGGTCAACGTGATGCTGGTGGACTTCCGTGCCTTCGACACCCTGGGTGAGATCACCGTGCTGGCCCTCGTCGGCATCACCGTGTTCGCGCTGCTGCGGCGCTTCCGGCCGCCGCGCGAGGTGATCGGCCTGCCGCCGCAGCAGCGCGCCGTGGCGCCCGGGCTGGGCGGCTCCGACCTGGTGCGGCCGCAGGAGCTCCACCAGGTCGACGACCCGGCCCAGGGCTACCTGCTGGTGCCGGCGGTGCTGGTGCGGCTGCTGCTGCCGGTGGCGCTGGTGGTCGGGTTCTACCTGTTCCTGCGCGGGCACAACCAGCCCGGCGGGGGCTTCGTCGCCGGCCTCACGGTGTCGATCGCCTTCATCGCCCAGTACATGGTGGGCGGCACCGACTGGGTCGAGGACCGCGTGAACCTCAGGCCGCCGCGCTGGATCGCCTTCGGCCTGCTCCTGGCCGTCGCCACCGGCCTGGGCTCCCTGTTCCTCGGCTATCCCTTCCTCACCACGCACACCGCACATTTCACGCTGCCCCTCATCGGCGAGCTGCACGTGCCCAGCGCCGCGCTGTTCGACGCGGGCGTGTTTTCGGTGGTGCTCGGCTCCACGCTGCTGATGCTGACGGCGCTGGCGCACCAGTCGCTGCGCGCGCGCCGCCGCCCGGCCGGGGAGCGCCGCTGATGGAGATCGTCATTTCCGTCGGCATCGGCGTGCTGGTGGCCGCGGGGGTGTGGCTCACGCTGCGCCCGCGCACCTTCCAGGTGCTGATCGGGCTGTCGCTGCTGTCGTACGCGATCAACCTGTTCATCTTCAGCGTGGGCAGCCTGTCCGTCGACCGGGAGCCGATCGTGCAGGTCGGCCTGCCGGCCAACCTGGAGAATTACACCGACCCCATGCCGCAGTCGCTGGTGCTCACCGCCATCGTCATCGGCTTCGCGACCACGGCGCTGTTCCTGGTGGTGCTGCTCGCGCTGCGCGGGCTGACCGACAGCGACCACGTCGACGGCCGCGAGGAGGGCCTGTGACCACGGGCCCGCTGGGCATTGCGCACCTGATCGCCGCCCCCGTGCTGCTGCCGCTGCTCACGGCGGCGGTGCTGATCGGCATGGCCGACCGCTGGCGGCACGCCAAGGTCGCCTTGAGCCTGCTGTCCATGGCGTCCAGCCTGGCGCTCGCCGTGACCTTGCTGCGGTGGGTGGACACCGGCGCCGGGCCGGGGGCGCTGGGGGTGTACCTGCCCGGGAACTGGCCGGTGCCCTTCGGCATCGTGCTGGTCCTGGACCGGCTCTCCGCGATGATGCTGGTGCTCGCCGCCTGCACCGGGCTGGCCGCGCTGCTGTTCTCGCTGGCGCGCTGGCACCGCGCGAGCGTGCACTTCCATCCGCTGCTGCAACTGCAGCTCGTGGGGCTCAACGGCGCCTTCCTCACCGCCGACCTGTTCAACCTGTTCGTGTTCTTCGAGGTGCTGCTGGCCGCCTCCTACGGGCTGCTGCTGCATGGCGGCGGCGCGCCGCGGGTGCGCGCCGGCCTGCACTACATCGCGGTCAACCTGCTGGCGTCGCTGCTGTTCCTGATCGGCGTCGCGCTGCTGTACGGGATCACGGGCACGCTCAACATGGCGGACATCGCGCAGAAGCTGCCGCACGTGCCCGCGCGCGACCGCGGGCTGCTGCACGCGGCCGCCGCCCTGCTGGCCTGCGCCTTCCTGGCCAAGGCGGCGCTGTGGCCGCTGAACTTCTGGCTGCCGCCCGCCTACGCCGCGGCCAGCGCGCCGGCGGCCGCCATGTTCGCCATCCTCACCAAGGTCGGCGTCTATGCGGTGCTGCGGCTGTGGACCCTGTGCTTCCCGCCGACCGCGGGGGAGTCGGCGCTGTTCGGCGGGCCGGTGCTGCTGTGGGGCGGGATGGCCACGGTGGCCTTCGGCGCCATCGGCATGCTGGCTTCGCAGCAGCTCGGACGGCTCGCGGGCTACAGCATCATCACCTCCTCCGGCACGGTCGTCGCGGCGATCAGCCTGGACGAACCGGTGCTGACCGGGGGTGCGCTGTTCTACCTCGCGAGTTCGACCCTGGCCGCGGCGGCGCTGTTCCTGCTGGTGGAACTGGTCGAACGCGCGCGCCAGATCGAGGTGGAGCCGCCGCTGCCCGACGAATTCGGCCCGCGCATGCCGATGTTCCACGAGATGCGCCGGCCCGACGTCAACCTGGACGACGAACAGGTCGCGCTGATCGGCCGCGCCATCCCGGGCACGGTGGCCGTGCTGGGCGTCGCCTTCCTCCTGTGCATGCTGGTGATCGCGGGCCTGCCGCCCCTGTCGGGATTCGTGGGCAAGCTGGCGATGCTGACGGCCCTGCTGGAAACACGCTTCATCCAGGCGGCCGAAGGCCCGGTGGCGGCCTGGCTGCTGTTCACGCTGCTGGTGGGCAGCGGTCTGTTCGCCGCCATCGCCTTCCTGCGCGCCTTCATGGCGCATTTCTGGGCCAACGAGGGCCGCACGGTGCCGATGCTGCAGCTGGCGGAGTTGCTGCCCGTGCTGCTGCTGCTGGCCGGCTGCCTGGCCCTGTCGGCAGGGGCCGAGGGGGTGCTGCAATACACGCGCGCCACCGCGGCCGAACTGCATGCCCCGGCCCGTTACGTGGCCACGGTGATGGGGGCGCAACCGGTACCATCGCCGGCAAGGAGCGTCCCGTGAAGCGCTGGCTGCCCTCCCTGCCCTTGTCGGCCGCGCTGTGGGCGCTGTGGCTGCTGCTGAACGAATCGCTGGCGCCGGCGCACGTGCTGCTCGGGCTGGCGCTGGGCCTGGTCGTGCCGTGGATGGTGGCGCCGCTGAAGCCCGCGGGCGGGCCGCTGCGCCGGCCGCTGCTGCTGGCGCGCCTGGTCCTGCGCGTCGGCAAGGACGTCGTCCTGTCGGCGCTGGACGTCATGCGCGGCGTGCTGCGTTCCGCGCGCCGGCCGCCGCGTGGCACCTTCGTGGCGATCCCGCTGGACCTGCGCGATGCGCACGCGCTGGCGGCGCTGGCCATCATCACCACCGTCATTCCCGGCACGGTCTGGTCGGAGCTGGCGCCGGATCGCGCCACGCTGCTGCTGCACGTGTTCGACCTGGACGACGAAGCCACCTTCGTCGCCCACTTCAAGGCAGACTACGAACTGCCGCTCAAGGAGATCTTCGAATGAGCCCGCTGCCCGTCGCCGTGACCGTCACGCTCATGCTCTACGCCGTGGCGATGGCGCTGGCCACGGCCCGGCTGCTGCGCGGACCGCGCGCGCAGGACCGCGTGCTGGCGCTGGACTTCATCTACGTGGCCGCGATGCTCGTCATGCTGGTGCTGGCGATCCGCTACGACAGCAGCATGTACTTCGAGGGCGCCCTGCTGATGGCGCTGTTCGGATTCATCAGTTCCGCTGCCATGGCCAAGTTCCTGCTGCGCGGCGAGGTGATCGAGTGATCGCCGACGTCGTGGTCTCCCTCCTGCTGCTGCTCAGCGGGTTTGCCACCCTGGCGGCCGCGCTCGGCCTGTGGCGGCTGCCGGATTCGTTCCTGCGCATGCATGCGCCCGCGATCGCCTACACGCTCGGGAGCTGGTCGGTGACCCTCGCGTCCATCGTGCATTTCACGGCTTCGGGCACGCGCCTGTCGCTGCACGTGTGGCTGATCATCCTCCTGCTGTCGATCGCCGCGCCGGTGACCACGCTGCTGCTGGCGCGGGCGGCGCTGTTCCGCGGCCGGCAGGCAGGCGAGCCCCTGCCGCCGCCGCTCGCAAGCGCGGGCAAGGAGGTGGTCGAATGAACGGAGGAAACGCCATGGAACCCATCCGCACAGTGCTGGCAGCGACCGATTTCTCGGCCGGCGGCAACCAGGCGGCGCGGCGCGGCGCCTGGCTGGCGGCCGCCCACGGCGCGGAGCTCGCGCTCCTGCACGTGGACGAGCCGGACGCGTTGATCTCGCTGCGCGACTTCCTCGCTGCCGGGCGTGACCTGGCGCAGGCCGTGGCGGAACAGGCCGGCATGCGGCTGGAGGCGCTGTCCGGGGAGATCGAACGGCAGCACGGCTTGCACGTGCGGCGCGAGCTGCGCCGGGGCACCGTGCTCAAGGAACTCGAGGGCGCCGCGGGCGCGGCCGACGTGCTGGTCCTCGGGGCGCGCGGCTCCAGCCCGGTGCGCGAGTTCGTGCTGGGCACCACCGCCGACCGGCTGGTGCGGCTCGCAAGGCTGCCGATGCTGGTCGTGCGCGGCGAACCGGCGGGCGATTACCGGCGCGTCCTGGTCGCGGTGGACTTCTCGGCGGCGTCCGAAGCGGCCCTGCGCGCGGCGCTGCGTGTGGCCCCGCAGGCGTCCGTCCACGTGCTGCACTGCTACGACGTCCCGTTCGAGGGCAAGCTGCGCCTGGCCGGAGCGGGCGACGGCGAGATCGAGCGTTGCCGCGAGCACCAGTTGCTGCAGGCGCAGCAGCAGCTCCAGGCCTTGCTCGAACGCGCGGGCGGCGGCCGCACCCTGGTCCCCGTCCTGCGCAGGGGCGACCCGCGGGTGGAACTGCCGCAGGCCATCGCCGACCTCGGCACCGACCTCGTGACGGTCGGCAAGCAAGGGCGGTCGGTGCTCGGGGACGCACTGCTGGGAAGCGTCACCTCCCGGGCCATCGCCGAGTCGCCCTGCGACGTGCTGGTCGTGCCCGGCGGTGCCGCCTAGGCCGGGCTGCAACCCGCCGCAAGGCGCGGTCCGTACACTCCGCGGATGCTCTGGGTCAAGGCTTTCCACATCGTGTTCGTCGCCAGCTGGTTCGCTGGCTTGTTCTACCTGCCGCGCATCTTCGTGAACCTGGCCATGGTGCCGGACGGTTCGACGGCCGAGCGCGAGCGTCTGCTGCTGATGGCGCGCAAGCTGCTGCGCTTCACGACCCTGCTCGCGGTGCCGGCGCTGGTGCTGGGCCTGTGGCTCTGGCTGGGCTACGGCATCGGCCGGGGCTCGGGGTGGATGCATGCCAAGCTGGCAGTCGTGCTGTTGACGGTGGGCTACCACTACGCCTGCGCGGTGCTGCTGGGCAAGTTCACGGCGGGCGCCAGCCGGCGCAGCCACCAGTGGTTCCGCTGGTTCAACGAGATGCCGGTGCTGTTCCTGCTGGCGGCGGTGATCCTGGTCGTGGTGAAACCCTTCTGACGATGCACAAGACCTCGGCCTGGCCGCTGGCGGGTGCCTATGGCGCGCTGGTGGTCTATGCCAGCCTGTACCCGTTCTCCGGCTGGCGCGACCAGCAGATCGCACCGTGGGACTTCCTGTTCGCGGGCTGGCCCAAGTACTGGACCGGCTTCGACCTCGCGGCCAACGTCGTCGGCTACGTGCCGCTCGGGTTCCTGCTGGCCCTGAGCTTCATGCGGCGCGGCAACGTGCGCTATTTCGAACGGCACCCGAACCTGGCGGCGGTCGCGGTCGCGCTGCTGGCGGGCACGCTGCTGTCGTTGTGCATGGAGGGGCTGCAGAACTTCCTGCCCTCGCGGGTCGCATCGAACGTGGACTTCGGCCTGAACGTGGCCGGCACGCTGATCGGCGCGATCGCGGCGACCGGCCTGGAAGTGGGCGGCGCCATCGACCACTGGAGCCGGTTCCGCCAGCGCTGGTTCATCCCGGAGGCACGCGGCGCGCTGGTGCTGCTCGCCCTGTGGCCGTTCGCGCTGCTGTTTCCGGCGGCGGTGCCGCTCGGCCTGGGCCAGGTGATGGAGCGCATGGAAAGCGCCATCGCCGAATGGCTGGAGGAAACGCCTTTCCTCGAATGGCTGCCGGTGCGCGAAGTGGAACTGCAGCCCCTGGTGCCCGCCGCCGAGCTCCTGTGCGTGGCGCTCGGGGCCTTCATCCCGGCCTTGCTCGGGTACACCATCCTGCGCTCGGTGACCCAGCGGGCGGCCTTCGCCGTCGGCGCGGTCGCGGTCGGCACCGCCGTGACCGCGCTGTCCGCCGCCCTCAGCTGGGGGCCGACCCATGCCTGGGCCTGGCTCAGCCTGCCGGTGCGGCTGGGGCTGCTGTTCGGCGTGCTACTGTCAATGCTGATGCTGGCGGTGCCGCGACGCGGCTGCGCGGCGATGCTGCTGCTGGCGCTGGTGGTCCACCTGAGCGTCCTGAACCAGGCGCCGGCCAGCGCGTACTTCGCCGACACGCTGCAGGCGTGGGAGCAGGGGCGCTTCATCCGCTTCCACGGGCTGGCGCAGTGGCTGGGGTGGCTCTGGCCTTATGCGGTCCTGGTGTATGTGCTGCTGCGGGTCTCCCGTCCGGAACGCACTCCTACAATTCCGGCATGACCGCGCCGTCCCAGTATTACCGCCACCACGTCTTCTTCTGCCTGAACAAGCGCGACAACGGGGAAGCCTGCTGCGCCGACCACGACGCGCAGGCGGCGTTCGACCGCTGCAAGTCGCAGGTGAAGGCGCAGGGGCTCGCCGGGCCCGGCAAGGTGCGGGTGAACAAGGCGGGCTGTCTCGATCGCTGCGCCGCCGGCCCGGTGGCCGTGGTGTACCCGGAGGGCGTCTGGTACACCTACGTGGACCAGAACGACATCGACGAGATCGTCGAATCGCACCTGAAGAACGGCAAGGTGGTCGAGCGTCTGCTGACGCCGCCGCACCTGGGGCGATGAGCGCCGCACGGCCGCCCGAAGGCGCTCGCCCCCTCCGCTTGCGGAGGGGGGAGGCGCAGGCCGCCCAGCGGACAAGCCTGGGGGAGGATTCCTGATGAACGCGCAGACGGAGCGGCTGGAATTTGCCGGCCCGGCCGGGCGCGTGCAGATGCTGCGCGACCAGCCGGAGGGCAGCCCGCGCGGCGTGGCGGTGATCGCGCATCCGCACCCGCTGTTCGGCGGCACCATGGACAACAAGGTGGTGCAGACGCTGGCGCGCGCCTTCGTGCAAGGCGGCTGGACCGCCGTGCGATTCAACTTCCGCGGGGTCGGCACCAGCGAAGGCGTGCACGACGAAGGCCGCGGTGAAGCGGCCGACCTGCAGGCGCTGGTACGCGAACTGGCGCCGGACGGGCCGATCGCGCTGGCCGGTTTCTCCTTCGGCGCCTACGTCACCGTCGAGGCATTGCAGTCGCTCGCGGGCGAACGAGACGTGCGCGCGCTGGTGCTGGTGGGCACGGCGGCGTCGCGCTTCCGGGTGCCGTCCCTGCCGGCCGGCATCCAAGACCGCACGCTCGTCATCCACGGCGAGCAGGACGACACCGTGCCGCTGGCCGCCGTGCTGGACTGGGCCCGGCCGCAGTCACTTCCCGTTACGGTGGTGCCCGGGGGCGGGCATTTCTTTCACGGACAATTGCCCCTCCTCAAGAACCTGGTGGCTCGCCACCTGCGCGCACTGGAATGACAACTCGTTGGATGCGGGCGCTCATCGCGCCCTGGCTCGTCTTTTTCTGCCTCGCCGCGGCGGCCCAGGTCCCGCAACCGCCGGAAGTGGCGGCGCGCAGCTACCTGCTGATGGACGTGAGCGCGAACCAGATCCTGGCCGCGCGCGAGCCCGACTCGCCGGTCGAGCCGGCTTCCCTGACCAAGCTGATGACTGCGTACATCGTCTTCGACGCCCTGCGCGCGAAGAAGATCACGCTGCAGCAGACGCTGCCGGTGAGCGAGCGCGCCTGGAAGATGCCGGGCTCGCGCATGTTCATCGACCCGAAGATGCAGGTGCCGGTGGAGGACCTCATCAAGGGGATGATCGTGCAGTCCGGCAACGACGCCACCATGGCGCTGGCCGAAGGCGTGGGCGGCACCGCGGAACACTTCGTGGAACTCATGAACCAGCAGGCCAAGGCGCTGGGCATGAAGAACACCGGCTACAAGAACCCGGAAGGGCTGACCGCCCCCGGCCACACCACGACGGCCCGCGACCTCAGCATCCTGTCGACGCGGCTGCTGCAGGATTTCCCGGAATACATGGGTTACTACAAGACCCAGAAGTACCGTTACCAGGGCACGCCCACGGCCAACGACACCAACCGGAACATGCTGCTGTTCCGGGACCCGACGGTCGACGGCCTCAAGACCGGCCATACCGAAGCCGCCGGCTACTGCCTGATCGCCACCGCCAGGCGCGACTTCCCCAACCTCGCCGGCCGGCGCCTGCTGGCGATCGTGCTCGGCGCGAACAGCGAGGCCGCACGCGCCAACGAAGCCCAGAAGCTGCTGAACTGGGGCTACACGGCCTACGAAGGCCTCAAGCTGTTCGACGCCAACCAGGCGGTGCTGGAGCCGCAGGTCTGGAAGGGCGCGGAAAAGACGGTCAAGCTCGGCCAGCCCCACCCGATCGTCCTGGCGGTCCCGGCCGGCAGCGCTTCCAGGATCAAGACCCAGGTCGTCCGGCCGGATCCGCTGGTCGCCCCGTTCGCCAAGGGGCAGCAGATCGGCACGCTGAAGATCCTGGCGGGCGACCAGGTCCTGCGCGAGGTGCCCCTGGTGGCCCTGCAGGGCGTGGAGCAGGCCGGCATCTTCGGGCGGGCCTGGGACGCGATGAGGCTGTGGATCAAGTGACCCTCCCATGGCCCGGTACGGCCGCTCCCCCGCGGGGGTGACCAAGCCGGGTCCTTGAGGGTTTCCCCCCGCCGGGATATACTCGCGGGCTTTCCCGCAATTTGGGGCGGGAATGCTTTTCCTTTTTTCACGACGTTTAGGGACGTTTTCTTAATGCCAACCATCAATCAACTGGTGCGTCAGGGGCGGGAAGTCGAGAAAGTCAAATCGAAATCCCCCGCGATGCAGAACAGCCCCCAGCGCCGGGGCGTGTGCACCCGCGTGTACACCACGACGCCGAAGAAGCCGAACTCCGCGCTGCGGAAGGTCGCCAAGGTCCGCCTGACCAACGGCTTCGAAGTCATCTCCTACATCGGCGGCGAAGGCCACAACCTCCAGGAACACTCCGTGGTCCTGGTGCGCGGCGGCCGCGTCAAGGACCTGCCCGGTGTGCGTTACCACATCGTGCGCGGTTCGCTGGACCTGCAGGGCGTGAAGGATCGCAAGCAGTCCCGTTCGAAGTACGGCGCCAAGCGCCCGAAGAAGGCTTAACAGCCAGTCGTAGTTTGTCGGTGCTTGTTCGGCCCTGGCAGGCTGAAAGAGCGTAGTGACCCACTGTCGGGTCGAGTAAGCGGGCAAGCCAGATGGCGCCCTGGGTCCTTCGAGGGCCAGCTGAAGCAAATTGAGAGGTTAGAAATGCCACGTCGTCGCGAAGTCCCTAAGCGTGAAATCCTGCCGGATCCCAAGTACGGCAACGTCGAGCTCGCCAAGTTCATGAACGTCATCATGCAAGGCGGCAAGAAGGCGGTCGCCGAGCGCATCGTCTACGGTGCCCTCGAGCAGATCGAGAAGAAGAACCCCGGCCGTGACCCGGTCGAGGCCTTCACCATGGCCATCAGCAACGTCAAGCCGATGGTCGAAGTGAAGTCCCGCCGCGTCGGCGGGGCGAACTACCAGGTCCCCGTGGAAGTGCGCCCCGTGCGCCGCCTGGCGCTCTCCATGCGCTGGATCAAGGAAGCCGCCAAGAAGCGCGGCGAGAAGTCCATGGCCCTGCGCCTGGCCAACGAACTCATGGAAGCCACGGAAGGCCGGGGCGGCGCCATGAAGAAGCGCGACGAAGTGCACCGCATGGCCGAGGCCAACAAGGCCTTCAGCCACTTCCGCTTCTAAAGTCCGTCCCCATCTTCGAGTGCGGGCCCGCCACGAGCGGGCCTGTGCCCTTTTCACGAAAGACTCATCATGGCCCGCAAAACGCCCATCGAGCGCTACCGCAACATCGGTATCTCTGCGCACATCGACGCCGGCAAGACGACCACCACCGAGCGCATCCTGTTCTACACCGGTGTGAACCACAAGATCGGCGAAGTGCACGACGGCGCCGCCACCATGGACTGGATGGAGCAGGAGCAGGAGCGCGGCATCACGATCACCTCGGCTGCCACCACCTGCTTCTGGAAGGGCATGGACATGTCCTTCCCCGAGCACCGCATCAACATCATCGACACCCCCGGCCACGTGGACTTCACCATCGAGGTGGAGCGTTCCATGCGCGTGCTGGACGGCGCCTGCATGGTGTACTG
>JALHLO010000002.1 GCA_022844525.1 Ramlibacter sp.
GCCCCTGGGGCAGGTGAGCGCCGAGGCCGGTCGGCTGGCCGCCGACGCGGTGACGTGGGCGGCGCGCGCCGCCCTGCGCGGGGACGTCGCCGGCCTGGTGACCGCCCCGCTGCACAAGGAAGCGCTCGCCGCCGCCGGCGTCCCCTTTCCCGGTCACACCGAGCTGCTGCAGGCCGAGGCCGCGCGGCACGCCGGCGTCGCGGTGGAGCAGATGCCGGTGCGCATGATGCTGGCCAACGACGAACTGCGCACGGTGCTGGTGAGCATCCACGTGTCGCTGCGGCAGGCGCTGGACGCGGTGACGCATGAGCGGGTGCTGGAGACGCTGCGCATCACCGGCCGCACGCTGCAGCGCTCGCTCGGGCGCCGCCCGCGCATCGCCGTGGCCGGCCTCAATCCCCACGCCGGCGAAGGCGGCCTGTTCGGGCGCGAGGAGCTGGACGTGATCGTGCCGGCCATGCAGGCGGGCGAGCGCGAGGGCCTGGACCTGCACGGCCCGTTCGCGCCGGACACCGTCTTCATGCGCGCGCGCCGCGGCGAATTCGACGTGGTCGTGGCGATGTACCACGACCAGGGCCTGATCCCGGTGAAGTACCTGGGCGTGGAAAAGGGCGTGAACGTCACGCTCGGCCTGCCGCTGGTGCGCACCAGCCCCGACCATGGGACGGCGTTCGACATCGCGGGCACGGGCCGGGCCGATGCCTCCAGCCTGCTGGAGGCGATCCGGATGGCGCGCAGGCTCCTCTAGCGCGCGCCGCGCAGGCTGTCCCGGATCTCCCGCAGCAGCATCACGTCCTCCGGCGGCGGCGCCGGCTCGGCAGCCTGCGCGGGGGTTTCGGCCTGCTGGCGGCGCAGGCGGTTGACCTGCTTGACCATCAGGAAGATCACGAAGGCCAGGATCAGGAAGTTGAGGGCCACCGTCACGAAGTTGCCCCAGGCCAGCACCGGCACGCCCGCCTTCTTGAGCGCGTCCAGGGTCATCGCGGTGCCCGCGGGCACCTCCGCCAGCACGATGAACAGGCTGGAGAAATCGAGCTTGCCGACGATGCGGCTGATGACCGGCATGACCACGTCGCCCACCAGCGAGTCGACGATCTTGGCGAAGGCCGCGCCGATGATGACGCCGACCGCCAGGTCGACGACGTTGCCCTTGACCGCGAACTCGCGGAATTCGTGCAGCAGTTTCATGGGAGATCCCTCCGGTTGGAACGGCAGCGAGTATGCGCGTGGTCCGGCGTCAGTTTGAAGCAGGCCGAAACGAGCCGCTACAATCGCGGGTTGACCCTCAACAACGAGACATCCTCGAGGACCCCCATGAGCAACTCCACGGTGGACGCCAGCAAGCGGACCTGGCTGATCGCGTCCGGTTGCGCGGGCGCGGTGGGAGCGGGCTTTGTCGCCGTTCCCTTCGTCGCCAGCTTCCAACCCTCCGAGCGCGCCAAGGCTGCCGGCGCCCCCGTCGAAGTCGACATCTCGGCCCTGCAGCCGGGGCAGAAGATGACGGTCGAATGGCGCGGCAAGCCCGTCTGGATCATGCGCCGCACCCCGGAGCAGCTCGCCGCGCTGCCGGCGCTCGATCCCAAGCTGGCCGACCCGAAGTCCGAGCGCAAGGCCTACCCGACGCCCGAGTACGCGCTGAACACCCACCGCTCGATCAAGCCGGAAGTGTTCGTCGCGGTGGGCATCTGCTCGCACCTGGGCTGCTCGCCCACCGACAAGCTGGCCGCCGGCCCGCAGCCCTCGCTGCCGGAAGACTGGCAGGGCGGCTTCCTGTGCCCCTGCCACGGCTCGACCTTCGACCTGGCCGGCCGCGTCTACAAGAACGTGCCCGCGCCGGACAACCTGGAAGTGCCGCCCCACATGTACCTGTCGGACACGCGCCTGCTGATCGGCGAAGACAAGAAGAGTGCCTGAGGCCATGGCTGAATTCAAGGAAATCTCCCCGAACGCCAGCGCTGGCGCCAAGCTGACCAACTGGCTCGAGAACCGTTTCCCGACGGCATTCGACGCCTACAAGGTCCACATGTCGGAGTACTACGCTCCGAAGAACTTCAACTTCTGGTACTTCTTCGGGTCGCTGGCGCTGCTGGTGCTGGTGATCCAGATCGTCACCGGCATCTTCCTGGTGATGCACTACAAGCCGGACGCGAACCTCGCCTTCGCCTCCGTCGAGTACATCATGCGCGACGTGCCCTGGGGCTGGCTGATCCGCTACATGCACTCCACCGGCGCCTCGGCGTTCTTCGTGGTGGTGTACCTGCACATGTTCAAGGCCATGATCTACGGCAGCTACCGCAAGCCGCGCGAGCTGGTCTGGATCTTCGGCGTGACGATCTTCCTGATGCTGATGGCCGAGGCCTTCTTCGGCTACCTGCTCCCGTGGGGCCAGATGTCCTACTGGGGCGCCCAGGTGATCGTGAACCTGTTCGCCGCCGTTCCCTTCGTGGGCCCGGACCTGGCGCTGCTGATCCGCGGCGACTACGTGGTGTCCGACGCCACCCTGAACCGCTTCTTCAGCTTCCACGTGATCGCGATCCCGCTGGTGCTGATCGGCCTGGTGGTCGCGCACCTGTTCTCGCTGCACGACGTCGGCTCCAACAACCCGGACGGCGTGGACATCAAGGGCCCCGGCGCCCCGAAGGACGCCGCCGGCCACCCGGTCGACGGCATCCCGTTCCACCCCTACTACAGCGTGCACGACATGGTCGGCGTCGCCGTCTTCCTGCTGGTGTTCAGCGCGATCATCTTCTTCGCGCCGGAGCTGGGCGGCTACTTCCTGGAGTACAACAACTTCATCCCGGCCGACCCGCTGAAGACCCCGCCGCACATCGCGCCGGTCTGGTACTTCACGCCCTTCTACTCGATGCTGCGCGCCACCACCGACTTCATGGTCGACGTGTTCTGCGTGCTGGTCGCCCTGGCCGCGCTGTTCGCGGTGTGGAAGATCCGCCTGTCCTTCGTGACCAAGGTGGTGGTGGTCGTCGCCGCGCTGGTCGCCATCGTCCTGCTCAAGACCTTCGACGCGAAGTTCTGGGGCGTGGTGGTGATGGGCGGCGCCGTCGTGATCCTGTTCTTCCTGCCCTGGCTGGACCGCAGCCCCGTGCGCTCGATCCGCTACCGCCCGGGCTGGCACAAGTGGATGTACGGCGTTTTCGTCGTGTTCTTCATCGTGCTGGGCTACCTGGGCATCCAGCCGCCGTCGCCGGCCTTCACGCTGGTGGCGCAGATCGGCACCGTGTTCTACCTCGGCTTCTTCCTGCTGATGCCGTGGTGGAGCCGCATGGGCGAGTTCAAGCCCGTGCCGCAGCGCATCACCTTCGCGCATTGACAGCGGAGCTCGCACCATGAAAAAACTGATCCTCACCCTGATGCTGGCGCTCGGCGTGGCGGCCGGCGCGCAGGCCGCGGGCGGCGACGCGATCCACTGGGACAAGGCGCCCAGCCGCACCAACGACCTGCCGGCCCTGCAGAACGGCGCCCGGCTGTTCGTCAACTACTGCCTGAACTGCCACTCGGCGGCCTACATGCGCTTCAACCGCCTGCAGGACATCGGCATCTCCGAGCAGCAGATCAAGGACAACCTGCTGACGGTCGGCGGCAAGGTCGGCGACACGATGGTCGCGCCGATGGACCCGAAGGAAGCCAAGGAATGGTTCGGCGGCGTGCCGCCCGACCTGACGCTGATCGCGCGCTCGCGCGCGGGCGGCGGCGGCACCGGCGCGGACTACCTGTACACCTACATGCGCACCTTCTACCGCGACCCGGAGAAGGCCACCGGCTGGAACAACCTGGCCTTCCCCAGCGTCGGCATGCCGCACGTGTTCTGGGAACTGCAGGGCGAGCGCGAGCCGCAGTTCGCCACCGAGAAGTCCCACGGACACGACGTGAAGGTGTTCAAGGGCTGGAAGCAGGTGTCGGCCGGCACCATGACCCCCCTGCAGTACGACCAGGCGGTCGGCGACCTCGTGGGCTACCTGCAGTGGATGGCCGAGCCGGTGCAGAACCAGCGCGTGCGCATCGGCGCCTGGGTCATGCTGTTCCTGGGCGTCCTGCTGGTCATCGTCTGGAGGCTCAACGCGGCCTTCTGGAAAGACATTCACTAGCGGCAGGCGCGGGACGTCGCAGACGCCCGCGCGTGCTTCGTTGTAGAGTGGGCTGCCTCGCGCACCCACTCTTTTTGGTTTTTAAAGGACTTTCAAAATGATGGTGCTGTATTCGGGAACCACCTGCCCCTTCTCCCATCGCTGCCGCTTCGTGCTGTTCGAAAAGGGCATGGACTTCGAGATCCGTGACGTCGACCTGTACAACAAGCCGGAAGACATCAACGTCATGAACCCGTACGGCCAGGTCCCCATCCTGGTCGAGCGCGACCTGATCCTGTACGAGTCGAACATCATCAACGAGTACATCGACGAGCGCTTCCCGCACCCGCAGCTGATGCCCGGCGACCCGGTGGACCGCGCGCGCGTGCGCCTGTTCCTGCTGAATTTCGAGAAGGAACTGTTCGTGCACGTGTCGACGCTGGAGTCGCGCGCCGCCAAGTCCAACGAGAAGGCACTGGAGAAGGCCCGCTCGCACATCCGCGACCGCCTCACGCAGCTCGCGCCGGTGTTCCTGAAGAACAAGTACATGCTGGGCGAGAACTTCTCGATGCTCGACGTGGCCATCGCGCCGCTGCTCTGGCGCCTGGACTACTACGGCATCGAGCTGTCCAAGAACGCCGCGCCGCTGCTGAAGTATGCTGAGCGCATCTTCTCGCGTCCCGCGTACATCGAGGCACTCACCCCCTCGGAAAAGGTGATGCGGAAGTAACACCGCCTGACCCGCATTCCCGCAGGACCGATGAACGCACTGGAATCCACCTCGACCCGCCCGTACCTGATCCGGGCGCTTTACGAATGGTGCACCGACAACGGCTTCACGCCCTACGTCGCGGTGCTGGTGGACGACTCGGTGCAGGTCCCGCGCGAGTATGTGAAGAACGGTGAAATCGTGCTGAACATCAGTTACGACGCCACCAGCTCGCTCAAGCTCGGGAACGACTTCATCGAGTTCAAGGCGCGCTTCGCGGGCACGGCGCGCGAGATCATGGTGCCGGTCAACCGGGTGATCGCGATCTACGCGCGCGAGAACGGCCAGGGCATGGCCTTCCCGGTGCCCGTGGCCGGCGCGGTGGAAGACGCCACGCCGTCCAAGCCCTCGCCGTTGTCCAGCGTCCCGGCCGCCCCCGCGGAAGAGGGCAAGGTGGTGCAGCTGGTGCCGGAAGAAGGCAGCGGCAAGCCGCCGGAGCACGAGCCGCCCAAGCCGCCCAGCGGCCCGCGGCCGGCGCTCAAGCGGGTCAAGTAGCATTCCCTTTCCCACTGCCGGTTTAGCTCAGTTGGTAGAGCAACCGCCTTGTAAGCGGTAGGTCGCGTGTTCGACTCACGCAACCGGCACCATCTCCTGAACCAGGCTACCGTTGGGCCTGTCGCTTCACTGCAATCAAAAAGCGCGAACAAATCAAGGGCTTGCGCGCTGCGGGCTGGCAAAACCTCGCCCAGTCCGTGCCTTGATTGTGTCAATACCCCACCAGCGCGAACTTGCAGCGAGATGCTGCTGCCTCCTAGCCTGCCGTGCGCGGCTTCACGCGTCCGATGTCTTCATACACGTGCTTGGTCTCGAGGAATTCCAGCATCGCTTCGGCCCCGTGCAGGCGGCCGTAGCCGCTGGCGCCGAAGCCGCCGGTTTCCGCCTCGGGCAACAGCTTGTTGTGGGTGTTGATCCACACCGTCCCGCTGCGCAAGGCACGCGCCACCCGGCGCGCACGCGCGCCGTCATGCGTCCACACGCTCGCCGACAGCCCATAGCGCGTAGCGTTGGCCCGTGCTACGGCCTCGCCCTCTTCACGGAAGCTTTCGAGGTTGAGCACCGGGCCGAAGAACTCCTCTTGCACGAAGGGTGAATCGAGGGCGCTGACCTGGATCAGGCTGGGGCGGATGAAGGCCCCGCGCGCAAGACGGCCGTCCAGCACCTCGCCTCGGACGATCACTTCCCCATGCTGGGGCGCCTCCTCGACCAGGCGCGCTATGCGGTCGCGATTGGCGATGTCGATCTGCGGCCCCATCTGGCTTTCCGGCTCGGTGGCCGGCCCCACCGCGATGCTGCGGAAGTGCGTCGCCAGCGCCTCACGCAGGGGCGCGATCAGGCTTTCGTGCGCCAGAACCCGGTCGAGCGCGGTGCACTGCTGGCCCGCGGCGATCGTGGCGGCGGCCGCCAGCTGCGCGGCGATGGCCTTCGGGTCCGCATCGGCGAACACGATGGCGGGCGCCTTGCCGCCGAGTTCCAGGTTGAGGCGCTTGAGCGTCGGCGCGGCACTCGCCATGATGCGCTGGCCGACCCGCACGCTGCCGGTAAAGCTGATCACGTCGACGTCGCTGGACGCCACCAGTGCCTCGCTCGGCTCGCTTCCGGTGCAGCTGTAGAAGTTGACCACGCCCGCCGGGAGGTTCGGCACCTCGACCAGGCAGCGCAGCAGTTCGGTCTGGAACAGCGCCGACTGCGGCGCCATCTTGATCACGCTCGTGCATCCGGCAGCCATTGCCGGCGCCAGCGAGCGCACCAGCAGGATCGCTGGAGCATTCCAGGGCACGATGATGCCGGCCACGCCGGCCGCTTCGCGGCTGAGCACGGACAGGGCGCCCGGCTCGACCTCGGTGGTGCGGCCGAAGATGGTGCGTGCCAAGCCCGCATAGAACCGGATCTCCGACACGGTGCCGGCCAGCTCGGCTTGCGCCGGCCGCAACAGCTTGCCGGTTTCCCGGGCCAGCAGCAGCGCCAGTTCGTCGGCGCGGCGCTCGACGCGGTTGGCGAACTCCAGCATGACGGCCGCACGCAGGCGCGGCGCATGGGCCCAGTCGCTGTGCTCGAAGGCGCGGCGAGCGGAGCTGATGGCGGCCTCGGCGACGCCGATGTCGGCGTCGGCGAACTGGCCGAGCACCAGGCCGCTGGAGGGGTCGATGCTGTCGGCGACGGCCCGGCTGGCGACCGGCGTCCATTGGCCGCCGATCCAGGGTTGCGCGATGGGGGTCATGTCTGTTCTCTCTCCGATGGGGCCGCGCTGCGGCAACTGCGATTCAGCCAGCGCCGGCGGCGGTCAATGCATGACCGAGCCGCCGTCCACCACCAGCGTCTCGCCCGTCATGAAGGCGCAGGCGTCGGAGGCGAGGAACAGCAGTGGCTCGATCAGGTCTTCCGGGGTCTGGTCACGCTTGATGGCGCGGCTGGCGAGCACGGGTCCGGTCAGCTTCTCGCGCATGTCGGTGTTCTGGATCACCCCTTCGCTGAGCACCAGGCCGGGCGCCAGCGTGTTGACGCAGATGCCGTCACCGCCGACTTCGCGTGCCAGTGCCCGGGTCAGCGCCAGGATGGCGCCCTTGGAGGTCACGTAGTGCAGCAGGTTCGGCGTGCCCTTGAACGGTGTGCCGGACGAGATGTTGACGATGCGTCCGTAGCCCCTGCCGCGCATGAACGGCACCACGGCCTTGGCGCAGACGAAGGGCCCCCGGACGTTGACCGCCATCACCTTGTCCCACTCGGCCACGTCGATCTCGGAAAACGGCTTCAACTGCAACGAGGCATACACCGCCGCGTTGTTGACCAGGATGTCGATGCGGCCGAAATGCTCGTTGACCGCCTCGGCCATCGCCAGGACCGAGGCTTCGTCGGCGACGTTCACCTGGACCGCCATCGCACGGCCCCCATCGGCTTCGATTTCCCTGGCCACCCCCGTGCCGTCCAGGATGTCGGCGATGGCGACGCGCGCGCCTTCGGCCGCCATCGCACGCGCGTAGGCAGCACCTATCCCTTGCGCGCCGCCGGTGATGATGGCGACGCGATCCTTGAGCTTCTGCATGGACTTCTTCCGATGAGTGGAGGGATGGAGGGCGACGCAGACGCGACGCCCGAACCGGTTAATTGATGAAGGCGGTCACCAGATACGGCTGCCAGCACAGCAGGATCAGGATCAGCAGCGTGGCAACCAGGAACGGCATCAGCGGGCGCAGGATCTCAGCCGGCGTCGCACCGGTCACGCGCGCGGCCACGTAGAGCGCCGTGCCCACCGGCGGCGTCAGCAGCCCCAGCGTCAGGTTGATGCAAATGACCACGCCGAAGTGGTAGGGGTTGATGCCGTACACCTGGGTCGCCACCGGCAGCAGGATGGGCACCAGCAGGATCAGGGCGGCGATGCCGTCGATCACGGTGCCGACCGCCAGCAGCAGCGCGGTGACCAGCAGCATGAAGGTGAAGGGGTCGGTGGTGATCTGCTGCAGCAGCAAGGCCAGTTGCTGCGGGATCTTCTCGAACACGATGACCCAGCCGAAGACGCCGGCCGCGGCCACGAGGGCCAGCACCACCGCGCTGTTGACGGCCACCCGCAGCAGCATGTCGCCGATGCGGTCGAAACGGATTTCCTTGTGCGCGAAGATGCCGACCAGCACGGCCGTCAGGGCGCCCACCGCCGCCGCTTCGGTCGGCGTCGTGATCCCGCCGAGGATGCCGCCGATCATGACGATCGGCACCAGCAGCGATGGAATGGCGGCCCCGATGTTACGCAGCTTCTGCTGGCGTGACAGGCGTTCGCCCGGCGGGTACTTGTAGCGGTAGCCAAGCAGCGCGATCACGCAGATGAAGGCAAAGGCCATCAACAGGCCGGGCACGATGCCGGCGATGAACATGTCGCCGATCGAGATCTGGGCCAGCACGCCGAAGATCACGAACAGCATGGACGGTGGAATCACCGGGGCGAGCAGGGCGCCGGCGCAGGTGGTGGCCGTCGCGAAGCCGCGCGGGTAGCCCTGTCTTACCATTTCCGGCACCATCACCTGCGCCATCACCGCGACCTGCGCATTGGCCGAGCCCATGATGGAGGCAAGGAACATGTTGGCCAGGATGTTGATGTAGGCGAGCCCGCCGCGCAGGTGGCCCACGAACACCGAGGCCAGCGCCACCAGCCGGCGCGTGATGCCGCCTTCGTTCATCAGTTCGCCCACCGCCAGGAACAGCGGTATCGCCAGCAAGCCGTAGTTTTCGAGACCGGCAAAGAATTGCTGCGGGAACGACAGGTAGAGCACCGGGTTGCCGCTTGCATAGATGTAGGTCAGCGCGACCATCGCCAGCACCAGCGCGATGGGGAGGCCGAGAAACAGCAGGGAGGTGAAGACGGCCGCGATCATCGGTTCGCTCCACCGTCGCCGGCCAGTGTGGCCGGCAAGCCGGACGGGGTGCCCACCGTGGCGGGCGTCGCCACGGTTTGCAGCAGGTTGGACAGCGCATGCACGCTGATGGTGACGGCCACCAGCGGCACGACCAGCCAGAACCAGAACTTGGCGACCCCGAGCGTGGCCGTGGTGTCCTGGTACATGAAGTTGAAGGTCTGGCCGGAGAATTCGCGCGTGTCGAATCCCAGGCGCATCAGCGTCACCGGGTCGAACCAGCGGTAGCACAGCACCAGCAGGGTGATGCCGAACAGCAGCACCAGCAGATCGATCAGGATCTTCATCGCCTTCGCCAGCAAGGGCGGCACCGCGTCGACCAGCATCGTGACCGCGACCGCATCGCGCGTCTTGAGCGTCGTCGACATGCCGATCATCGCCAGCCACACCATCAGCAGGATGCACAGTTCGTCCATCCAGTAGATCGGGCTGCGCATGGCGCGACCGGCCACGTTGGCCAGGACCATCAACGGCAGCGCCAGGGCGATCAGGCGCAGCACGCCGCGTTCTGCTTGTGCGATCCGGTCGCTCAGGTTTGTAATGGTTTTCAGCAGGGCAGGTCTCCAGCTTGAAAGCGGCGCGGGGCGCGGCGCGCCCCGGCCCGCCTCCGGGCCCTTACTTGATGGCTGCGGCCTCGCGGCGCAGATCGGCCAGCACCGGAGTGCGCTTGAGCCAGATGTCTTCCCACTGCTTGAGCGTCCCACCGAAGAACTCGGGGCCGACCTTCACCACCTTGACCTTGGTGCCCTGCACGCTCTTTTCCATCTCCTGCTCCACCTGGACGTACTTGTCGAACAGGCCGTTGAGGTGCTTGCGCGCGGCGCCGGCGACCAGGTCGCGGTCGGCCGGGGACATGGTCTGCCACAGGCGGCCGGAGACCAGGCCCACGACCGGGAACATCATGTGGTTCGATTGCAGCAGCGTGTTGCCGCGCTCGTAGAACTTCATGCGGTACACCAGTTCCATGTCCGCATCCACGCCATCCACCTGGCCGTTGGCCAGCGAGTCGTAGACGTCGGTCAGGGGCATCGGGGTCGAAGCCGCTCCCAGCAGCTGGTAGAAGTCGCGCACCGGGGGGAACGGCGTGATGCGCATCTTGCGGCCCTTCAGGTCGGTCACGGCGTTGGTCGGGAAGCCATTGAGCATCAGCCGCATCGAGGCCACGCCGTAGCCGACCCCCACCGCCCCGACTTCACGCGGCAGGCGCTCGAGCATCTTCTGCGCGGTCGGGCCGTTCAGCAGAACGCCGGCCTGCCGCACGTCCTTGACGAGGTAGGGCGCAAACAGCGCGCTGTAGTCGGGCACGCGGTTGGTGATTTCGGCGGCGGTCATGAAGGCCATGTCGAGCGCGCCGGTCTGCAGCTGCTGCAGCATCTGCGCCTCGTTACCGAGCTGGCCGGACGGGAAGATCGTGACCGAATACTTGCCGTTGGTCTTTTGCTTGAGCTCTTCACCCATCGCGACGGCGGCCTTCGACCATTCGTGGCTGGCCGGCACGATCAGGCCCAGGCGCATCTCCTTGGCATGGGCTGCCGCGCCGATGGTGAGGCCGGCGGTGACGGCCAGGATGGTGAGCAGCTTCTCGAATTTCATGTGTTGTCTCCTTCGTGTGTGGGGCTCTCGACTTGATGGAGCTTGCCGCTGGCCGGCATGCTTGCCTGCCTGCCAGCGCACTCTTGCGATCCGAACTCTAAGAGCCGGCGCCGGGCACCGCATTGACAGAAGCTCCGGCTTTTTGCCATGGAGTCTGGATCGATGTGCGGTCGCAGCATGGGTGCGCGACCGCGGGGCGCAAGGCCGCCCCTGCTGGCTAACCCAGCCTGGCGTCTTGCATGCCGGGCGTCTCGTGCGGGGCGGCGCCCGCGGCGTCCTCGCCGGCCGGCTGCGACTGGCCGGCGCGCCGGACTTGCTGGGCCCGCAGCCTGGCCTGGTCCTCCTCGTTGCGCGCCTCGTCCGACATGCCATTGAACAGCGTGCCGAGCAGGCCCTTGTCCAGGTCGCTGGTGCCGAACAGCGCATCGCAGATGGGGAAGGTGAGGTTGAAGTTGCGGGTGTGCATGAAGTCGGGGTTATGATGAAGCACATGCATGCGCCGTACCGTGTTGACCAGCGGCAGGCGGTCCAGGATCGGATGCTCGAGGTGCGATAGGGTGTGCAGGCCTTCGTACATCAGGAAGTACGACGCCATGGTCAGCATGGCGATGTACCCCGCGTTGGCCGACCACAGGCTGCCGACCAGCAGGGCCGCCGGCAGGGCCGCCAGCACGAACAGCACCGGCGCGAACGGCGGAAACAGCAGCGCGCGCCACTCCTTGTGGCCGTCGTAATCAAGCGTCTTGTGCGAGAAGAACTGGTGGTGGGTCGCGACGTGGCGCTTGTAGGCCGGCTTGATCCAGCTCTTCGGGCTGTGCAGAAGGTAGCGGTGCCCGGCCCATTCCGCCCAGTTCCCGAACAGGAACATCGGCACCACGACGAACAGCCATTCCTGCCAGGTCGTGTCCTGCAACTGCGCTGCGCAATACCAGATCACGCCGATGGTGAATGCCAGCGTGAAACCCAGGTGCAGCTCGCCGCGGTACCAGCCGGGGGTGTCTTCCACGTACTGCTTCCTGAAGGACAGGGACCGTGCAACGATTTCCTCTTCGCGATTCATGGGGGCTCCTTTGATTTCGCACAGCAGTCCGGCGCGGACACGCCGGACTGGCCTTTCGGCAGTCAATTAAGTACACTGCCTTAGATAAGTCTACGCGCTTAACTAACCATGTCAACCTTGAAACCAGTGCGCTCGGACGGCAGGGAAACGCAGGCCCGCATGAAGGCCGTGGCACAGCGCCTGTTCGCGCTGCACGGCATCGACGGCGTTTCGGTGGCCGACATCGTTGCGGCGGCGGGGCAGCGGAACAAGGCCTCGCTGCAGTACCACTTCGGATCGAAGGACGAATTGATCGGCGAGCTGCTGGTCGACGGCGCGCAGAAGGTGGATGCCTTCCGCCTGGCACTGCTCGACCAGATGGCGGCCGACGGCGGTCCGCGCCATGTCCGTGATGTGCTGGACGCCTTCGTCCGGCCGGTGTACCAGCTGACGGTGACCGAAGCCGAAGGCAGCACCTACCTGCGCTTCCTGTCGAACGTGCAGCTCACGCATCGCGCGCTGTTCCGCGCCTACATCGGCGCCAAGTGGAATACCGGCTATCGCCGCTGCCTCGAGCATTTCCGCCAGCTGCTGGCCCACATCCCCGCCCCGGTGCTCGAACAGCGCATGTCCCTGGTGGCGATCTACACGACTTCGGTGTTCTCGATCAAGGAAGCGCCGGCTGACGAAGCGCCCGCCTCGTCCCGCCTGTGGACGCGCAAATTCACGCTGGACAACATCCTCGACACCTTCGAGGCGATGCTGGTCTGCGCTCCTACGCCAGCGACACTGGAAAAGCTGAAGTAGTCAATACACCTGCACCACGCGCCGGTACTCGCTGGGCGTCACTCCGACCTGGCCGCGGATGAAGCGCGTGAAGTGGCCCTGGTCGGCAAAACCCAGGTCTTCCGCGAGGCGCCCGAGGCTGGTTCTATCGTCCGCCTGCGCCAGCCGCCGGCAGGCGGTTTCGGCGCGCAAGGTGTTGACGTAGACGTGCGGTGTCATCCCGGTGCAGCGGCGAAAGCGCACGAAGAACTGCGCGCGCGACAGATGCGCGGAGGCGGCCAGCCGGTCCGCATCCAGCGGCTGGCCCAGGTGCTCGCCGATGTGGCTGAGCGCGCGCTGGATGCGCGAATCGGGCAGTCGCAGCCCTTCCGGCCGCATCAGGTCCTGAATGCTCTCCCATGCCGAGAACTGTTCGCTGACCGCCAGCATCAGGTCGAACAACGCGCTCTCCAGGCGCGCCTGCTTCATCGGGATCGGCGACATCAGATCCCCGATCAGGTCGTCCGCCAGCTTGCGGATGCGCGGAGTGATCTGGACGCAGGGCCGCGGGAAGAACCGGGGATGGGCCGCCAGGCGCAGCGGGTCGTACAGCGTCGCCAGCCACCTGGGTTCGATGTACAGCGCCAGGTAGACGGTGCGCGGAAAGTCCGGTTCGCTGTAGAAGTAATGCGGCTCCCAGGCATTCACCAGGATGGCGGTGCGGTCGGTGACCGGCAGCCGCTCCTCGCTGACGTAGAAGGCGGAGTCGGCGCCGCTGGCCTTGAAGATCACGTGGCACTGCGAGTGCGCATGCGAAACCAGCGGGCTATCCATGTCGAGCAGTGCCAGGCGACCGAATTCGCCCTGCGCGATCCTGAGTGCTGTCGTCATCGATCCTCCTGAAGGAACATCGCCGTCGACGAAGCGGTGAGTCTCAACCTGGTCGTCGCTTCACTGATGCGGCTGTTCGGTGCTATGGATCCCATGGCCAGCAGGGATTGGCGTACTGCATGCGGCTTTCCCGCTTCAGGTGGCCCACCACGTTCTCCGGGGTGCGGGGCCGGGGGCATGCCTGGGAGGAAAGCCAGTCACAGAGCGCGTACAACTCGGCCTGCTCGGCGTCCAGTTCCGCCCGGGCGATGTGGGCACGAAGTGCCTGCACGCTTTCCTCCTGACCTGGAGCGAAGCCGGACGGATCCTTCAGGGCCCGGCGCAGTCGCCGCAGGGGCAAGATCACTTCGGAGCGCCAACCGGCGACCTGCGATCCGGCGGCGGCGACTTCGTCCGGCGTGAGCGATCGTGCGAGCCGCAGGGCCGAGTACTCCTGGAACAAGTGCAGCACGATGTCCAGCCCCTGCTCATCCTGCAGTGCATGGAGACGCTTCGACTCGTCCGGCGTCAGGTCGCGATAGCGTGCCACGATGAAGTCCCACGCATCCTGCTTGCTGACGGGTCTTCCATCGGTCATGGGAGGCAGCACTGTCGAAACCGGCCGACGTTCAGGAGCCGATGAACTTGGGATTGCGCTTGCCGTGGAAGGCCTCGACGCCCTCGCGGAAGTCATCGGAGCTGCGCAGCCGGCTGTAGCAATGTCCTTCCAGCTCGATGGCCACGGTCAGCGTGGAGTCTTCGGTGTCGTTCAGCAGCTTCTTGGCGGTGCGTTGCGCGATCGGCGAGAAGGCGCGCAGCTCGTCGACCAGGCGATCGGTGGCCGCTTCCAGCTCCGCATCGGGCACGCATTCGGTGGCCACGCCCCACTCGTAGGCCTGCTGGCCCGGAATGCGGCGCGAGCGCATCACGATGTCCTTGGTGCGGGTGATGCCCACCATCTTTTGCAGGCGGGCCGATCCGCCGGAGCCGGGGATCTGGCCCAGTTTCTGTTCGGGCAGGGCGTAGCGCGTGGTTTCGGTCACCAGCCGGAAGTCGCAGGCCAGCGAAATCTCGAAGCCGACACCGAAGCAGTAGCCGCGGTTGGCGGCGATCACGGGCTTGCTGCAGCGCGCGGGCGCGGCGATGTTCCAGGCCAGCTTGGAAACGTGCTCCGGCGAGGCTTCCAGGAAGCCCTTGATGTCGCCCCCGCTGGAGAAGTGCTCGCCTTGCGCGCGCAGCACGATCACCCGCACGGCCGGGTTCTCGTCCAGGGATTCGAACACCAGGCGCAACTGGTCGCGCTGGGCCATGGAGATGATGTTGTAGGGCGGGCGGTGCAGCACGACATCGGCGCGCTCGCGCGCGGCGTCGATCTGGACGCTGAAGCCGTCCAGTTGGTCCAGCAGGGTTTGGGCGGGGTGGGTCAGTCGGGTCATGGCAGGGCTCTCGGGGAAACGATGGAAGTGCGAAGGAGATTCAGGGATTGGGCATGCGCACCAGGGCGGCCGGCTCGGGCCGGCGCAGGCCCTCCCAGCGTTTGACGAGATCGCTGTGATCCACGTCGAACAGGTCCAGCACGCGGCCGACGGTGTGGTCGACCACGTCGGCTAGCGACGCGGGGCGGACGTAGAACGCCGGCACGGGCGGGAACACGATGGCGCCCATCTCGGTCACGGCGACCATGTTGCGCAGGTGCGCCAGGTTCAGCGGCGTCTCGCGCGCCAGCAGCACCAGGCGGCGCCGTTCCTTCAGCACCACGTCGGCGGCGCGGCTGACCAGGTTGTCGCCCAGCCCATGCGCGATGCCGGCCAGTGTCTTCATCGAGCAGGGCGCCACCACCATGCCGGCGGTGCGGAAGGAGCCGCTGGAGACGGCGGCGCCGATGTCCTTGACGCTGTGCACCTCGTCGGCCAGGGCCTCGATCTCGCTGCGCTTGAGGTCCACCTCCTGGGCGGCGGTGAGCGCGCCGGAGGCGGACAGCACCAGGTGCGTCTCCCACTCGGGCAGCGTGCGCAGCACCTGCAGCAGGCGGATGCCGTAGATGGCCCCACTGGCGCCGGTGATCGCCACGATCAGGCGCTTGCGGGTCATCCCTGCACCTTGCCGGTCGCGAAGTCGACGCGGGCCGAGGTGTCGATCAGCGCGGCCAGGTCCTCGGTGTCCTCGCCCGGCACGCGCACCTTGGTGAAGACGTGCTCGTGGTAGACCACCGGCCGGGTGGCGTCCAGGCCCATCTTGGCGCTGATGCCCTGCAGGTGGGACGGCGGCGCGGTGTTCTCGCCGAATTGCTGGCCCACCGTGGTGGAGGGATCGAGCACCGAGCCTTGCGCCCCGGCGATCACGACCAGGTCCCGGTCCGCCTGGAAGCGCGTGGCCACCGCCCATTCCACCTGCAGCGGGTCGTGCACCTCCACGTCGTCGTCCACCACCACCACCTGCTTGATGTCGTAATGGGCGCCGAAGGCGGCGCAGATCACGTTCTTGGGCTGGCCTTCGTGGGTCTTCCTGATCTTGACGAACAGGTGGTAGCGGCCGACGCCGCCGATCGACAGGTGGACGTCCAGCACGTTGGGAAAGCTGCGCTGCAGGTGGGCCAGCAGCGTCGCCTCGCGCGGGATGGAGCCCAGCAGGAGGTGCTCCATCTCCGCGGGCACGATGGTGTGGAAGACCGGGTCGCGGCGATGGGTGATGCAGTCCACCTCGATCACCTCGCGGTGCTCCCGCGCGCTGTAGTACTTGGGGAACTCGCCAAAGGGGCCTTCCAGCTCCTTCACGCCCGGCAGGATGCGTCCTTCGATCACCACCTCGGCGTCGGCCGGCACGCGCACTTCACTGGTGAGGCACCGGGCCACCCGCAGCGGCGCGCCGTGCAGGGCGCCTGCGATCTCCAGCTCGTCGCAATCGAGCGGGGCGATGGCCTGCGAGGCCAGCAGCGTGAGCGGATCGACGCCGATCGCCACCGCCACTTCCAGCGGCTGGTTGCGCGCTTCGGCCTCCTTGTAGAAGGCCCAGAGGTGGCGCGGCAGCATCAGGATGGCCATGCGCTCCTTGGAGTGGACCTGGATCCGGTTGATCGAGACGTTCTGCACCCCCGTCTTCGGATTGCGGGCGATCACCAGGCCGGCGGTGATGTAGGGGCCGTTGTCGTGCTCGCTGTGGGTGGGGATGGGCAGCACCTGGCGCGGATCGACGTCCTTGTGCACCACCTGCTGGCAAAGCGCCTCGCCCGTCGGCACTTCCCGCCAGGGCAGCGGGTTCTCGGCGGCGTGCCGAAAGCGCTGCAGCAGTTGCGACTCGGGCACGCCCATGGCTTCGGCGATCCAGCCGCGGCGCGACATGAAGCCCGAAACCACCGGCATGTCATGCCCGCCGGGCCGGGGAAAATAGGCCGCCTGCCGGCCGTCGAGCCGCTTGGCGATGGCGGCCAGCTGGTGTTCCAGCTTCACGCCTTCGCGCATGACGGCCAGGCGGCCGGTGTCGGACAGGTGGGCGAGCCAGCGCCGCAGGTCGGTGGAGAGGGCGGGGGCGGAGGTGGTCATGGGCGTGCGGGGTGGAGGGGCGTTCATGCGGAACGGTTCTCGCCGGCCTGCAGGGGCGTGTACTCGCCGGCCACGAGCTTGCGGCGCAGCACCTTGCCGACCGGGGACTTGGGGATCTCGGCGACGAACACGTACTCGCGCGGCCGCTTGAAGTTGGGCAGGTCGGAGCTGCGGCAGTGGGCGTCCAGCGCCTGCGCATCCAGCGACGCGCCGCCGTCGCGGGTGGTGACGAAGGCCACGACGCGCTGTCCCCAGCGCTCGTCCGACAGGCCGGCCACGGCCACTTCGCCGACGCCGGGGCACAGGGAGATGACGGACTCGATGTCGACCGGCGAGATGTTCTCGCCGCCGCTGATGATCATGTCGTCCACCCGGCCGGTGACGAACAGGTCGCCGTCCTCGTCGAGGTAGCCGGTGTCGCCGGTGAAGTACCAGCCATCGCGCAGCGACTTGGCGTTGGCGTCCTCGCGTTTCCAGTAGCCCTCGAAGGCTTCGTCGCCGCGCAGGTCGGCGATGACCTGGCCCTCCACCCCGGGACCCACGCGGTCGTCGACGTCGGTGGCGTCCAGGCGCACCACGCGCAGCCGGGTGTTGATGCCGGCGCGGCCGGCGCTGCCGGGCTTGTCCAGCGCCTGCTGGTCGATCGAGAAGGTGTACACCTCCGAGGAGCCGTAGTGGTTGACGAAGAGCTCGGGCTCGAAGGCCGCCTGCAGGCGCTTGAGCAGCGCGTCGTGCATGGGGGCGCCGGCAAAGCCCAGCTTCTTCACCGAGGCGATGTCGGGGCCGGGGCCGCTGCCGTGCCCGGAGCGCTCGCGCTGCGTCAGCAGGTCGTGGTAGAGCGTGGGCACCAGGTACAGGCAGGTCAGGCGCTCGGCCTCGATCAGGGCCAGCGCGCCCTGCGTGTCGAAGCGGGGCATGCACACGAACACGCCGTCGACCAGCGCCATGGCGAGCAGGGAGCGCACGCCCATCGTGTGGTACAGGGGCATCACGCCCAGCGTGCGTTCGCCGCGGCGGTAGAGGTTCTGCGCCACGTGCGCCAGCGCCGCGGCGCGCTCCTGCCGGTGGCGGCGCGGCACGCCCTTGGGCTTGCCGGTGGTGCCCGAGGTGTAGAGCATCAGCGACAGGTCCTCGGCATCGGCCGCGGCCTGCAGGGGCGACGCCGGGCCGGCCAGCAGGGCCTCCCAATCGCAGGTGGCATCCTTGCCTTCGAGCGGGCCGACGCCGATGCGCGGCAGCTCGCGCGCGCCGCCGCTGGCACGGGTGGCCTCCTCGCTGGAGGCGTCGAAGAACACGGCCTTGACCTCGGCGTCGGCCAGGCAGTAGTCGATCTCCTCGGCCTTGGCGCGCCAGTTCAGCGGCACGATCACCGCGCCCAGGAACTGGCAGGCCCAGTGCAGCGTGGCCGCCTGGTGGCGGTTCTGCAGCAGCGACAGCAGCCGGTCGCCCCGGCCCAGTCCCAGGCGCTGCAGGCCGGCCACGGTGCGGGCGATCTGCTCGTGCCACTGCGCATAGGTGAGGCGCACGCCGCTGTCCACCAGGGCGAGCGCGTGCGGGCTGCGTTCGACGCTTTGCAGGAAGGTCGTACCGAGGTCGAGCATGGATCAGTCTCCGTTATGGGGGGCCGCCGCCTGGCGGCGCAGCGACGCGGTTTCGAGCACCGCCGCCACGATGGGCGTGTAGCCGGTGCAGCGGCAAAGATGGCCCGAGAGCATGTCGCGCACCTGGGCTTCGCTGGGATCCGGGACGCGCTTCAGGTAGTCGTCGCAGCTCATGAGGATGCCGGCGGTGCAGAAGCCGCACTGCAGGGCGTGGTGCCGCTTGAAGGCCTGCTGCAGGTCGGACATCGGCCCGTCCGCATCGCACAGGCCTTCGACCGTGTCGACGCGGCGGCCGTCGACCTGCAGCGCCAGCGTCAGGCAGGAGCGGCCGGCCACGCCGTCGATCTGCACGGTGCAGGCACCGCACACGCCGTGCTCGCAGCCCACGTGCGTGCCGGTCGCGCCCAGCCCTTCGCGCAGGAAGTCGGACAGCAGCATGCGCGGCTCGCAGGCAGCGCTGCGGGCGGCGCCGTTGAGCGTCAGGTGCACGGTGTGCTGGTGGTCGCGGCTGCAGTGTTTCATCGGGAGGTCTCCGTGACTTGGGCGATCACCTGCGCGCCGAGCTGGCGCACGAGGTGGCGGCGGAAGGTGGCGCTGGCATGCGCGTCGTCCTGGGCTTCGAGTTCCCAGGCGAAGTCGTTGAGGGCGCTGTCCAGCTCGGCGCCGCGCAGGCCGGCCGGCCACTGCGCCAGGCGCGGCCGGTCCGACACCCCGCCGATGGCGAGGCGAAGGCCGCGCGCGTCGCACACGGCGGCCGCCGAAACGATGGCGAAGTCGCCATGGCGGGCCGAGAACTCGGTGAAGGCGGTGCGCTGGCCCGGCTGGGCCAGCGGGAAGCGCACCTGCTCGACCAGTTCGTCGGGCGCGCGCGCCGTCATCAGCATGCCCTGGAAGAACTCGGCCGCGGGCAGGGTGCGGCGCTTCCTGGCATTGCGCAGCACCACCTCGCCGCCCAGCGCCAGCAGCACCAGCGGGATCTCGGCGCTGGGGTCGGCGTGGGCCACCGAGCCGCACACGGTGCCGCGGTTGCGCACCTGGAAATGCGAGATGAAGGGGAAGGCCTGCGAAAGCAGCGGCACTTCCCGGGCCAGGGTCGGGCGCCATTCCACGCTCGCTTGCGTGGCCGCCGCCCCCACCGCCAGCATGCCGCCGTCGCTGCGCACGAAGTCCAGTTCGTCGGTGCGCGAGATGTCGATCAGCACACTGGGCTGCGCCAGCCGCATGTTGAGCACGGCCATCAGCGACTGGCCGCCGGCCAGGATCCGCGCCTCGGAGCCGAGCGCCTTGAGCTGTTGCACGGCTTCGTCGGCGGTTTCGGCGCGCACGTAGTCGAAGGCCGCCGGCTTCATCGCGCCACCCCCACGAGGGCCAGCAAGCGCTCCCACCATGAGCCCGAATGGGCAGTGGCGCCCTTGCCGCCGGCCTGCCGCCCGAGTTGTTCGAACAGCTGCCGCAGCACGATCTTGGCGGCGCCCTCCAGCATGCGGCCGCCCACGGCCGCCACCTTGCCCGAGACCTCGGCTTCGTAGTCGTAGCGCAGCAGCGTGCCGCCATCCCTGGGCTCGAGCGTGACGAGGCCGCTGCCCTTGGCGGTGCCCATGCTGGACAGGCCGGAGCCGGCCAGCCGCAGGCGGCGCGGCGGCTCCAGATCGCTCAGCGCGATCTCGGCTGCGTAACGCGCCTTGATCATGCCCACGCCCACCGTGACGTCCGCACGGTAGCGGTTGGGGCCGGTCTGCTGCAGTGCGTGGCAGCCGGGGATGACCTTGGCCAGGGCTGCCGGATCCAGCAGCACGGCGAAGACCGCCTCGGGTTCGGCCGGCAGCAGGATCTCGCCTTGGGCCGCCAGGGCCTTGCCGGCCTTGCCGCCCGCGGGCCGGGCCGGCGTGGCGCCCCGGGAGGGCGGCGGATCGTCCATGCCCAGCAGGTCCATCACGCGCGAGGGGGTCAGCGGCAGCGTGACGTCGGCCACGCCGAGCGCGTCGGCCACCGCGTTGGCGATGCAGGGCGGCGTGCTCATGTTGTTGCCCTCGCCCAGTCCCTTGGCGCCCAGCGGGGTGAACGGGCTGGGGGTTTCCAGGTGCACGATGACCGGGTCGGGCACCTCGCAGGTGGTGGGCACCAGGTAGTCGGCGAAGGTGCCGGACTGGAAGCTGCCGTCGCTGCCGTAGCGGAACTCCTCCATCAGCGCCGCGCCGAGTCCCTGGGCGAAGGCGCCGCGGATCTGGCCGTCGGCCAGGGCCGGGTTCAGCAGGGTGCCGGCGTCGTGCGTGGTCACGTAGCGGTCGATCCGGACGCGGCCGGTGGCGCGGTCCACCTCGACGGCGCAGATGTCGAACGCGAAGCCGTAGGCCGCCGAGGTGTTGACGCGGTCGTCCTCGTCCGGGGCGGTCAGCTGCGGCGGCGACCAGAAGGCGGTCTCGCGCAAGCCCACGGGCTCGCCCTCGGGCAGCAGGCCGGGCGCCCAGTGCGGGCTGGCGGCCAGCCGGCCGAAGGGCTGGCCGCGCTCGGGCGCGTCCTTGGGATAGACCTTGCCGCCGGCAAAAACCACCTGGTCGGGCGCGCATCCGAACTGCGCGGCGGCGATACGCGCCAGCTTGTCGCGCAGGCGCTGGCAAGCCAGGTGCAGCGTGCCGGCCACGGCACCGGCGAAGCGACTGGAGTAGTTGCCGGCCGCGACCGACCAGGCGTCCTTGGCGGTGTCGAACTCGGTGTTCACAGCCACCTCGTCCGGATCGACGCCGAAGACGTCGGCCGCCAGCTGGGCGCACACGGTGCGGTGGCCCTGGCCGGCCGGCGCGGAGGCGATGACCACCGTCAGGCCGCCCAGCGGGTCGATGCTCACGGTGGCGGCGGCGATGGCGCCGTTCTTCGGACCTGCCTTGGCGCGCTGCTCGCGTGGCAGCACCGTCGTGATGTAGCCCATGTTGGAGACGGAGGGCTCCACGATGGCTGCGAAGCCGATGCCGTACAGCCGGCCCTCGGCGCGGGCGGCCGCCTGGCGCTGGCGCAGCTCGTCGAAGCGGCCCGCGCGCAGCGCCAGCTCCAGGGCCAGCTGGTAGTCGCCGGAGTCGATCAGCGCGCCGGCGGCGGCCCGGTAGGGAAACGCGTCGCGGGGAATGAAGTTGCGGCGATAGACGTCCAGCGGATCGAGGTTCAGTTCGACCGCGATGCGCTGCACCAGGCGCTCGAGCGCGAAGTACACCTGCGGCCCGCCGAAGCCGCGCACCAGGCCGGAGGGCGTCCTGCTGGTCAAGACCACCCGGTTGCGCACGCTGAGGTTGGGGATCGCATAGGCGCCGGTCAGGCAGCCGTGCATGCGGTAGAAGGTGGCGGGCTCGGGCGCGCGCAGGTAGCCGCCGCAGTCGTCGAGCTGGTCGAGCGACAAGGCGGTGATGCGGCCGTCGGCTTCCACCGCCGCAGCCGCGTGGCACAGGCGGCCGGTGGCCGAGGTCGCGGCGGTCAGGTGCTCCAGCCGGTCTTCCACCCACTTGACGGGGGCGCCGGCCTTGCGCGCCGCCAGGCACATCAGCACGGCCGGGTTGAGCACGGCTTGCTTGACCCCGAAGCTGCCGCCGGAATCCGGGAAGGTGCGGTGGCGCAGCTTGTTGCCCGGCACCTTGAGCGCCATCGCCATCACGGTGTGCAGCGAGAACGGCCCCATGAAGTTGGACTGCACGTCGTAGCCGTCCTGCTCGGAGAGGAACTCCGCCACCACCACCGCGCATTCGATCGGCGTGCAGGAGTTGCGCGGGTATTCGACCGTGAGCGCGACGCGGTGCGGTGCACGGGCAAAGGCCTGTTCGGGGTCGCCGTAGCGGAAGCTGCGGTCGCTCACCACGTTGCTGCCGACCTTCTCGTGCAGCACCGGGGCGCCTTCCGCGATCGCGGCGCGGATGTCCGCCACCGGCGGCAGGGTTTGGTACTCGGCCTCCAGCAGCTCCAGCGCGTCCTCCGCGAGGTAGCGGCTCTCGGCGACCACCACCGCCACCGGCTCTCCCACGTAGCGCACCTTGTCCACGGCCAGGGCCCACAGTTCCATCGGCGCCTTCACGCCGACGATGAAGGGCTTGGACCAGCGTTGCACGTCCGCGGCGGTCAGGACGGCGCGCACGCCGGGAAGGCCCATGGCCTTGTCGGCACGAACGGCCAGCAGCCGGGCGTGGGCATGCGGCGAGCGCAGCACCGCCGCGTGCAGCGTGCCGGCGCGCACGGGCACGTCGTCACCGAAACGGCCGCGGCCGGTCAGCAGCGGGCGGTCTTCGACGCGCTGCGCGCGGCGGCCCAGGTGGGGGAGGGCGGTGGGTGTTTCAAGCATGGGGGAGCGGATCGGACCCGTGCATGGCCACTCAGTCCACCGTGATGTTGCGGTCGCTCACGACCTTCTTCCACAGGGCCATCTGGCCATCGATGAAGCTGCGGAACTGCGCCGGTGTACCGCCGTCGGGCGCGACACCCTGTGCGGCGAAGGCCTTCTTCACCTCGTCCTCGTGCAGCATCCGGTTGAGGTCGCTGTTGAGCTTGTCGACGACGGACTGCGGGGTGCCGGCCGGCACCACGAAGCCATGCCAGGACGAGACCTCGTAACCGGGGATTCCGGCTTCCGCGGCCGTGGGCACATCGGGCAGCAGGGGCGAGCGCTTCGGCGCCGCGATGGCGAGCGGGCGCACGCGGCTCGTCTGCATGAAGGGCATCGCGTGCGGCAGCAGGTCCAGGGCCACATCGAACTGGCCACCGGCCAGATCGGTCAGCATGGGGGTGCTCCCCTTGTAGGGGACCTGGCGCATCTGCGTGCCCGTCGCGGTTTCGAACAACGCCATCGCCAGGTGGTTCGAGGAGCCGGCTCCCGAGGAACCATAGGTCAACGCATTCGGCCTGGCGCGGGCCGCGGCAAGGACGTCCTTGGCGCTGCGGTACGGACTCTGCGCGTGGGTCACCAGCAGCATGGGCGAGCGCCCCGCCAGCATCACCGGCGCGAAGGCCTTCTGCGTGTCGTAAGCGATGTTCTTGTACAGCCACGGGTTGGCAGCGTAGGGGAACTGCACGACCAGGAGGGTGTGGCCATCGGGCGCCGCGGCGGCCACTTCCTTGGTGCCGATCATGGTGCCGGCGCCCGGCTTGTTGTCGACGATCACCGGCTTCTTCCAGTAGTCGCCCAGGTGCTTGGCCGCGAGCCGGCCTAGGGTGTCGTTGAAGCCGCCGGCCGGATAGGGCACGACGATGCGGACCGGCTTGGTCGGGTACTCCTGCGCCTGGGCGGCGGCGATGCCGCAGGCGGCAAGGACCGCGAGCATTCGCAGCGCTTTGCGGGAGGTGGGGAACATGGAAGTTGTCTCCGTTGATTGACTGTTCTCTGGCGGGCGCGGGGGCGGGACTGCTCTGTGGGGGGCGAGTCTAGGAATCACGCGGTATCAGGTCAATTAAGGTTTTATGATGCTTCGGATCAGATTTGGTGATGACCTCGGCGACCATGGAATTCCGGCAGATCCAGTACTTCATCAGCCTCTACGAGGACGGTTCGGTGACTCGCGCGGCGCGCCGCCTGCACATCGTCCAGTCGGCGCTCAGCATGCAGATGGCCAAGCTGGAGGCGGAGGTGGGGCAGCCTCTGTTCATGCGCACTTCGCAAGGCATGCAGCCAACCCCCGAGGGGCGCCGCCTGTACCGCCTGTTCCTCCCGGTGGTGACCGGTTTCCAGCGGGCGCGCGAACAGGTCGTCGAAGCCACTGGCGAACTGAGCGGAGAGGTACGCTTCGGGATGATCGCGACCATCGCGCAAGGCGTCCTGGTCGATGCGATCATGGAGTTCTCCCCGGCCCATCCGAAGGTCGAGCTGTCGATGACGGATGGCTTCAGCGGCGACCTGATCGATGCGGTCGCGCTGGGACAACTCGATGCGGCCGTCATCAACAAGCCACGGCGGGCGCTGACCCTCAGGAGCGAAACGATCGCCGAAGAGGACTTGCTCCTGGTCACGGGGCCGGCCCATGCGGACGTGCCTGCATCCCTGGGTTTCAGCGGAATGTCGGCCTTGAAGCTGGTGCTCCCCACGCGCCGGCACGGTCTGCGCGGGATCATCGAGAGCTTCGCCGAAGCGGAGGATGTGAATCTGAGCCCGAGCCTCGAGATGGATTCCATCAGCGCCATCGTGAAGCTGGTGAGCGAGAGCGATTTCTGCACGCTCCTGCCCCATGTCGCCGTCCGTGGCCAGTTCGAACGCGCGGAATTGAAGGGGCATCGCTTCGTCTCCCCCCGATTGCGGCGGCAGATCGTGGCCGTGACCGATCCGAAAAGGCCGCTGAGTCCCGCCGCCGCCGCGTTCCTCTCGGTTCTGCGACGCCATCTGGTGGGCCTGGGACCCGTGCCGCCCCGCGACGGTGACGGCCGGCTCATACGCTGATCCGTCCGAGCAACGCCGCCCGGCCGGCGTCGTTCGAAGAGTCGCCCTCGGCCACCACCCGGCCGCGCTCGATCAGGTAGTAGCGCGTGGTCAGCCTCACCGCCCGGTGCACGTTCTGCTCGACGAGGACGATGGGAATCCCCTCCCGGGCGAGCTGCCCGATCAGCGAGAACAGCTCTTCGACGATCATCGGCGCCAGTCCCTCGGTGGGCTCGTCGATCAGCAGCAGCCGCGGCGCTCCGGCCAGCACGCGCGCAATGGCCAGCATCTGCTGCTCGCCGCCCGAAAGCGTGGTGCCCATCTGGCGCCGCCGCTCCGCCAGCCGCGGAAAGCGCTGGTAGATCTCGTCGAGCTTCGCGCGCGACGCGGCCCGGCTGCGTCCCGGACACTGCATCTGGCCGAGGCGCAGGTTCTCCTCGACGGTCAGGCCGGGGAAGATGCGCCTGTCCTCCGGCACCAGCCCGATCCCGCGCCGGCAGATCTGGTCAGGCGCCACGCCACGCAAGCGCTCGCCTTCGAACAGCACCTCGCCCCTGGAGGGTGGCACCCATCCGGCGATGGTCTTGATCACGGTGGTCTTGCCGACGCCGTTGCGCCCGAACAGCCCGACGACCTCCCCCTTGCCGACGCGCAGGTCGATGCCCTGCAGCACGTGGCTCAGGCCATAGTGCGTGTGAACGTCCTTCAGTTCCAGCATCAGTGCGCTTCCCCGAAATAGGCGGCCTGGACCGCCGCATTGGCCCGCACCGCCGCCGGCGCGCCCTCGGCCAGCTTCTGGCCCTGGTGCATCACGACCACGTGATCGGACAGGTCCATGACCAGATCGACGTCGTGCTCCACGAGCAGGATCGACAAACCGTCTTCCCGTGCCAGACGGCGAATGAGCACCTCGGTGTCGCGCGTGTCGGCATGGCTCATGCCCTGCGTGGGTTCATCCAGCAGCAGCATGCGCGGCCGCGAGGCCAGCGCCACCGCGATCTCGAGTCGTCGCTGCTCGCCGTGCGACAGGAAGCCGGCCAGCTCGTCCGCCTTGCGGGCCAGTTCGAACTGCGCCAGCAGTTCCTCCACCCGCTGCGCCGCCCGCGCGCTGCGCGACAGGGGCCGCAGCAGGCCGTGGCCTTGCTCGAGATATTGCGCGGCCAGGCGCAGGTTTTCGCGCACCGGCAGCTCGAAGAACAGGTTGGTGATCTGGAACGAGCGCGACAAGCCGGCGTCCAGCATCCGGTCCGGGGGCAACCCGGTCACATCGCGCCCGTCGAAGCGCACCGTGCCCGCGCTGGGACGAATCGCGCCGCTGACCAGGTTGAACAGGGTGCTCTTGCCGGCCCCATTGGGACCGATCACCGCGGTGATCGCGCCGGCCATGGCCTGGAAGCTCACCTCCTGCACCGCCTTGAGCGCGCCGAACTGCACACTCACGCCATCGACCGACAGAATGGCGCTCATGCGGCCTCCCTCGCGGCGCGCCGCGCGTCCAGCCACCGCTGCAGGGCGGGCGCCCCGTAGCCGACCAGGCCGCGCGGCATCAGGATCACGACGACGACGAACAGCACGCCGATCACGATGTGGTGGTGGGTCGTGAACGAGCCCACGATGGAACGCAAGCCCGTGAGCAGCGCGGTGCCATACAGCGGCCCGATCAGGGTTCCCGTGCCACCGACGATGACGTTGATGATGGCGTTGCCCGACACCTGGAAGAACATCAGCTCGGGCGACACGAAACCCCGCAGCATCGGATACAGCGCGCCGCTGCCGCCGGCGATGGCGGCCGCCAGCACGAAGGCCCCCAGCTTGTAGCGCCAGGCGTCGAAGCCGAGGAAGGCCACGCGGTGCTCGTTGGCACGGATGGCATCCAGCAGCCGCCCCAGGGGCGTGTCCATCAGGTAGCGCAACCCGAGGTAGACCGCCGCTATGAAGGCCAGCACCACGAGGAAGAAACCGGCCGGCGATGCGGAGGTCAGGCCCGGAAAGATCACCGCGCCCGGAACGCCGATGATGCCGTCGGAGGCCCCCAGCTCGCGTGTGTTGTAGACGACCTTCGACACCACCTGCGCCAGTCCGAAGCTGATGAGGGCGAAGTACACGCCCTTGGCGCGGATGGCGATCACGCCTCCCACCAGCCCGACCGCCGCGCTCACGACCAGCGTGACCGCCAACGCGATCCAGAACGAAGCGCTCCACTCCTTGAGCACCAGCGCCGAGACGTAGGCGCCGAGCCCGAAGAACAGCGCCTGCCCGAGCGGCAGCAGGCCGGTGCGTCCCAGCAGCAGGTCCACCGAGAGCGCCAGGCCCCCGAAGATCAGCGCCTCGGTCGCCAGCCGGAGGAAGAACACGTCACCCATGAGGAGGGCGGCGGCGGCGAACACCAGGGCGCCGGCGAAGAACGCGGTCGCCAGCCATCGGATGGCGCTCCAGGGGCGGCGCGCCGCGCTCACCGGCGGCGCGACGGAGGCAAGTGCCGTGTCATGCATGACCGAGCTTTCCGTACAGGCCCTGCGGCCGCCACATGAGGACCAGCACCATGATCCCGAACAGCAGGGGATCGCTCCACACCGGCGAGATGTACAGGCTGGAGAGGGACTGCACCTGCGTGAGCAGCAGGCCTGCCAGCACCGCGCCCTTGATCGAGCCCATGCCGCCGATGATCACGACGCTGAACGCGATCAGCACGAAGTCGCGGCCCATGGTGGGGAACACCGAATAGAGCGGGGCCAGCAGAACGCCGGCCGTCGCCGCCAGCGCCGCGCCGAAGGCGAAGGTGCCGGCATACACGCGCGCCACGGGCACGCCCAGGGATGCGCTCATCTGGCGGTCGAAGGCGGCCGCGCGCACCACCGCGCCCACGGACGTGCGGAACACCAGCAGCCAGACCGCCGCGATCAGCGCCCCGCCGAACAGCATGACGAACAGGCGGTAGTTGGGGAAGAACAGTCCGACCATTTCCGTCGCGCCGGTGATCGGCGACTCCACGCGCACGGGGTTCGCGCCGAAAATGATCTTGAGCAGGTCTTCCAGCACCACCGCCAGGCCGAAGGTCAGCAGCAGCGTCAGCGTATGCCGGTCACGGCTGTGGAAGACCCGCTGCACCAGGGCCCGCTCGGTGACGTAGCCCAGCACCGCCATGATCAGCGGCGCCAGGACCAGCGCCCCCCAGAACGGCAGGCCCAGGCCGAGCAGCACCACGGCCAGGTAGGCGCCGATGGCGTAGAACTCGCCGTGGGCCATGTTGATCACGTCCAGCAGGCCGAAGATGATCGTCAGGCCCAGTGCCATCAGCACCACGGCCACTCCGATGGACAGGCCGTTGATCATCTGCGGCGCCAGCACGAACTGGAGCCACTCCAGGGCAGCACTCATGGGCGTCTGCTCTTTCGTTCAGAAGCGGGTGCAGGTGTCCGGCCCGATGGCCGCGTCCGCCTTGACGCGGCCCACGATCTCGAACTTTCCGTTGTTGACCCGCATCGCGTACATCTCCTGCATGGCCTGGTGATCGCCTGCGCGCATGGTCTTGAGCCCCTGCGGCGTGCTCCACTGGAGGCCGCGCATCGCTTCGCGCACCTTGTCGGTGTCGGTGCTCTTGGCCTTCTCCACGGCCGCCTTGTAGAAGAACAGCACGCCATAGCTGTCGGCTCCGTACAGGTCGGGCGCCGCCTTGTTGGCGGCCTGGAAGTCGGCGACGAACTTCTTGTTCTCCGGCGTGTCGATGCCGGTCGTATAGCCGACGCCGGTGACGAAGCCGTCCGCCGCCTTGCCGATGGCCGGCAGGTTCTGCGACGTCACCGTTCCCGAGGCGCCGACCACCTGCACGTTGCGGTTGAGGCCGAACTCCGCCATCTGCGTGAACAGGCGGACCGTGTCGTTGCCGGCCACCGAGGTGTAGATGACCGCGGGGCGAGCCGAGCGCATCTGCCCGAAGAAGGGCGAGTAGTCCTTGTTGTCCAGCGGCGCGAACACCTCGCCGACCGACTTGGCGCCCTTGGCTTCGGCGGCCGACTTGAACGCGGCCACGGTGCTGCGGCCCATCTCGTAGTCCGGGCCGAGGTAGAACACGTTGGCGTTCGGCTTGGTCGCTGCCATCCAGTCGGCCAGGGCGGCGGACTGCATGCCGGCCCGCGCATTCACCCGGAACACGTTGGGCGAGCACTTGTCGGCGGTGATGCTGTCGGCGAAGGAAACGGTGGTGGCGATCAGCCGGCTGTTGCGCTCGGCCACCTGCCCCACGGCCAGGGTGGCGCCGGAGTTCACGGTGCCGGTCAGGAAATCCACCTTGCTCACCTGGAACAGCTTCTCGGCCTTCTGCACGGCGACGGCGGGATTGGCTTCCTCGTCTTCGTAGATCAGCTCGATGGGCCGGCCGGCGATGCCGCCGCCGGCATTGATCTGGCGTGCCGCGAGGTCCAGGCCCCACTTGACCTGCTGGCCGATGCCGGCGTAGGTTCCCGTCAGGGGCGTGACCACGCCGATGCGGATGGGCCCGGTCTGGGCCATGGCGGCGCCGCTGAGCGCGGAAAGCGCAAAGGTGGCCGATGCGAGCGTGATGATGCGTTTCATGACTTGTCTCCTGTGTGTGGTTTGGCGGTAGGGAATCAGGTGCCGACGAAGTTCGGCTTGCGCTTGTCATGGAAGGCTTCCACGCCTTCCCGGAAATCGTCCGAGCTGCGCAGACGCGAGTAGCAGTGGCCCTCCAGCTCGATCGCGACCGACAGCGGAGAGTCCTCCGTGTCGTTCAGCAGCTTCTTGGCCGTGCGCTGCGCCAGCGGCGAAAAGCCCCTGAGCTCGTCGACCAGCGCATCGGTGGCCGCCTCCAGCTCCTGGTCGGGCACGCATTCGGTGGCCACTCCCCAGTCGACGGCCTGGCGGCCGGGGATGCGGCGAGAACGCATCACGATGTCCTTGGTGCGCGTGATCCCCACCATCTTCTGCAGCCGGGCGGAGCCGCCGGAACCGGGGATCTGGCCCAGCTTCTGCTCGGGCAGCGCATACAGCGTGGTCTGCGTGACCAGCCGGAAATCGCAGGCCAGAGACAACTCGAAGCCGACGCCGAAGCAGTAGCCGCGCGCCGCCGCGACCACCGGCTTGCTGCAGCGCGCCGGAGCCGCCACGTTCCACGCCAGCCTGGAAACATGCTCGGGCGTCGCCTCCAGGAAGCCCTTGATGTTGCCGCCGCTGGAGAAGTGCTCGCCTTCCGCGCGCAGGACGATCACCCGCACGTCCTCATGGGCGTCGAGCGCCTCGAAAGTGATGCGCAGCTGCTCGCGCTGCGGCATGCTGATCACGTTGAAGGGCGGGCGGCACAGCACGATGTCCGCTCGCTGGCGGGCCGGGTCGATCTCGACGCGGTACCCGTCGAGGGCCGAGGCCAGGGTGAGCGCGGGATGGCGCAGGTCGTTCAGTTGCATGGGGTCCTTCCGTTGGGGGGGGTGCGCACCGTTCTCAGGCCGGCGGAATGGGGGGGAAGGCGTGCAGCGTCGGGGCTGGCTTCTGCAGGATGGCCCGCACGTGATCGCCCCGCCGCAGCCCCAGCTCGGCCAGGGCGCGCTGCACCGCGCCGACGGCGCCTCCCCAGGCGGACCAGGTTTGGCGCAGCGGGCCATCGACCAGCGCCTCCAGGCGCTCGATGCGCTGGGCGACGAAGCTCCTGGCCGGCCTGGCAAGCTCGGGCTCTGCGTGCATTGCTGTCTCCTTGAGGGGAGTGTCAGCAGAGGGGGTGGAGCAGCGCTAACGCATGCGTCCGGGCTATGACCGCCCGGTCGGGTGGCTGACCAAAAAGTCTGGCGATTTGCGCGCGGGACGCGCTGTCAGACCAGTTCCGACGCTTCGCCCGCGGGAGGTTCGAACAGATTGACCTTGCGGCGGTAGTCCGTGGGCGTGATGCCCAGGTGCGCGCGGAAGAAGCGCGAGAAATGGCCTGGGGCGGAAAAGCCCAGGTGCTCCGAGATCTCGGCCACCGGCTCCTGGCTGAGCGTGAGCCGCTCGACCGCCGCCTCGAACCGCAGCACGTTGGCGTAGACCAGCGGCGTGACCTGCGTGTCCCGCTGGAACAGGTGGAAGAAGTGGGCCCGCGACAGCCCCGTCGCGGCTGCAACACTGTCCACATCGAGCTCGCGGGCCACATCACGCCGCATGAGGGCGATGGCCTGGCGGACTCTCGAATCCATGGCAACGGGGGGCCTGGTCCGCAGCAGGCTGGCCAGGTCGCGCCAGCCCGTGTAGCTCTCGACCACCGCGATGATGAGGTTGAACAACAGGTCTTCCAGCCGTCCGGGGGATACCTCGTCGTCCCACCACAGCTCGAGGACGAATTCCTCCACCAGCTTCCGGGTGGCCGCTGACAGATGCACGCACTTGTTGGGAAAGAAGCGGGGGTGGGCCGACAAGGCCAGCGAGCGCTGGATCTCGGCCAGCCAGTTGGGCTCGATGTAGAGCGCCAGGATCAGCGTGTGCTGGCCAGGGGGTGCGTCGTGTTCGTAGGCATGGTGCTCCCAGGCGTTCACCACCACCGCCGATTCGTCGGTCAGGGGGGCGCGCTCCCCGCGTACGCGAAAGGCGCTGTCCGCCCCTCCCGCCTTGATCAGGATGTGGCAGTGGTGATGCGCGTGGCCGACCAACGGGGCATCCATGTCCAATAGCGCAACGCGGCCGAAGCGCCCCTGGAAAATCTTGACGGCTGAGGACATCGTTGTCTCCTGCCGACACCATAGCGGTTCTCGGATGACCTGAACAGCTGGTGCCTGGTCCGCTTCATGGCAACCACAGGAACACGCCAAGGTGCTTTCGCATTCGCGAGTTCGGTGCGTACATGCCCACTCGTTCCAAACCGGTTCGATGTGGTTGTGATCGATGAGTCTTGCCAGGTATCCGTGGCCCAGGCGCCGACGGCGATCTTTCGGGCCAGGAAGGTGAAACAAGCTGCCGGTGGGGTGCCAGGTGCTGCTCCTGGCTCTCTGGCCCCAAACGCCGCCACAGAGTTAGCAAGCGCTTCTGGGAAAGCGCGCTGCCATCTGTCGATGTCCTGGCAATCGCTTGGCGCCTCGCAAGCGGTAGGTCGTCCGTTCGATCCGGACAACCGGCACCCTCCCCAGGACGAGCGGCCCCCTCACGACGACCGGTGTCAACCGCCGGGACAGGCGGGCCCGCGGCTTACGTCTTGTGGCTTCCCAGCCTCAGGCGGATGGCAGTAACCTCCCAACCGTGACTGCTGAGGTTTTGCTGCAATAAAGGGAGCAGCTGCCTCAGTTTCGCGGCGGCCGCGGCACTGTCGACCAGGAGGCACCAGGTGCTCCCCTCGATCGGTCCGGGCCGGATGGAAGAACGCAGCGGGACGGGAATGGATGGTTCGATCGCCCGCAGCCGCTCGCCCGATTCGCGCGCCAGTTGCGCCAGCCGGGCGAGGGTAGGGGACTCCTCGGCGGCCTGGTTCAGGCTGACCGGATGGCGGCGGCGGGTCGGGGCAGAAGACAAACGACGTTGGAGGGGGAAGAAGTGCATTTCATTATCACGGATGCCTGGCTGGCCAAGAGCCGAGCGGTCCACCTGAGCGGCACCAAGCTCGTGCTCGCGCTGGTGACGCTCTCGCTGGTGCTGATGCTGATGGCGGCCGCGCTGTACCACTGGGTGTTCCTCAAGGGCGCGCGCGAGCGCTGGCCGGTGGTCGGCACGATGGTGCGCTTCGTGGTGCAGGACGAATTCGAGCAGCGCGACCGCTTCATGCGCGAGAACCTGGACGCCATGGCGCGCAGGCTCGGCGAGATGCAGGCCAAGATGCTGCAGCTGGAAGCGCTGAGCGAGCGCGTCGGCGGCCTGGCCGGCGTCCATCCGAACGAGATCAAGATCGCCGCCGCCACCGCCGGCCGCGGCGGCGCCCTGGTGGAAGGGCGTCCCCTGTCGCTGGAGGAACTGCAGGCCACGCTGAACGAACTGGAGCAGCTCACCGGCGAACGCACCGACCTGCTGACGGTGATGGAGTCGCGCCTGATCGACCAGCGCCTCAAGAGGATGATGGTGCCCACGCAGAACCCGATCCAGGCCGGCCACGTGGGCTCGGCGTTCGGCTGGCGCATCGATCCCTTCACCGGCCGCTCCGCGCTGCACACCGGGCTGGACTTCCAGGCCGAACCCGGCACCCCCATCCTCTCCGCCGCCGGCGGCGTGGTGGTGGCGTCCGAGCTGCACCCGCAGTACGGCAACATGGTCGAAGTCGACCACGGCAACAACCTCATCACCCGCTACGCCCACGCTTCCCGCCTGCTGGTGAAGAAGGGCGACCTGGTCAAGCGCGGGCACAAGCTGGCCCTGGTGGGCAGCACCGGCCGCTCCACCGGGCCGCACCTGCACTTCGAGGTGCTGGTGCAGGGCGTGCCGCAGGACCCGCGCCGCTTCCTGGCCGCCAACGGCCACGCGGAGAAGGTGGCGGAACTCGCGCTGACGGCACCCCGTCCCCGCTGAGCCTAGCCCGCCCGGCAAAAGCCCCGCGCCGCGGGGCTTTTTCATGGATCCCCCAACCCGGGCTGCACAGTTAAAATCCCCGGTTTGGCCGCCCCCAGGCTTTCGGCCTTGCGAAAGGCGCGTGGCGGCTCCAACTGATCCTGCTGAACAACAAAAGGACTGCGCTGTCCGGGTCTGCCCTTGCGGACCCGAGACGACAACCGCGCCCATGGCCACGAACTTCCTGACCAAAATCTTCGGCTCCCGCAACGACCGCCTGCTCAAGCAGTACCGCCGGGTCGTCGAGGAGATCAACGCCCTCGAGGGCAAGCTGGAACAGCTGTCCGACGAGCAGCTGCGCGGCAAGACGCAGGAGTTCAAGCAGCGCCTGGCCAAGGGCGAGGGCGTGGACGACCTGCTGGTGGAGGCCTTCGCCGTCGTGCGCGAGGGCTCCAAGCGCGTCATGAAGATGCGCCACTTCGACGTGCAGCTCATGGGCGGCATCGCGCTGCACCAGGGCAAGATCGCCGAGATGCGCACCGGCGAGGGCAAGACCCTCACCGCCACGCTGCCCGTGTACCTGAACGCCCTCGCCGGCAAGGGCGTGCACGTGGTGACGGTCAACGACTACCTGGCCAACCGCGACGCCCAGTGGATGGGCAAGCTGTACAACTTCCTCGGCATGACCGTGGGCGTGAACCTGCCCAACATGCCCAGGGAGCAGAAGCAGCAGGCCTACGGTTCCGACATCACCTACGGCACCAACAACGAGTACGGCTTCGACTACCTGCGCGACAACATGGTGTACGAGGTGGCCGACCGCGTGCAGCGCGGGCTGAACTACGCCATCGTCGACGAGGTGGACTCGATCCTGATCGACGAGGCGCGCACGCCGCTGATCATCAGCGGCCAGGCCGAGGACCACACGGACATGTACCTCGCGATCCGCAAGGTCGTGCCGCTGCTGTCCCGGCAGGAAGGCGAGGCCGACCCGCGCACCGGCGAGGGCGTGACCAAGCCGGGCGACTTCACGGTGGACGAGAAGACGCACCAGGTGTTCCTCACCGAGCAGGGCCACGAGAACGCCGAGCGCATCCTGTCCAACCTGGGCCTGATCCCGGAAGGCGCGACGCTGTACGACCCGGCGAACATCGCGCTGATGCACCACCTGAACGCGGCGCTGCGCGCGCAGCACCTGTACCACCGCGACCAGCACTACGTGGTGCAGGACGGCGAGATCATCATCGTCGACGAGTTCACCGGCCGCCTGATGCAGGGCCGCCGCTGGAGCGACGGCCTGCACCAGGCCGTGGAAGCCAAGGAAGGCGTGGCCATCCAGCCCGAGAACCAGACGCTCGCGTCGATCACCTTCCAGAACTACTTCCGCCTGTACGGCAAGCTCGCCGGCATGACCGGCACGGCCGACACCGAGGCCTACGAGTTCCAGGAGATCTACGGCCTCGAGACCGTGGTGATCCCGCCCAACAAGCCGAGCAGCCGCGACGACCAGCTCGATCGCGTGTACAAGACCACGCGCGAGAAGTACGAGGCCGCGATCCAGGACATCCGCGAGTGCTACGAGCGCGGCCAGCCGGTGCTGGTGGGCACGACCTCGATCGAGAACTCCGAGATCATCGACCAGCTGCTGGAGAAGGCCGGCCTGCCGCACCAGGTGCTCAACGCCAAGCAGCACGCCCGCGAGGCCGACATCGTCGCCCAGGCGGGCCGCCCGAAGATGATCACGATCGCCACCAACATGGCGGGCCGCGGCACCGACATCGTGCTGGGCGGCAACGTGGAAAAGGCCGTGGAGGCGCTGGAGGCGGACGAGACGCTCGATGCCGCCGCGAAGCAGGCACGCGCCGCGGAACTGCGCGCGCAATGGCAGAAGGACCACGAGCTGGTGGTGAGCCTGGGCGGCCTGCGCATCATCGCCACCGAGCGGCACGAGAGCCGGCGCATCGACAACCAGCTGCGCGGCCGCTCCGGCCGCCAGGGCGACCCCGGATCCTCGCGCTTCTACCTGAGCCTGGACGACCCGCTGATGCGCATCTTCGCGGGCGACCGCGTGCGCGCCATCATGGAGCGGCTGAAGATGCCCGACGGCGAGGCCATCGAGGCGGGCATCGTCACGCGGTCCATCGAGAGCGCGCAGCGCAAGGTCGAGGGCCGCAACTTCGACATCCGCAAGCAGCTGCTGGAGTACGACGACGTCGCCAACGACCAGCGCAAGGTGATCTACCAGCAGCGCAACGACATCCTCGACGCGCAGCACCTGGGCGCCCAGATCGCCGCGCTGCGCGAAGGCTGCTTCACCGACCTCGTGCACCAGTACGTGCCGCCCGAGTCGGTGGAGGAGCAGTGGGACCTGGCGGGGCTGGAAAAGGCGCTGGCCGACGACTGGCACATCGAGCTGCCGCTCAAGCAGCGCGTGGAGGCCGCCACCGCGATCGGCGAGGAGGACATCGTCGAGATGGTGGTGAAGGCCGCCAACGAGGCCTTCGAGGCCAAGGTCGCGCAGATCGGCGAGGAGAACTTCACCCACTTCGAGCGCATGGTGCTGCTGCAGACCATCGACTCGGACTGGCGCGAGCACCTGGCCGCGCTGGACTACCTGCGCCAGGGCATCCACCTGCGCGGCTATGCGCAGAAGCAGCCCAAGCAGGAATACAAGCGCGAGGCCTTCGAGCTGTTCGGCCAGATGCTGGACGCGGTGAAGAACGAGGTCACCCGGGTGCTGATGACGGTGCGGGTGCAGTCGGCCGAGCAGGTCGAGCAGGCCGCCGAGGACCTGGAAGACCGCGCCGAGCGCATCGCCAACGTCACCTACACCGCGCCCACCGACACGGGCGAGGTGCAGAGCACGCTGGACGAGCGCACCGCGCGCGACCAGCGCCCGGCGGCCGCCGGTGCCCTGGCCGCAGCCGCCGGCATGCCGCGGGTGGGCCGCAACGACCCCTGCCCCTGCGGCAGCGGCAAGAAGTTCAAGCACTGCCATGGGCAGCTGACTTGAAGACCAGGCTTAAGCCCGACGCCTATTTCCCCGTAACTTGGTGTAAGTCCCCCTGTCAGATCTGACAGGGGTCCCTTCACGAAGGGGCAACTGTTTCTCTTCAATGGTGTCTCCTGTTTGAGGAGGATTCCATGGAAGTCGTTGCGAAACAGATCACGAATGAAACCGCCCGTGCCCCGCGGCCTGCCGCCGAACCGGAATTGCTGCCGCGGCTGCGGCTGAGGCTGGAAAGCGACTTTCGCGACCGCTGGGAAAAGGAATGGGGCTGCAAGCTGCCCACGCAGGGCCGCGAGCCGGGGCCTGATGCGATCCGCCTGGACGGTAACGACTACCTGTCGGTGACGGGGCACCCCGACATCGTCCAGGCGCAGATCGAGTCGCTGCGCCTGAACCGCGAGTTCGTCGTGCAGTCGGTGGTCTTCCAGCACGACGGAAGTCCCACGTCGCGGGTGGAGGCGGCGCTCGCCGCCCACGTGGGCAAGCAGCGCGCCATGCTGAGCCAGTCCGGCTATGCGGCCAACCTCGGGCTGCTGCAGGTGATCGCCGACGCCCAGACCCCCGTGTACCTCGACAGCCTGGCCCACATGTCGCTGTGGGAGGGCGTGCGCGCCGCCGGCGCGCCGGCGCATGCGTTCCGGCACAACGACCCCGAGCACTTCGCGCGCATGGCCAGCCGCCACGGGCCCGGCCTGGTCGTCGTCGACTCGGTGTACAGCACGACCGGGGCCGTCTGCCCGCTGGGCGAGATGGTGGCGGCGGCGGAGCAGCACGGCTGCATGATCCTGGTCGACGAATCGCATTCGCTCGGCACGCATGGCCCGCGGGGCAGCGGGCTGTGCGCGGAGCTCGGCCTGACGCACCGGGTGCACTTCATCACGGCCAGCCTCGCGAAGGCCTTCGCCGGCCGTGCCGGCATGTTCACCGTGCCCGAGGAGCTGCACGCGTTCATGGTGGCCCACAGCTATCCGGGCATCTTCAGCTCCTGCCTGCTGCCGCACGAGATCGCCGCCCTGGCGGCCACGCTGGAGGTGATCCGCGGCAGCGACGCCGCCCGCGCGCAACTGCGCCACAACACGGTGCGCCTGCGCACGGCGCTCGCCGCGCTGGGCTATCCGATCCACCAGGGCAGCGAGCAGATCATCGCGCTGGAGGCCGGCACCGAGGTGGACATGCTGAAGCTGCGCGACGCGCTGGAAAGCCGGGGCGTGTTCGGCGCCGTGTTCTGCGCGCCGGCGACCAGCCGCAACCGCGCGATGGTGCGCCTGACGCTGAGCGCCGGCCTCACCGAGGCGGAGATGGCCCGCGTCGAGGACGTGGCGCGGGAGATCGCGCCGCTGGTGCAGCCCTGGGACTGGCCGGTGGCGCGGCGCCAGCGCGCCCGCGCGGACGCCTAGTCCTGCACGTGGCGCTTGGGCTGGCGGGCCAGCCAGCGGCTGTAGCTGTTCTCCGGGTCCGGCCCGGTCGGGGTCTCCACCGCGAAGACGGCGCCGAGCAGCCCGCCCGGCTCGCCGACCGCGAAGGCGTTCACCAGCGAGATCGGCTGCGTGGACGACAGCGCCTGCCGCAGCTCGATGTCGGCCAGCCGGGTGCCGGCGCGGATCTCGTCCACGCCCTCGGGAGCGACGCCGGCGACCTGGGCGAGTTCGGCCAGGGCATCCAGTCCCTGGCGCGTTTCCAGCTGCAGCCACGCCACCTTGCCGGCCGCGTCCATGCCGATGACGCCGAAGGGCGCGCCGATCACCACGTGCTCCACCCAGTGCTTCAGGCAGAAGTTGGTGAGCCAGGCATCGACGCCCGGCGACCGCAGCAGCGCGCTCTGTTCCTGCGTGAGCGTGGAGCGCCAGATCTGCGCATGCCGCGCGTGCGAGGTGAACAGCAGGTGCTCCACCGCCTCGACCAGGCGGCGCGAGATGTCCTGCGTCTGCTTCGGGATGAACTGGTCGATCAGCCCCCGGTTGAAGGCCCGCACCGCCACCTGCTCGTCGGCCTGGCCCGTGAGCAGCACGCGCGACCCCGGCCAGTCGCCCAGCTCCGACAGGACCTGCAGGCCGTCCATGCCGGGCATGGAGAAGTCGACCACGCACACCCGCGACAGCGCATAGCGCTCGGTGTAGCGGGACCAGTAGGCGAGGATCTGCGGGATCAGCGGCTTGCCCTCGCGCCACAGCGCGATCAGCTGCTGCTGGTTCCAGGCGTCCGCTTCCCAGAAAGGGGGCTCCTGCAGGAGGTGGGCGATGCAGTCCGTCGGGCGCAGGAACAGGCGCAGGTGCCAGTGGCGCGGCAGCACCAGCGCCAGCATCTCCAGATAGTCCGGGTCGTCATCGAGGAAGACGACGGTGCCGGGGCGGTGGAACAGCGGAAAGGTCATGGGGTGATGCGGCGCATTGTGCTACGCCACCGGAAGCTCGATGGTGAATACGGCGCCCTCGTGCGGGGCCGACTTCACCCGGATGGAGCCGCGGGCGGCCTGCACGACGCGCTGGCAGAACGCCAGCCCCAGGCCGTGGCCGGTGCCGCGGTCGGTGGAGAAGAAGGGCTGGAAGATGCGCTTGCGCAGGTCGGCGTCCATGCCGACGCCGTTGTCGGTGAACACGATGCGCCCGCGCTGTCCGCTCGCGCCGATCTCCACCAGCAGGTCGCCGGGCATGGGCGACGACGACGCCGCGGCCAGGGAACGCAGCGCGTTCTTGGTGAGGTTGTCGATCACCTGCGAGAACATCTGGCGCGAGCCGAGGAACTGGAAGTCCTTGTACACGCGCACGGTCACCGCCTGGCGCTCGCGCGAGTTGCGGTAGGGGAAGTCGCCGATCGCGCTCTGCACCAGCTCGGCCGCCCAGATGCGCTCGGTCGCGCCGGCCAGCCGCGTCAGCCGCGCGTTGGTGATCTGCATGTCGATCTGGTGGTTCATGTTGCGCACCAGGTTGTTCAGGCGCTGCCCCAGCTGCTGCAGGCGCTCGCCGCTTTCGCCGCCGTGCTGCGGCGCCTCGTTGCGCACCGCCTCGGCGATCAGCTGCATGGTGGCCAGCGGCGTGCGCAGCTCGTGCGCCATGATGCCCATGGTGCCCAGGGTGTAATTGAGCTGCTCGCGCCGCAGGTTGGACGAGGACAGGCCCAGGACGATGCTGGTGTACCAGCAGAACCCCAGCACCACCGCGTTGGTGGCGGCCTGCACCGCGTCGATCGGCGGCCGGGCCGGCCCGAAGGCCTCGTAGGCGAGCCAGCCCGTGAGGACGCCGGTGGCCGCGCCCACCGTCGCCAGCCGCCAGTCCGTCAGGTGGTAGTAGATCAGCAACATCGCGCCCATGCTGGCCAGCCACACGGGATTGCCCCCGTTGCAGAAATACATGTACGAGAAGAACCAGGGCAGGGTGATCCAGAACACCACCGAGAAGGTGACCGCCGCCATGCGCGTGGGCGGCGTGGCGGTCACGCCCGGCACCAGCACGCTCAGGCCCAGAACCGCCATCAGCATCCGCAGCGGCAGGCTTTCGTACGGCTGCGGCAGCCACACCGCCCAGGCCAGGAAGAACAGGGGGTGTCCGAACAGGGTGGACGCGCCGATGGCGCGGATGCGCCACTGCGACGGATGCAGCACCGGCTCCATCAGCGGCTGCAGGACGGCCTCCGACGCCCAGTGCCGCACGCGCTGCGTCAAGGTTTCCAGCAGTGCGCGCGGTGGCGTGGAATAGGTGGCCCGGTGCAAGTCCTCGCTCATGGGAGATGGTCGTAAGGTGATATTGTCACAGCCCAGCGGTGATACGAACGGGCAGCCATGGGGATCCCTGTTAACTTTGACAGTGTCAGCCTCGACGGCATCCTCAGCGACTGGGTGGCGGCGCTGCGCGAGTTCTCGGTCGAGGCCGTCGTGGTGCTCGGGCCGGATCCTTTCGGCGGCAGCGAGGACCGCCAGGTGGTCGCCGTCCATCCGCCCGTGGTCGCCGAGGCGGCCAACGCCCTGGCCGAAAGCCGCGATTTCGGTGCCCGCTGGCGCGACTCGGACGCCCCCCTGGTGGCCTGGCAGACCATCGCCAAGTCCGACCCGCAGCGGGCCAGCCGCTGGCGCCTGCTCTGGCTGGCCCACGGCTACCAGACGGTGGTCCGGGTGGAGTTCTCCCTTCCGGCCGGCCGCGCCTTCGAGTGCTTCATGTTCAGCCCCCGCGAGCTGACCGACCGCACCGAGGCGGCGCTGCTCGCCTGGTCGGCCCTGAACATCTGGCCGCTGGTGCGGCGCTCGATCGCCACCGCCCGCTCGAAGCTGAGCCCGCGCGAACGCGAGTGCCTGGAGCTCGCCTTCGAGGGCAAGACCGCGCGCGAAAGCGCGCTGGCGCTGCAGTGCACCGAGCGCACGGTCAACTACCACCTCGCCAACGCGATGAACAAGCTGAAGGTGGACAACAAGATGGCGGCGATCCAGCGCGCCTGCTGGCTGGGCGCGATCTAGGGCTGGGCCGGCGCGGGGCGCGGGTTTACCATTGCGGCCATGCCCGATCCCTCCGACGAAGACCGCACCGCGTCCCTGATGACGCCGGCCAAGCTGGCCCAGCTGAAGGTGCGTCCCGCGCCCGCGGCGTCCCCGTCCGCCTGGCTGGACCAGATGGCGGCCGACGCCGGCAGCGGCCACGTGCGGCGCCTGCTGGACCTGCGCCAGCAGATCGCCGGGCAACTGCGCGAACCGGAGCTGCACGGCGTCGCCGGGGCCTGCCAGGAGCTGCACGACGCGCTGGAGAAGCTCGATTTCGCGCAGCTCGAGCCCAAGGGACTGATCGCCCGGGTGACCGGCAGGGGCAAGGAAGCCACCGCCGGCTTCGTCGCCCAGTACGACCGCGCGACCCACGCCGCGGACGACCTCGCCGACGAAGTGCGCTCGCTGCAGCGCAAGCAGCAGGCCCAGGGCACGGCCCTGGAGCGGGCCCTGGTGGAGTTCGACGTGGAGATCCGGGCGATCGAGAAGATCATGGACCAGGGCGCGCGCTGGCTGCAGGACATGCGCAACCAGCTCAAGACGCGCCAGGCCGCCGGCGGCGATGCCGCCGCGCAGGAACAGATCCGGCAGGACACCGCGCGCTGCGAGCTGCTGGTGGCGCGGCTGAAGCTGCTGCGCACCGCCAATTCCGCCGCGCAGGAAGCCGTGGAGCGCTGCAAGGGAGCGGCCGGCCGCCATGCCGCCCTGGTGGAGTCGGCGCAGCGCCTGGTCGAGAACGAATGGAAGCCGGCCCGGCAGAAGCTCGAGGCGGTGGCCGAACAGGCCGTCGCGGCCGGCTCGGCCAGCGAAGGCGTCGAGGCCGCGCGCGGGGCCCGCAAGGAACTGCAGGCTGCCTTGCAGCAGGTCGTGCAGGACTGCGGCGCGCTGCAGGCGCAGGAGCAGGCCGCCGGCGACATGCTGGCGGGGCTGCAGGTGTCCCTGCAGGCCGCCGCTTGAGCCGCCGCGTCCAGCCATGAGCTTCCTCGCCGTCGACGTCGGCAACACGCGCCTGAAATGGGCCTTGTACCCCTCCGCGGCGGTCGGGGCCGAGCCGATCGCCACCGGCGCCGAATTCCTGGAGAACATCGACAAGCTGGCCGACGGCGAGTGGGCCGGCCTGCCGGCGCCCGAGCGCATGCTGGGCTGCTGCGTGGCGGGCGACGCGGTCAAGCGCCGCGTCGAGGAGCAGATGGAGGAACTGTGGGTCGTGCCGGCGCACTGGGTGGTGGCGAGTGCCGCCGAGGCCGGCGTGATCAACGGCTACGACCATCCCACGCGCCTGGGCGCCGACCGCTGGGTGGCCATGATCGGCGCGCGCCACCGCATGCTGGCCCAGGGCCCGGAGCGGCCGATGGTGGTGGTGATGGTGGGCACGGCCGTCACGGTGGAGGCGATCGACGCCTGGGGCCGCTTCCTGGGCGGCTTCATCCTGCCGGGGCACGGCATCATGCTGCGCGCGCTGGAAAGCGGCACCGCGGGCCTGCACGTGCCCACCGGCGAGGTGCGCGAATTCCCGACCAACACCAGCGACGCGCTCACCAGCGGCGGCACCTTCGCGATCTCGGGCGCGATCGAGCGCATGGTGCAGCACGTGCGCCGCCGCTGCGGCACCGAACCCGCCTGCTACATGACCGGCGGCGCGGGCTGGAAGATGGCGCCGCACATGTCGGTGCAGTTCGACCTGGTGGAAAGCCTGATCTTCGACGGCCTGCTGGTGATCGCCAGCGCGCGCGCGGCCGCGGTGTGAGCACCCTGCGGGGACGCTGTCAGGACGTCAGCCCGTCGACGGCCTGGAACAGCGCCTCGCGGGCCTGTTCCAGCACCTGCCCGCGCCAGGCGTCCGTGTCCGTGTAGAAGGCCTCCAGCATCCGGCCGCGGATCTCGCGCGCCAGCGCGGGCGGCGCTTCGGGATGGGCGTTGAGCCACTGCTCGCCGCGCAGCGCCTGGAACACCTGCAGCACCGGCACCGTCCCGTATTCCAGCGCCATGCCGGTGTACTCGGCCTGCGGGCATTCCTCGTAGACCGAGGTCCACATCAGGCCGGTCAGCAAGGCGGAACTGGAAGAGCCGTCGTAGATGGAAGTGACCGGCGTGCGGCCTTCGCCGCCCCACCACTTCTGGGCGCGCGCCGTGGCCTGCGGGTCGTCGCGGCCGGCGTAGATGCGCTCGCCCACGCCGCTGGGGCCCAGGCCGGTGTGGATGTCGATCCAGGCGATGCGGCCCGCGCGGCGGCCGTGGGTGGCCAGCACCTCGCGCAGCGTCCGGTTGCTCCAGGCGGGCGCGTTGCCGCCGTAGAACAGGCCGTCGGGAAATTCGTACTGGCCGCGCGAGATCGCGGCCTGGTAGGCCTTCTCGCCATGGCGCGCGATGTACTGCGCGATCGCCTGCGCATTCGCCTCGTCGGGCGGCCACCGTTCGGGCACCAGCAGCCGATGCAGCTCGCGGTAGTCGGCGTTCACCGGCAGCGGCGCGGCGAAGTCGTGGAAGTTGCGGTTCAGGTCGACGTTCTCGTGGGTCGTGCGGCGGATGTGCGAGAAGCCGTAGGGGTTGAGCCCGTGGATGTACAGCACCGCGACGCCGCGTTCTGCGGCCCGCGCGCGCCACGCGGCGTCGCGCAGCGCGGCCACCTGCACGCCGCTGCCGCAGAAGCCTTCCACGCCGTGGCAGGCGCTGCTCACCACCAGCAGGGTGGGCGCGCCCGGATCGCCGTCGCGCGCCACGTCCATCGCGAGCGGCTCGCCCTCCAGGCCCGGCAGCGGATGCGGCTTGGCTTCCACCCGCAGGCCGGCCGCCGCCGCCGCTGCCAGGAACTTGCCGCGCGCCTGCGCGTAGGTCTGGGAAAACGCGTCCTGGCCGCCGCTCATGCGCGGCCCTTGGCCAGCCACTCCTCGGCCAGCCGCACCCAGTAGGTGGCGCCCAGCGGAATCAGGTCGTCGTTGAAGTCGTAGCTCGGGTTGTGCAGCAGGCACGGGCCGGCGCCATGCCCCATCGCGCGGTGGCCGCCGTCGCCGTTGTGGATGAAGCAGTACGCCCCCGGTCTGGCCTGCAGCATGAAGGCGAAGTCCTCGGCGCCCATGGTCGGCTCCTGCACCTGCACGTTGGCCTCGCCGACGATGGAGGCCATCACCTGGCGGGCGAACTCCGCTTCCGGCGCCGAGTTGACGGTGGCCGGGTAGTTGCGCTGGAACTCGAACTCGCAGGTCGCGTCGTGCGCGGCGCACACGTGTTCGGCGATCTTCTTCATGCGCGCCTCGATCATGTCCTGCACTTCGGCGCGGAAGGTGCGCACCGTGCCCTGCAGCTCGCAGCTGTCGGGGATCACGTTGGTGGCCTCGCCGGAATGGATCATGGTGACCGACACCACGGCGGCGTCCACCGGCTTCGTGTTGCGGCTGACGATGGTCTGGAAGGCCTGCACCATCTGGCAGGCGATCGGCACCGGGTCGGTGCCCAGGTGCGGCATGGCGCCGTGGCCGCCCTTGCCATGGATCGTGACCTTGAATTCGGCGGTGGAGGCCATCACCGGGCCGGGGCTCACGGCGAAGCGGCCGACCTGGCCGCCCGGCCAGTTGTGCATGCCGAACACCGCTTCCATGGGGAATTTCTCGAACAGGCCGTCCTTGATCATCTCGCGCGCGCCGCCGCCGCCTTCCTCGGCCGGCTGGAAGATGAGGTACACGGTGCCGTCGAAGTTGCGGTTCTTCGCGAAGTGGCGCGCGGCCGCCAGCAGCATGGCGGTGTGGCCGTCGTGGCCGCAGGCGTGCATCTTCCCCGCGTGCTTGCTGGCGTGCGCGAAGGTGTTGAACTCCTGCATGGGCAGGGCGTCCATGTCCGCGCGCAGGCCGACGGCGCGCGCGGAAGTGCCGTTCTTGACGATGCCGACGACGCCGGTGCCGCCCAGGCCGCGGTGCACGGGAATGCCCCACTCGGTGAGGCGGGCGGCGACCAGGTCGGCGGTGCGCACTTCCTGGAAGCACAGTTCGGGGTGGGCGTGGATGTCGCGGCGCAGCGCGACGATGGCCGCCGCTTCGGTGACGATGGAATCCAGGAGCTTCATGGGAGTCTTGTCCTGCTGGGGGCCTGCCAGTCTAGCGAGGTGCAAGTCGCGTGCCTATGAGGGATACTCCGTGACAATGGCGCGCATGGATGCCCCCATTTCCCCGCCGCGCGCCCTGGAGTTCGCGCGCACGCTGGTCGGCTTCAATACCGTCAGCGCCAACTCCAACCTCCCCCTCATCCACTGCATCCGCGACGAACTGGCGCGCCTGGGCGTGAAGTCCCGGCTGAGCTTCAATGCGGAGCGCACCAAGGCCAACCTGTTCGCCACGCTGGGCGAGGGCAAGCCGGCGGGCATCATCCTGTCCGGCCACACCGACACGGTGCCCTGGGACGGGCAGGACTGGTCGGTCGACCCGCTGGGCGCCGTGGTGCGCGACGGCCGCCTGTACGGCCGCGGCTCGGCGGACATGAAGGGCTTCATCGCCACCGCCGTGGCGCATGCGGAACTGTTCCTCAACAGCCAGGCCCCGTTCGCCATCCACCTGGCCTTCAGCTACGAGGAGGAGATCGGCTGCTTCGGCGTGAAGGAGCTGATCGCCGACATGCGCGAGGCCGGCATCGCACCGCTGGCGTGCATCGTGGGCGAGCCCACCAGCATGGTGCCTGCCATCGCGCACAAGGGCGTGTACCGCTACCGCTGCTGCGTGCGCGGCAAGGAGGCGCATTCGTCGCTGACGCCGCTGTCGGTCAATGCGATCGAGATGGCTGCGCGCGTAGTCGGCCGGGTGCGCGACATGGCCGAGCGCTTCGAGCGCGAGGAGCCGCGCTACGAAGGCTTCGACGTGCCTTTTTCCACCGCCAGCGTCGGCCAGTTCCACGGCGGCATCGCCGACAACGTGGTGCCGCGCGACGCCGAGTTCCGCTACGAGTTCCGCGACCTGCCGACCGCCGACGCGCGGGCGATGCAGGAGCAGGTGGTGGCGTACGCCCGCTCGCTGGAGCCGGCGATGCAGCGGGTGGCGCCGGACACCGGCTTCCGCTTCGAGACCATCTGCGAGATCCCGAGCTTCCTCGGTTCGGCCCAGGACGACGTCACCCGGCTGGCGATGCGCCTGGCGGGCGAACCGCGCACCACGCAGGTCGCCTTCGGCACCGAGGCGGGCCTGTTCAAGAACGCCGGCATCCGCACCGTCGTCTGCGGGCCCGGCAGCATCGCCCAGGCGCACCAGCCCGACGAATACGTGAGCCTGGACCAGCTGGCGCGCTGCCAGGCCTTCATGGAAGGCCTGGCGGAAGTTCGCGCGATTGCGTAGGTGCGCTAGATGCGCACGCGGCCGTCGGCCGTGAGCATCGAGAGCTCGACGAACTTCGAGGCCACGTGGTCGTTCGGCGAGAACGACACCTGGAAGCCGCCGAAGGATTCGTTGCCCATGGTCTCCAGGCCGGCGATCAGGCCGTCGCGCGTGGGCTTCGCCGGCCCGCGGCGCAGGCCCTCGGCCATCACCTTGGCGGCCAGGTAGCCCTCCATGCTGGAGAAGTTCACCTGGTACTCCGGGCCCGCCTTCTTCGCGGCCTCGGTGAATTCGCGGGTGATGACGCGCGCGGCGCTGTAGGGCGAGGGGACGACCTGGGAGACGACCACGCCGGCCGCGTCCTTGCCCAGTTCGTCGGCCAGCGCCTGCGTGCCCACGAAGGACACGTTGAAGAAGGTGCCGCCGAAACCGGCCGCGCGGGCGGCGCGGATGAAGGCCGCGCAGGCCTTGTAGGCGCCGATCTGCACGATGGCGTCGGGCATGGCCGGCAGCAGGGCCTTCACGGCCGGGGCGACCACCACCGAGTTGCGTTCCACGGTGGCCAGCGCCACCGGCTTCATGTTGCGCGACTTCAGCGCCAGCTCCACGCCGTCGAGACCGGCCTTGCCGTAGGCGTCGTTCTGGTAGAAGACCGCGATCTTCTGCAGGCCCAGCGAGGTCAGCTGCTTGACCACCAGCTCGGTCTCGTCGTTGTACGAGGCGCGGATGTGGAAGGCGTAGCGGTTGAAGGGCTGCCGCAGGCCCATGGCGCCGGTGAAGGGCGCGAAGAACGGGACCTTCGCCGCGGTGGCCAGCGGCAGCGCCGCCAGGCTGGTGGGCGTGCCGATGTAGCCGAACAGGGCCATCGGGTCCTCGGCCACCAGCTTCCTGGTGTTCTCGGCACAGCGGTCCGGCTCGTAGCCGTCGTCGAGTTTCACGATTTCGATCGGCCGGCGGTGCACGCCGCCCTGCGCATTGACCTGGTTGAAATAGAGCTGGGCGCCCTGGTGGAACTGGATCCCCAGCTGCGCGGCGGGGCCGCTGAAGGCGGCGGACTGGGCGAGCAGGATGCGCTCGCCTTGCGCGCGCAGCGCGGGGGCGGCCACCAGGGCCACGGCGCCGGCGGCGGCGCGGGTGAAGGTACGTCGATTGAGCATGGAAAGATTCTCCGGTGGCGGAGCTTGCTGCTGCCTGTCGCATCAAAGCCCCTGCGCGGCCCGTGCGGCCAGCGACAATGCATTTTTGCGCAGAATGCACGCCATGGCCCCGGATCCGCATACGAAAGAGCTAGCTCCAGCGCGGCAGGTGCTCGGCGCCTGCCCGCACGACTGCCCCGACACCTGTGCGCTCGTCACCACAGTGCGCGACGGAGTGGCCTTGCGCGTCCAGGGGAATTCCGCCCATCGGCCGACTGGCGGCGTGCTTTGCAACAAGGTGTCGCATTACGTGGAGCGCACCTATCACGCGGAGCGCCTGCTGCATCCCATGCGCAGGGTCGGCCCCAAGGGCTCCGGCCGCTTCGAGACCGTGAGCTGGGACGTGGCACTCGATGACATCGCCCGGCGGCTGGGCGCGATCGCCGCGCGCGATCCGCAGGCGATCCTGCCTTACAGCTACTGCGGCACCATGGGCCTGGTGCAGGGCGAGAGCATGGCCGCGCGCTTCTTCCATCGGCTGGGCGCCTCGCTACTCGATCGCACCATCTGCGCCTCGGCGGGCGCCGAAGCGTTGACGCAGACGCTGGGCGGCAAGGTCGGCATGAAGGTGGAGTTCTTCGCCGAGGCGAAGCTGATCCTGGTGTGGGGCAGCAACTCGATCGCCAGCAACCTGCATTTCTGGCGGCTCGCGCAGGAGGCCAAGCGGCAGGGCGCGAAGCTGGTGTGCATCGACCCGCGCCGCAGCGAGACCGCCGAGAAGTGCCACGAGCACGTGCAGCTGCTGCCCGGCACCGACGCGGCGCTGGCGCTGGCCCTGATGCACGAGCTGGTGGTCAACGACTGGCTGGACCACGACTACCTGGCCGCCCACACCCTGGGCTGGGAAGCGCTGCGCGAACGCGCGCTGCGCTGGAATCCGGAACGCGCCGCCGCCGTCTGCGGCATCCCCGCCCAGCAGATCCGCGATCTCGCGCGCGATTACGGCACGACGAAGCCCGCTGCGATCCGCCTGAACTACGGCATGCAGCGGGTGCGCGGCGGCGGCAACGCGGTGCGCGCGGTGGCCTGCCTGCCGGCGCTGACCGGTGCCTGGCGGCATCGCGCGGGCGGCATGCTGCTGTCGAACTCCGGCGTGTTCCCGGCCGACCGCGCCTACCTGCAGCGGCCCGACCTGCTGGGCGCGCGCAGCCCGCGCACCCTCAACATGGTGACCATCGGCGACGACCTGCTGCGGGCCGCCTCGCCCGCGTTCGGCCCGGCCATCGAGGCCGTGGTCGTCTACAACAGCAACCCGGTGGCGGTCGCGCCCGAGTCCGGCCAGGTGGTGCGCGGCTTCGCCCGCGAGGACCTGTTCACGGTGGTGCTGGAGCACTTCCGCACCGACACGGCGGACTATGCCGACTACCTGCTGCCGGCCACCACGCAGCTGGAACACTGGGACGTGCACGGCTCCTATGGCCACACCGACGTGGTGCTGAACCGCCCCGCGATCGCGCCCGTGGGCGAGTCGCGCACCAACACGCAGGTGTTCCGCGACCTCGCCGCGCGCATGGGCTTCGACGACCCGTGCTTCCGCGAGGACGACGAGAGCCTGTGCCGCCGCGCGTTCGGCGACCAGGTGGATTTCGGCCTGCTGCTGCAACAGGGCTTCGCGACCCTGCCGGTGCCGGATGCGCCGTTCGCCAACGGCGGCTTCCCCACCGCCTCGGGCCGCTGCGAATTCTTCAGCGAGCGCCTGGCGCGCCAGGGCCTCGACGGCCTGCCGGACCACGTGCCGAACTACGAGGCCGCTGGCAGTTCCACGCGCTACCCGCTGGCGATGATCTCGCCGCCCGCGCGCAACTTCCTCAATTCCAGCTTCGTCAACGTGCAGAGCCTGCGCGACATCGAAGGCGAGCCGCTGCTGGAAATGCATGCCGGCGACGCGGCCGCGCGCGGCCTCGCCGACGCGCAGGTGGTGCGGGTGTTCAACGACCGCGGCGAGTACCTGTGCCGGCTGCGCATCTCGCCGCGCGCGCGGCCGGGCGTGGTCAACGGCCTGGGCATCTGGTGGCGCAAGCTGGGGCTGGCCGGCACCAACGTCAACCAGCTCACCAGCCAGCGGCTCACCGACCTGGGCCGCGCCCCCGTGTTCTACGACTGCCTGGTCGAAGTCCACCCGGCGTGAGGAAGAAGGCGCTCCTGATGGGAATTGCGGCGGTGGCGGGGGTGGCGGTGGCGGCGACGCTGTGCCTTTCGGGTTGCGCCAACATCGGCTACTACTGGCAGTCGGTGACCGGCCACCTGAAGCTCATGAGCGCGGCGCGGCCGGTCGACGACCTGCTGCAGGAGCCCGAGACCCCCGAGCGCCTGCGCGAGCGGCTGAAGCTGTCGCAGCGCATCCGGGAATTCGCGGTGCGCGAACTGAAGCTGCCGGACAACCCCAGCTACCGGCGCTATGCCAACCTGCACCGGCGGGCGGCCGTCTTCAACGTGACGGCGGCGACGGCCTATTCGCTGGAGCTCAAGACCTGGTGCTTCCCCTTCACCGGCTGCGTCGGTTACCGCGGCTACTACGACGAGGCGAAGGCGCGCCAGGAGGCGGCCGAACTCGCGCAACAGGGTTACGAGACCAGCGTGTATCCGGTGACGGCCTATTCGACCCTGGGCCTGATGAACTGGGCCGGCGGCGACCCGCTGCTCAACACGTTCATCGGCTACCCGGAAGGCGAACTGGCGCGGCTGCTCTTTCACGAGCTGGCGCACCAGGTCGTGTACGTGAAGAACGACACGACCTTCAACGAGTCCTTCGCCACCGCGGTGGAGCGGCTGGGGGGAGTGCGCTGGCTGCAGACGCAGGCGGACGACCAGGCGCGCCAGGAGTACGCCGCCTTCGACCAGCGCCGGCGCCTGTTCCGCGAGCTCTCGCGCGGCACCCGCGAGCGGCTCGAGGCGGTGTACGAAGCGACCGGGACGCCGCCCCCGGAAAAGGAGCGGGCCAAGCAGGAGGTGATGGAGCAATTCCGCGCGGACTATGCGCGCCTGAAGGAGCGGGCCGGCGGCGACCCGCTGGTGTGGCGGGGTTACGACCGGTGGGTGCGCGAGGCGAACAACGCCTTCTTCGGCGCCCAGGCGGCCTACGACGAACTGGTGCCGGGCTTCGAGGCCCTGTTCCGCATCAAGGGCGGGAGCTGGGAGGCGTTCTATGATGCCACCCGGCAGCTCGCCGCCCTGCCCAAGGAAGAGCGGCACCGACAACTGAAGGAGGCCGCTGGTGGCTGACATCCATATCGTGCGCGAGCACGGGCTCGGGTTCGAACAGGCGCGCAAGCTGGCCTTCCGCTGGGCCGAGGTGGCGGAAAAGAAGCTCGAGATGGACTGCACCTACGAGGAGGGCAAGGCCCACGACGTGGTCAGCTTCAAGCGCCCCGGGGCCAGCGGCGAACTGCGCGTCGGCAAGGACCGGTTCGAGCTGAACGCCCGCCTGGGCATGCTGCTGGGCGTGTTCAAGGGCAAGATCGAAAGCGAGATCGTCCGCAACCTCGACGAGCTGCTGGCGCACAAGGACCCGCTGTACGCCTTCGAGCAGGGGCTGGAGAAGCACGAAACGAAGCACGCGGCCAGGCACGAGAAGAAGGACAAGCACGAGGCCAAGCACGCCAAGCATGTCGAGCCGCACAAGGCGCCGGCCAAGCCCGCGAAGGCGCCCGCGGCGCGCAAGGCGAAGTAGGACGCGCCGCCCGCGCGGGGACGACGGACCCCGTAGGTCGTGGTGAGCCCGCAGGCGAACCGCGACGCGACCGCCCAGCCTCAGCTCAGGGACTGGATCAACTCGATGTACTGCTTCTTCGCGTCCTCGCTGCCGGTGCCCTTCAAACCGTTCCACGCGTCCCACTTGGCGCGGCCGATCATGTCGCCGAAGCCGGGCTTCTTCTCCGCGTTGTCGCCGATGGTCGCCTGCTTGTAGAGGCCGTAGATCTTCAGCAGCGTCGCGTTGTCAGGGCGCTGGGACAGCTTCTTGGAATTGGCGACGGCGGCTTCGAAGTCGGCGTTGAGGTCGGCCATGGGTGCTCCTGCGAATCGTTGGGGTCGGCTATCTTAATTTCAGCGCCGCCGCCAGAATAGGGCGAGGCACCAAAACGCGAGAGGGGACGAGGCGATGAAGCTGGCCGGCGAGGGCATGTCCAAGGTGGACACGGCGTGGCTGCGCATGGATTCGGCCAGCAACCTGATGCTGATCCTCGGCGTCTGGACGCTGCGCCCGGCGGTGCGCTACGAGGCGCTGTGCCGGCGCATGCAGGAGCGGCTGCTGCCCTACCCGCGCTTTCGCCAGCGCGTGGTGGAGGAAGGCGGCGCCACGCTCTGGGTCGACCACGAGGTGGACATCCACCAGCACGTGGTGCGCGAGAAGCTGCCCCGCCGCAAGGGGGGCGCGCAGGCGGCGCTGCAGGCGCGCATCGGCGAGCTGTCCATGACGCCCCTGGACCGCGGCCGGCCGCTGTGGCAGATGCACCTGGTGGAGGACTACGAGGGCGGCAGCGCCCTGATCATCCGCATCCACCACTGCATCGCCGACGGGATCGCGCTGGTCGCGGTCACCATGTCGCTGGTGGACGGAGGCGCGCCGCCGCCCGCGCGCGCGCGCAAGCCCATGCCGTCCCACGCCGAGGCCTGGCTGGCCGACCACCTGGTCAAGCCGCTGGCCGCCGCCGCCATCAAGGCGCTGGACGCCGCCGGCGACGGCGCCGCGCGCTCGCTGTCGCTGCTGCTCGATCCGCGCAAGGGCCTGCACGGCACCATGGACGTGGCGCACACCGCCTGGCAACTGCTCACCGACGCGGCGGCGCTGCTGCTGATGCCGGACGATTCGCGCACGCGCCTGAAGGGCAAGCCGGGCGCCCGCAAGCGGGTTGCCTGGTGCCCGCCGCTGCCGCTGGACGAAGTGCGGGCGATCGGCAAGGCGCTGAACTGCTCCATCAACGACGTGCTCCTGAGCTGCGTGGCGGGCGCCATCGGCCAGTACCTGCGCGCGCAGGGCGACCCGGTGGACGGCGTCGAGATCCGCGCGATGATCCCCGTGAACCTGCGGCCGGTGGAGCACGCGCACCGGCTGGGCAACCAGTTCGGGCTGGTGCCCCTGGTGCTCCCGGTGGGCATGGCCAACCCGGTGGAGCGCGTCTACGAGGTGCGCCGGCGCATGGACGCGCTCAAGGGCAGCACGCAGCCGCTGCTGGCCTTCGCGGTGCTGGCGCTCGCGGGCCTGCTGGTCAAGCCGGCGCAGGACGCGATCATGGACCTGTTCCGCTCCAAGACCACGGCGGTGATGACCAACGTGCCGGGGCCGCGCGACAAGCTGAAGGTGCTGGGCTCCACGCTGGAACAGGTGATGTTCTGGGTGCCGCAGTCCGGCGACATCGGGCTGGGCGTGTCCATCCTGAGCTACGGCGGCAGCGTGCAGTTCGGGGTGATGGCGGACACGCTCCTGTGCCCGGAGCCGCAGGACATCATCGACCAGTTCGAGCCGGAGTTCGCCCGGCTGTCGCTGGTGACGCTGATGCTGCCCTGGGGCGACGAAGACCTGTCATTGCGGGCGTGACCCGCAATCCATCCTCAGGCTTCCTGCTTGATCCGCAGCGTGGTGAACTCGGCCTCGTAGTCCTTCGCCAGCGCCAGCTTCTGCTCGTCGCTCAGCACCTCGCCCGCCTGCGGGAAGAACTTCTGCTCCTCCTCCTGCAGGTGGTGCTCGATCTTCTCGCACAGCTTGCGGCAGCACTCCTGCCATTCGGCCGCGTGCGGATCCAGCTTTTCCAGGTGTTCCACCATCTCGTCCATCTCGTGGTGCTCGGCGATCGCGTGGCGCGAGAGGTCCACCGATTCGTCGTGCTGCATCAGCGGGATGTAGAAGCAGCGCTCCTCCGCGGTTTCGTGCGCGGACAGCTCCGCCTTCAGTTCCTCGAAGACGTGCTGCTGTTCGTCGGTGGACGGCCCGCTGGCCAGCAGGCGCCCGGAGAGTTCGCGCTGGGCGCGGTGGCTCACCATCAGGGCCTGGAAGATGTTCAGTTGCTCCATCCGCGCATTGTTCCGCCCGGCTGAGCCTTGCCCTGTAGTCTGCGGGCGCGTGCACCCGTAGGGAGGGCCGGACTCAGGCCTGCAGCTCGGCGCGCGCCAGCTCGACGTCCAGCCGCTCCCGCGCGTCCAGCGGCTGCAGCGCCGCGGCCTGCTCGTACAGCCGCCTGGCATCGCGCAGCTTCCGCTCGCCTTCCAGCATCACCAGGCCGTTGCCGTACTCGATCAGGGCGGTCGGCGAGCGCGGGTGGATCCTGAGCGCCTCCTGGAACATCTTCAGGCCGGTGTCCTTCTTCGCGCCGTAGGTCATGCCGCCGATCAGCGGGCCGACCTTGTCGATCACCTCCGCGTGGTAGGCGCCCAGCGCCACGTGGGCGTCGGAATGCAGCGGCTGCAGCGCGATGGTGCGCTCCAGGCAGTCCTTGACCTTGCCGCCGAGGCCCTGCGCCAGCGCCTTGGCCACGCTGATGCGCTGGCTGTAGCGCCCCAGCGCATAGGCCTGCCAGTACCAGGCGTTGGCGTTGCGCGGGTCGACGGAGGCCTGCAGCGCGGCGCGGCCCGCGGCTTCCTGGAACAGGTCCAGCCGGGCGCTTTCCTTCTTCTCGAGGTAGTTGGCGTAGATGCAGGTGGCCTTGTTGGCCGCCGTGATGCCGGCGCCGCCGGCGGCCAGCCCCGCGTCCGCCGCGCGCTGGAATTCGCCGTTGTGGAACAGGACCCAGGCGGCGACCACCCCCGGGTCGGCCGGCAGCGGTTCGGCATCGCCCGCGTGCAGGCGCTGCCAGTCGCGCGTGACACTGGCGGCGTCGTGCTGGAACTCGCCCAGCTGCGGGAAGGCCGTCCACGAGGCCATGCTGTCTCCCTGGCTGCCTGCCTCAAGCCGACGGCGCGGTGCTGCCTCCATAGGCGCCGGCCAGCTGCAGCAGGTGGGTTCGTTGTGCGGGTTCCAGATAGGGTACCAGCAGATGGAGCACGTGGTGCGCCCCGCGCAGCAGCGCCTGCTGCGCGGCTTGCGGCTCCAGCGCGTGGCGCGGGTCGCGCACGTACTCGTAACTCAGCCAGTAGGTGAGCACCACCACCATGCTGGTGGCGGTCGGCTCCACCTCCCGCGTGTCGATGCGCACCGCGCCCGAGCGGCTCATGCCGTCCAGGAGCGCGCGCACGGCGCGCGCCTTGTTCTTCAGCACGTGCTGGAAGTGCGTCTCCAGCCGCCGGTTCTTCGAGAGCAGGTCGTTGATGTCGCGATAGAGGAAGCGGTACTGCCAGATCAGCTCGAACAGCGTGTGCAGGAAGAACCAGGCGTCCTCGACGTCGCGCACGCCGTCGGCCGCATTGAGCAATTCACCTAACCCGGCCTCGTAGCGATCGAACAGCGTGTTGATCAGCTCGTCCTTCGCGGGGTAGTGGTAATAGAGGTTGCCGGGGCTGATGTTCAGTTCGGCGGAGATCAGGGTGGTGGAGACGTTCGGCTCGCCGAAGCGGTTGAACAGGCCCAGCGTGACCTCGAGGATGCGTTCGGCGGTGCGCCGCGGGGCTTTCTTCGCCATGGGTCAGGCAGGGTGCAGGGACCGTTCGAGTTCGTCCAGCACCGTGTGCAGCCGCGCCAGCGCGCCCGCCAGCCGGCGCGGGCGCGGCGGGGACAGCAGCACGCGCGCCGGGTCGTGCAGGACGGCCGACCGGATCCCCACCCTATGCCGGGCGAGGGTGGCGGCGAGCCGCCCTTCGTCGGCGCGCAGCCAGGCGCGGGTCTGCTGGTAGGCGTGTTCGGCCATCCGGCGCCGCTGGCCGTAGCTGAAGGGATTGGCGCCGAACAGCTCCGGGTCGCGCGGGTCCGGCTCCAGCAGCACGATGTCGGCGTCCGGCCAGGCCCGCGCGTAGTGCTTCATGCCGAGCGCCAGCCGCGAATGGATCATGGTGCGGAAGGTCTGGCTGAGGACGGCCGCCAGCCCGCCGTCGGCCAGCCGGGGCACCGCGAACGGCACCAGCGGATTGACGCACAGCACCAGGTCCACGCCTTCCTCCAGGGCGGCCGAGGCGTGCATGGTCTTGGTGAGCGCCCCGTCCACGTAGTGGCGGCCATCGATGGCGACCGGCGGAAAGAGCCCGGGCAGGGCGCAGGTGGCCTGCACCGCCCGCGACACGGGCACGTGGTCCCAGCCCGGCGCGCCGAAGGCCACCGGCCGCCCGGTATCGAGCTCGGTGGCCAGCAGCGTGAGCCGGCTGCGCAGCGTGCGGAAGTCGTTGCTGCGGCCGGGGCGGGCGAAGATCTCCTGCAGCCGCAGGTGCACCTGCTCGTTGGAGAACAGGCCGGTGGGCAGCACGGGCGCCATGCCTTCGAGGGCCTGCAGCACCGGCTTGCGCCCCCAGCTCGCCTGCCACAGGGCGCCGGCGGCCAGGGCGGGCAGGCGGCGGGCGCGGCCCAGGAACTCGCCGTAGGCGGGGACGGTGAGCCAGGCGGGATCGAACACCTCGCCGCCAGGCGCGGTGTTCTCGATGAAGGACGCGCACATCTCGCGCGGGGCGATCCCGTTGGCCAGGCCCGCCGCGATGAAGCCGCCGGCGGAGACGCCGACGTAATGCTGCAGTGCGGTGAGATCCAGCCCTTCGAGCGTGTCCTGGAGCGCGCACAGGGCGCCGATCTCGTAGATGGCCCCCAGCGGGCCGCCGCCGGCCAGCGCGAGCGCGATCCGCGGCCCCTTGCCGCCAGCCCGGCCCCGGCGCACGGTCAGCCG
>JALHLO010000003.1 GCA_022844525.1 Ramlibacter sp.
CAGGCCCAACCGCAGCTTGCGCGGCCGGCGGCAGCTGCGATCGTGGCCGCTTGCGGTGTCATGTTCGCGCGCATGGCCGTGGTGATTGCGGCACTGCAGCCAGGCGGCGCGGGAGCGTTGATCGGGCTGCTGGTGCTCCTTGCCGCCGCCTCGTTCGCGGTTGCAGCGTGGCAGTGGCGCCGAAGCAGCGATCCCTCGGCGGGGCGTGCCTCGGACGCGCCCGATGGCAAGGTGTTCGGCCTGGGCACCGCGGTCGCTTTCGGTGCCGCGCTCGCCATAGTCGCAGTCCTTTCGCGGGCAGCCAGGGACGCGTTCGGCACAGCCGGGCTTTATTCGGTGGCCTTTGTCTCCGGGCTGGCGGACGTCGATGCCATCGTGATCTCCAGCGCGGAACTGCTGGGGCAGGGACAGTCGGCAAGCTCGGTGGTCACGACCGCCGTGCTGCTGGCCGCAACCGCCAACATGCTTGTGAAGGCGGGCATGGCTCGCGTGGTAGGCGGCCTGGCTGTGGGCGCCGCCGTCGCGCGCGGCTACAGCGCGGTCGTGCTGTGCGGAGCCGCGGCGCTGGCGATCAACATCCTGCGCTGACACGCGAGCTCCTCGCTTTCATTGCAAAACTGTAATGAAGCCGTCCGGTTCTGCTTGGCCGGAAAAAACTAGACTTCGTTAGGTATTTGCGTCGGGCACGTCAAGCACGCGCGTCAACATCGTGCGCTGCCCGCCGTCGCGTGACACACCCCGTTTCCTTCTTCACGAGAGTCGCCATGTCCCGTCTGAACTGGCTCTGGCCATGGGCCGCAGCCGCACTCGCCGTCTCGGCAGCAGCCCAGTCGCCGGGCCCAACGACCGCCGTCGGCGCTGCAGCGCCGGCACAGCCGCCTTCCTATCGCTCCGCGCTGGATGCGTATCGCCCGTTCACCGAGGAGGAGTTGATGCCCTGGAGGGAGGCCAACGACACGGTGGCGCGCATCGGCGGCTGGCGCGAGTACGCGAGGGAGTCGCGCGAGCCGGCAGGCCCGGCGCCGGCATCCAGTGTTCCTGCTGCACCGGCAGCACCGGCGGCACCAGCGGTGCCGGCGGCGTCCACGCCTCGTGGCGGTCACGGTCACCACTGAAGAGGCAGCATGACGATGCAAGGAAAGTTCCGCACTTTCGCTGCGGCTGCAGCAGTGCTGGCGCTCGCCGGCTGTGCCTCCATCGACATCGATGACGCCGTCGCGGACACCAACCAGGCGCTTCCCGGATTCACCGGCGGCAAGCTGGAGTTCACTCGCACCGCGGAGCAGCGCGAGGCCCGCCAGAAGCTCGCCGCCGAACTGCTGGCCAAGCCGCTGTCGCGGGAAGACGCCGTGCAGCTGGCGCTGGCGAACAGCCCCGCAGTGCAGGCGCTCGTGGCCGAGTCCTGGAACGACATGGCGCTGGCGAACCAGGCCGGGCGGATCGCCAATCCAATCTTCACCTTCGAGCGAGTGCGATTTGGAGATGAGCTCGAGATCGGCCGACTGCTGTCCATCGGGCTCCTCGACCTGCTCACGCTGCCGCAGCGGCAGGTCATCGCGCGCAACCAGGTGGCGCAGGCGCGCGTGCAGCTTGCCACGCGGGTCGTCGAGCACGTCAACCTGGTGCGCCAGGCATGGACTCGCGCGGTCGGCGCGCAGCAGGCGCTCGCCTACGCGGAGCAGGTGAACCGTGCCGCGGAAGCCAGTGCGGAACTGGCCAGGCGCATGCAGCAGGTAGGCAACTTCACCAAGTTGCAGCGCGCCCGCCAGCAGGCGTTCTACGCCGACGCCTCCGCGCAACTGGCCGCAGCCGTCCATGCCCGCACTGCGGCGCGCGAGGAACTGGTGCGGCAGCTGGGACTGAGCGCCGAACAGGCAGCCGAATTGAAGCTGCCCGAGCGTTTACCCGACCTGCCGCAGCAGCCGCGGCCCGCCTCCGAGATCGGCACGTTCGCATCGCAGCAGCGCCTCGACGTGCAGGCGGCGCGCCTCCAGCTGGATGTCGCCGGCCGCGCCCAGGGCCTCAACCTGTTGAACAGCCTGCTCGATGTGGAGCTTGGTGGCCGGCACGACACGATCTTCGACAACGGCGAGCGCGGCAACCGCAATGGCTTTGAACTCGCAGTGCGCATTCCGCTGTTCGATTTCGGCGGTGCGCAGCGCGCGGCCCTGAATGCGCAGTCGCTCGCGGCGGCGAACCGCTACGACGCGGTGGTCCGGGGCGCTTCCTCCCAGCTGCGCGAGAGCTATTCGGCCTACCGGACCGCCTACGACATCGCGAAGCATCACCGCGACGAGATCGTGCCGCTGCGCAAGACGATCTCGGAGGAAAACCAGCTGCGCTACAACGGCATGCTGATCGGCGTGTTCGAGCTCCTGGCCGACGCACGCGACCAGATCGCGACCGTCAGCGCCTCGATCAGCGCGCTGCAGCAGTTCTGGCTGGCCGATGCAGGGCTCGCATCGACGCTGGTCGGCAAGCCCGTGGCGGCAGGGTCCACCCCCGTTTCCACCAGCGCCGGTGGCGGCCGGGACGCCGGCCACTGAAACCCGCACAAACCTCTGGCAAGACTCATGACAAGCAGACGAGATTTCCTGGCCGGCGCCAGTGCCATCACCGGTGCCGTTGCCGCCGCCGCGGTGAGCAAGGTGGCGATGGCTGCCCTGCCCGAGCCGGTGACCCAAAGCAAGCCCGAGACGATGCCGCCGCTGGTGCCGAACACCGGCCGCCCCTACAACCCGGTGGTCACCCTCAACGGCTGGACCCTGCCCTGGCGCATGAACAACGGCGTCAAGGAGTTCCACCTGGTGGCCGAGCCCGTGGTGCGCGAAATGGCGCCCGGCTTCAAGGCCCACCTCTGGGGCTACAACGGCCAGTCTCCCGGCCCGACCATCGAGGTCGTGGAGGGGGACCGGGTGCGCATCTTCGTCACCAACAAACTGCCGGAGCACACCAGCATCCACTGGCACGGGCAGCGCCTTCCCAACGGCATGGACGGCGTCGGGGGATTGACCCAGAAGCACATCCCCACGGGCAAGACCTTCGTGTACGAATTCGTCGCCCGGCGCCCCGGCACCTTCATGTACCACCCGCACGCCGATGAGATGGTCCAGATGGCCATGGGCATGATGGGTTTCTGGGTGACCCACCCCAAGGGGAAGCACCCGCTCATCGACGAAGTGAACCGCGATTTCGTGTTTTTACTGAGCAACTACGACGTCGACCCCGGCGCGTACACGCCCAAGATCATGACGATGCTGGATTTCAACCTGTTCACGTTCAACAGCCGCATCTTCCCCGGCATCGACTCGATGAACGTGCGGCACGGGGACAAGGTGCGCATCCGCATCGGCAACCTGACCATGACGAACCACCCCATGCACCTGCACGGTCATGAGTTCCTGGTGACCGGTACGGACGGCGGCCCGACGCCGAAGAGCACCCGCTGGTACGAGGTCACCACCGATGTCGCCGTCGGCCAGATGCGCCAGATCGAGTTCCTGGCCGACGAGGAAGGGGACTGGGCGTTCCATTGCCACAAGAGCCACCACACCATGAATGCCATGGGTCATGACGTGCCCACCATGATCGGCGTCGACCATCGCGGCGTGGCCAAGCAGATCACCAGCCTGGTGCCTGACTACATGGTCATGGGAGAGCGCGGCATGGCCGACATGGCGGAGATGGAGATGCCGCTGCCGGACAACACCGCACCCATGATGAGCGGGGTGGGACCTTTCGGCGCGCTCGAGATGGGTGGCATGTTCACCACCGTCAAGGTGCGCCGGGACCAGAAACCGGGCGACTACCGCAACCCGGACTGGTACCAGCACCCTGCGGGAACCGTCGCTTACGAGTTCACCGGCACGTTGCCTGCGGCCCCGCGGGCCAACGTATCCGGGACGGGCTCCGCTCCGGCGCGGGTCGCCCCCAAAAGCAAGGAAGTCGAAGTGCAGATCCGCAAACCCGGCTCCGGGCATTCGACGCACTGATCACGACACCCGAATCGTTTACCCAAGAAGGACCAGAGATGAATCGTATCCATGCCCTCCTCGCCAGCGTGCTGCTTGGCGCTTCGATCAGTGCTGCCGCCCACGGCGAGGCCCCGTCGCGGGACGCCGCTCCCGTCAGGAAGGAGCAGAAGGAATGGGGGATCGCCGGGGATGCCAGGGCCGCCACGCGCACGATCGAGATCACCATGAGCGACAAGATGCGCTTCTCGCCGGACCGCATCGAGGTCAAGCAGGGCGAAACGGTGAAGCTGGTGGTCCGCAACTCGGGGAAGATGCTGCATGAGCTGGTGATCGGCACCCGCACGGAACTGGACGAACATGCCGCGCTGATGGCGAAGTTCCCGAAGATGGAGCACGACGAGCCCTACATGGCGCACGTCGCGGCCGGCAAGACTGGCGAGCTGGTATGGACCTTCAACCGGCCGGGTGAATTCGACTTCGCGTGCCTGATTCCCGGTCACTACCAGGCGGGCATGGTCGGAAAGATCCGCGTGCTGTCCGAGCAGGCGCAGGACGGCAGCCGTGGCCCATCGGCCAGGCAGTGAATTGGACGGCCAGGCCGCGTACTGCCATGACACACGAAATGCTCGCCCTGCAGCGCGCATCCGAACAGAGCCTCGACCTGGCCATGCTCGGCGTGGCCGGCGGCCTGATCGTCATGATCGTCGGCCTTGCATTTCTCATGTGGCACGGGAAGCGACGGCAGCCGGACAAGCCGGCGGCTCGTCGTGAACGTGCGCGAAAGCCCCGCAGACGGTAACAGGCCGCAGAGGGCTCCGGACAAGTGAGTGGGTGAGCCGCGAGGCGGCGCCTCCAGGGGAGAAGGGCAGCCACCGGCGCACTGCGCCGCCGCAGCCGCATGGCTGCCTGTTCGCCGGCTCGACCGGCAGGCCCACCTGGAGAAAATCCATGCCCCACGAGAGATATTCGAATTGCATCGCCGCGTGTTACGCGTGTGCCGAAGCTTGCAACCATTGCGCCGCGTCCTGCCTGCGCGAACAGGACGTGAAGATGCTGGCCCGTTGCATTGCACTGGACGTGGACTGCGCCCAGGCTTGCGAGTTCGCCGCCGCCGCCATGGGGCGGGCCAGCGAAAGCGCCAAGGCGTTCTGCAGCATGTGCGCGCAGGTCTGCGACCTGTGCGCGCAGGAATGCGAGTGCCACAAGATGCAGCATTGCCAGGAGTGTGCACAGGCCTGCCGACGATGCGCGCAGGAGTGTCGCCAGATGGCCGCCTGATCCGGACACCGTGCGCGCAGCAACTCCGCAGAGCGACCTCGCCGGGAGCTGCTGTCGAGGCACGGATCCCGCTGCCCAAGATCACCGTTTTGTAATCTTCAGGTCACGGCAGCGTCCCTGCCATCCCTCTAAAGTACTTGCATGCCGCCATGAGGCGGGCTCAACTTGAGAGGAATACCGATGAAGATGAAGACCAACCTGCTGCTGGCCGCCGGCTTGCTGTCGCTCGCCCTGGGCACGTCTTTCGCTGCGGAGACTGTCTCCCAGCCGACCCCAGCTACCGCCACGGCCGGTGCAGCTTCGATGGCCATGACCGCCGGCGAAGTCCGCAAGGTCGACCTGGCGCAAGGCAAGGTGACCCTGAAGCATGAGGCGATCGCCAACCTCGACATGCCTGCCATGACGATGGTGTTCCGGGTCCAGAGCGCCGACATGCTGAAGAACCTGAAGCCCGGCGACAAGGTGCAGTTCCACGCGGAGTCTTCCGCTGGCGCGATGCTGGTGACGCACATCGAGGCTGCGCGCTAAGCGACCTCCTCGACGGCGAAAGCCTCCGGCCCCGCGAAGCGGCGCCGGAGGTTTCTTCTTTGGTGAGACCGAATCGCGCCTCCCACGGCTGGGCCGCGCGACAGAAACGTCATCCGCCGGTCAGCGGCCCGTCGACGGTCCACGCCTACATTGCCTTCACGCGATGCAAGTGCTGCATCGCGCGCGGCTCGCTGGAGTCGCTGCTTCCCGAAATCGACAGGAGTACAGAATGAACTTGCGCAAAACCTTGCTGGCGCTTTGCGTTGCTGCGGCCGCCACGCCGTCCGTCTACGCCGACAACTTCGTGGGTGGTGAACTCGGCTACGAGAGCCATCCCGCCACCAGCCGCCTGACCCGGGAACAGGTCCGGCTCGACTACCTGGACTTCCGTGCCCATCCCGTTCTGGCCGATGGCACCGTGATGCTGCAGGGCGAGTTGGGCTATGTACCGGCCATCCAGGGGGCCTTCGCCGACCGTGTTCCCGCCGCACCGCACAGCCATGTGCTGGGCGGCAACGCCGGGCCGAGCACCGCCAAGGCTGCGCCGACTGACGCCGAGCGCCGCGCCTATCGGGACCAGTACATCAACTGACGCCATCAGCGCCCGCAGCAGCAACCGCCTCCCGTCTTGTCGCCCGATGCGCAACCGCCGGTCAACGGCAGGGCAGTGTCGGAGGCGGACGCTGCAAAGGCCTCGTATCCCGCCCCCGCGAGTGCGGTGATCATCGCCGGGACTCGCTTGCCGACGTCGTGCCCCCGAACGCTCGCAGTCCCGGTGTCCAGCCGGACGTCGACCGCATCCACGCCGGGAACCCCGGACAAGGCGCGCGTGGCGGCCTTCACGCAGGAGCCGCACGTCATGCCATTGACCTGCAATTGAACCGCTTCCATGATCATCCTTTCGACCTTGCTGAAGCAAGGCTGCAAGAGGTACATGGGACGCGTTGAGCCACGTCAACCGTGCAGCAGTGCAACGGCCCATGATCGGGTAAAAAAGGGAACGCCATGAACCAATCTGCCACATTCGAAGTGGGCAACCTCCTGTCGCCGCTGTCCGCTCGCGGGGTAGAAAAACGGTTGAAAGCCCTTCCCGGCGTTGCCGAAGCCACGGTGAACCCGGTTGCTGGTAGCGCCACTGTTTCCTTCGACGCGGCCATCGCGAGCCCGGAACGGATCCGCACCGCCATCGAGGAGTGCGGATACCACTGCGCGGGCGAGCTCCAGCCGCTGCATGTATGCGACCAGGGGGCAGCAGCGGGACACACGCATCATGGCCACCGCCCGCCGCCCACGATGCCCGAGAGCCACGCGATGCATGACGGCCACGCGGCGCACGGCGGAGACGCTTCCCAGGGCGCCGCTTCGGTGGCCAAGGGCGGCGGAGCCGCCGATCACCACGACATGATGCATGACATGGGTCATGCGCCCGGCCAGTCGATGGACGACATGGTGCGCGACATGCGCAACCGCTTTTTCATCGCACTGGCGTTCGCGATCCCGGTGTTCCTGTACTCACCGATGGGCGCGATGATCGGCCAGTTCGACGTGCCCTTCGGCATGGACCGCAAGCTGTTCCTGTTCCTGGTGGCTTCCGGCGCCATCCTCTATCCCGGCTGGCCGTTCTACATCGCGGCCTGGCGGGCGCTGCGCAACCGCGTCGTCAACATGGCGACGCTGGTGGCCCTGTCGGTCGGCACCGGCTACGTCTTCAGCCTCGGCGCGACCTTCGTGTACGAAGGCGATGTCTTTTACGAGGCCGCCGCCACCCTGCTCGTCTTCATCCTGCTCGGACACTGGCTGGAGATGCGCGCACGCGCCGGCGCCTCGGACGCCATCCGGTCCCTGATGAACCTGGCGCCGCCGATGGCCACCGTCCTGCGCGGCGGCGTCGAGCAGAAGCTTGCCACTTCGGAGGTGGTGCTCGGCGACACCGTGATCGTCAAGCCGGGCGACAAGGTGCCAGTGGACGGCGTGGTGACGGAGGGCGCTTCGCAAGTGGACGAGTCGATGCTCACCGGCGAGTCGATGCCGGTGAAGAAGGTTCCGGGCGACGCGGTGATCGGTGCGACCATCAACAAGAGCGGCAGCTTCCGCTACCGCGCTACCAAGGTCGGCGCCGACACCGCGCTGGCGCAGATCGTCAAGCTGGTCCAGGAAGCGCAGAACTCCAAGGCTCCGGGGCAGTTGCTCGCCGACCGCGCCTCGCAATGGCTGGTGCTCGCCGCGATCGGCATCGGCCTGGCCACCTTCGTCGTCTGGTACTGGGTGCTCGGCCAGCCGCTGCTGTTCGCGCTGACGCTCACCATCACCGTGTTCGTCATCGCCTGCCCCGACGCCCTGGGCCTCGCGACCCCCATGGCGGTGATGGTCGGCACGGGCCTGGGCGCGATCAACGGCATCCTGTTCAAGAACGCAGCGGCGCTGGAAAACGCGACCAAGCTGAATGTGGTGGTCTTCGACAAGACCGGAACCCTCACGGTGGGGCAACCGGACGTGGTGGACGTCGTCACGGCCCCGGATGTTCAACCGGGTGAACTGATCGCAACGGCGGCAGCGGTCGAGAAGTTCTCGGAACACCCCCTCGCGCTCGCCATCCTCAAGCGCGCCGGCGACGTTCCCATCCAGCAGGCGCAGGAGTTCACCAACATCGACGGCCAGGGCGCGCGCGCTTCGCTGGCGGGCGACACGGTCCTCCTGGGCAACCGACTGCTCATGCAGGCCAACGGCGTGGACCTCTCCGCCCTGGAGCAGGAGGCCGCACGGCTGCAAGGCGCCGGCCGCACGGTGGTGCACGTCGCGCGGGGTGGGCGGCTGATGGGGCTGATCGCGATCGCGGATGCCGTACGCCCGAGTTCCCGCGACACCATCCAGGCCCTGCAGAAGCGCGGCGTGAAAGTAGCCATGCTCACCGGGGACAACCAGGCGACGGCCGAGCGCATCGGCCGCGAGCTGGGCATCGACATCGTGCTGGCCGATGTGCTGCCCGGACAGAAAGCCGACAAGATCAAGGAACTGCAGGCGCAGGGCCACAAGGTCGCCATGGTCGGCGACGGAATCAACGACGCGCCGGCACTCACGCAGGCCGACGTCGGTTTCGCCATCGGTGCGGGCACCGACGTGGCCATGGAAAGCGCGCAGGTCGTGCTGATGAAGAGCGATCCGTTCGATGTCGTCGGCGCCATCGAACTGTCGCGCGCGACGCTGCGCAAGATGCACCAGAACCTGTGGTGGGCCGTGGGTTACAACACCATTGCGTTCCCGCTGGCAGCGGGAGTGTTCTATCCGTTCACGCTCTCGCCGGAAGTCGCGGCACTGTCGATGTCCGGCAGTTCAGCCATCGTCGCCATCAACGCGCTGATGTTGAAGAGGACCCGGCTGACCGGGATCCATCGCTCGAAGCCGGGGCAGGAGCCCCAGCCCGCTGCCGGGGAACTCGCGGCGCAGGCGTAGCCATCCGCCCTTCGAACCTGGAGCATCGACATGGAAACGGGAACGCGAGGGCAGCGCCTGAGGGTCGCCGTCGTCGGCTACGGCGTGATCGGCAAGCGGGTGGCGGACGCCGTGCGCCTGCAGCACGACATGCACCTGGCGGGCGTCGCGGACGTGGCGACCGACTGGCGACTGCAAGTCGCGGCGAGCCTGGGGCTTCCGCTCTTCGCTGGCGACGATGCTTCGCTCGCCGGGATGAAGGCAGCCGGGCTGCCCGTGGTCGGCGCGCTCGACGCGCTGCTGCAGCTGGCCGATGTCGTCGTCGACTGCACACCCAAGAAGGTGGCCGCCGGGAACGTGGCACGCTACCGCGCGGCCGGCATCCATTTCGTCCTGCAAGGCGGCGAGAAACACGAGACCGCCGGCCACTCCTTCGTGGCAGAGAGCAACTACGCGCAGGCGGTAGGCCGCACCTCCACGCGGGTGGTCTCCTGCAACACGACCTCGATCGTTCGCACCTTCGGCGCGCTGCGCCGCGCCGGCCTGCTGGTCCACGCCAGGGGGACGCTGATGCGGCGCGCCACCGATCCGGTGGACAGCCACCGCGGTGGCCTGATGAACACGCTGGTGCCGGAAGACAAGATCCCCAGCCACCAGGGGCCGGATGCCCGCACGGTGGATCCCGCACTCGACGTGGTGACCATGGCAGTCGCCGTGCCGGAAACGCTTGCGCACCTGCATTCCTGGGCCGTGCGCATGACGCGCGCGGCCAGCCGGGAGGAAGTGCTCGCCGCTTTCCGCGCGTCCACGCGGATCGCGCTGCTGCGCGCGGACAAGGGGCTGGGCGCGATCAATGTCGTCAAGGAAATGATGGCCGACCTCGGCCGCCCCCGCGCGGATCTCTACGAAGTGGGGCTGTGGGAAGACCTGGTGACCGTCGATGGCGATGAGCTGTTCTTCACCTACGTGGTGGACAACCAGGCGATCGTGATTCCGGAAACGATCGACGCGATCCGCGCGCTCGGCGGACTCGAACCGGACGCGCAGGTCTCGATCGCCGCCACGGACTTCTGCCTGGGCATTCCGCTGCGTCTCGGCTGAGCCTCCTGAAGCTGTGTCAGCGAACTGAGCCGGCGCCCGTGGTGGCGTGCCGAGTGCGCAGACGCGAAGTTGCCACGCGCAACATCAGCATGCGCCTACAAAGTGCACTCCGCGGTCCCCTAGGATGGATCCACACTTACGGAGAATCGCAGATGAAAAATACCCTTCGCAAGCTGCTCGCAGCAACCGCCGTGCTCGGCATGGCTTCCCTGGCGTCCGCTCAAACTCACCCGGGTCATTCGGTCCCCATGCAGCACGGAGCAACCATGCAGCACGGGCAGATGATGGGCAACGCGCCGGCCGACGCCGGGTCCCGGCAGTTGCACCAGAGCATGATGGCAGGCATGCAGGACATGCAGCGGCGCCCGATGACGGGAGACGTCGACAAGGACTTCATCCGGATGATGCGCCAGCACCACCTGCAGGGCATCGAGATGGCGCGCATCCAGCTGCAGAATGGCGACGACCAGGAAGCCAAGCGCATGGCGCAGAAGATCATCGAGGAGCAACAGAAGGAGGTTGCGCGCTTCGACAGCTGGTTGCAGAGCCACCAATAAGGCTGCCGACCATCAGTGAGGCGGCTGCTTCGCCTCTGGCAGGGGCGGCTTCTGTGTGGCGGCCGCCAGCAGGGCGCCCGCCAGCAGCAGCGCGCCGGCCAGCAGGAAAGGTACCCAGGACGCCACGGTGAACAGCACTCCCGTCAAACCCGCGGCCGCCGCCTGCCCCAGGTTGGCCGCGGCGGCCTGGGTTCCCATCGCGCGGCCCTGGCGCGGCCCCGCGGCCAAGGAGATTCGTACCGCCAGTGCCGGGATGAGCACGCCGAGGCCTCCGGCAGCAAGCGCGAAGGAGACGGCAGGCGTCCACGGTGTCCTCCACGCCAGCAATGTCACGGCGAACGACATCACGGCAAGGGATGACAGGACCAGGCGAGCCTCGCCCAGCCAGCGCTCCAGCAGCGGGTAGCCCAGCAACTGAGTTGCCACCATGACCGCGCTGCACAAGGCGAAGTACGCGGCCACGCCGCCTCCAAACAGCGTCAGGCCCACCTCGGCAACCGTGATGCCGAAGACCACGAGCCCGGTGAGCAGCAGGGATTCCCGCAGGCAGCGCACATCCGCCGACCGGCTCGCGTGATCGCCTGCTGCTCCTGTGGGCGGCGTGTCATCCATGGTGGGCAAAGCGCTCGCCGCGACAGCGAGTGCCAGGCACAGGACGCTCGCGAGCTGCAGTCCGGTCAGCGCCCCGCCCAGCGCGGCGGCCGCCGTTCCGGCGATCGGCCCCAGCAGGAACCCCAGGGCGGTCGCAGAGGCGATCCAGGCGAAACGGCGCTGCCGTCGCGCCTGCACCGTGGTCTCCACGATATAGGCGAACACCGCGGGAAGCACGGCGGCAGAAAGCGCACCTGCAGCGACCCGGCTTGCATAGACCAGTGGCAGGGTAGGCGCCATTTCCAGCAGCAACAGGGTGATCGCCGCGCCGGCCAGCCCGCCGGAGATCACCCATCTCCGCTGGATGCGGTCCGACACGGCACCCCACACCGGCGAAAACACGAACAGCGCCGCGGTGTACACGGCGGTGAGCCAGCCGGTGTGCCGGGCGGCTCCCGCAGGGTCGCCGGGCTGCAGTGCCAGCACGATGGCGGGCAGCAAGGGCAGCGTCACGCCATAGGACATGGACACCGCGAGCCCCGCGCCCAGGAGGAGCAGGAAGGAACCTCCAGACAATGTGCGGCCGCGCCCGGTCAACGTCACCGTCCCGCCTTGGTCGCAAGGCTGCATCTGTCCGCGACGACGACGATGCTTCTGTACATTCGGGTTCCTGCTGTCCTGGTCTTTCGTGCGCCGGTGACGGCGGCCATTGCAGGTTAAGTTCGCTCCAGGCCGACGAGTTGAGGCACATCAAGCGCGGGCACGCAAGGCCAACCGACGCCGCACCTCGACCCTGCGCCCGTGGCACCATGCCGAGGGGTCCCTACCGAGAACGCGAATGAAGAACCACGAAGCCCACGACCATTCCACCCACCGGCATCACGCGCCGCAGGCGCAGGCGGCAGGCACAGCGGGCATCGCCGCCGAGGTGAAGGACCCCGTTTGCGGCATGACGGTGACCACCGCCTCGGAACACCACGCGCACCACGAAGGCCGCCCCTACTATTTCTGCAGCGCGCGCTGCAAGGGCAAGTTCGAGGCCGAACCCCCGCGCTATGTTCCGGGAGCTGCCGCCCCCGCGGCGGCCGCGGCGACGGCGGCCCCAACGAGCGCTGCGCCGCCCGCGACGGGCACGATCTTCACCTGCCCCATGCACCCCCAGATCCGGCAGGATCATCCCGGCAACTGTCCCATCTGCGGCATGACGCTGGAGCCGCTGATGCCCAGCCTGGACGACGACGAGAACCCGGAACTGAAGGATTTCAGCCGCCGTTTCTGGTGGACTCTGCCGCTGACTGTGGTCGTCACGGTGCTGGCGATGTTCGGCCACAAGCTCGGGCTCTTCAGCCCGGGCACGCAGACCTGGGTGGAGCTGGTGCTCTCGCTGCCCATCATCCTGTGGGCCGGCTGGCCCTTCTTCGCGCGCGGATGGCAGTCGGTGGTCAACCGCAGCCCCAACATGTGGACGCTGATCGGCCTCGGCACCGCGGCGGCGTTCGTCTACAGCGTGGTTGCCACGGTTGCCCCCGGTGTGTTCCCGAGCGAATTCACCTCCATGGGGCGGGTGGCCGTGTATTTCGAGGCCGCGGCCGTGATCATCTCGCTGACGCTGCTTGGGCAGGTGCTCGAGCTGAAAGCGCGCTCGCAGACCTCCGCCGCCATCAAGTCGCTGCTCGGCCTGGCACCGAAGACCGCGCGCCGCATCCGCGCTGACGGCAGCGAAGAGGATGTGCCGCTGACCAACGTGCACGTGGGCGACCTGCTGCGGGTGCGGCCCGGCGAAAAGGTCCCAGTGGACGGCTTGGTCGTGGACGGCAGCAGCTCGGTGGACGAGTCCATGCTCACGGGCGAGCCGATGCCCGTTTCCAAGAGGCCTGGCGACAAGTTGATCGGCGCCACCATGAACACCGCGGGCGCCTTGACCCTGCGCGCGGAAAAGGTCGGCTCGGCCACCGTGCTGTCCCAGATCGTGCAGCTGGTCGCGCAGGCGCAGCGGTCACGCGCGCCGATGCAGCGCATGGCAGACCTGGTGGCGGGCTACTTCGTGCTGGGTGTGATCGCCATCGCGGTGGCCACCTTGTTCGTGTGGGGCTTCTTCGGCCCGCAACCCAGCTGGGTCTACGGGCTGATCAATTCCGTAGCGGTCCTGATCATCGCCTGCCCATGCGCCCTCGGGCTGGCCACGCCGATGTCGATCATGGTCGCCACCGGCAGCGGCGCCACCCAGGGTGTGCTGTTCCGCGACGCCGCGGCGATCGAGAACTTCCGCAAGATCGACACGCTGATCGTCGACAAGACCGGCACGCTCACCGAAGGCCGTCCCGCCTTCGAGCGGGCCATCGGCGCCGGTGGCTTCAGCGATGACGAAGTGCTGCGACTGGCGGCAAGCCTGGACCAGGGCAGCGAGCACCCGCTGGCCGCGGCCATCGTCGAAGCCGCCCGCTCTCGCGGCGTGGCGCTCGCCCGCGTCGACGCGTTCGAATCGAGCTCCGGCATCGGGGTCACCGGCACGGTGGAAGGCCACGCCCTCGCCCTCGGCAACACCGCCCTCATGGAGCAGTCCGGCGTGCAAACGGCCGATTTGCGGCAGCAGGCGGAAGCCCTGCGGGCCGAGGGCGCCAGCGTGATGCACCTTGCGGTCGACGGGCGACTGGCCGGCTTGCTGGCGGTGTCGGACCCTGTGAAGGCCAGTACGCCCGACGCTCTGAAATCGCTTCATGCCGCCGGCATTCGCGTGATCATGGCCACCGGCGACGGTGAAACCACCGCGCATGCCGTGGCGCGGCGGCTTGGCATCGACGAAGTCCATGGCGAAGTCAAGCCGGCGGACAAGCTGGCGCTGGTGGCGCGCCTGCAGGCCGAAGGCAAGGTGGTGGCAATGGCCGGCGACGGCATCAACGACGCGCCCGCGCTGGCCAAGGCGAACGTGGGGATCGCCATGGGGACCGGCACGGACGTCGCCATGAACAGCGCGCAAGTCACCCTGGTCAAGGGTGACCTGCGCGGCATCTCCATCGCCCGGCACCTGTCGGATGCCACCGTTGCCAACATGAAGCAGAACCTGGGTTTTGCCCTCCTGTACAACGCGCTCGGAGTGCCCATCGCGGCCGGCGTGCTCTATCCCTTGACCGGCTGGTTGCTGTCGCCCCTGATCGCGGCACTGGCGATGAGCCTGAGCTCCGCCTCGGTGGTATTCAACGCGTTGCGGCTGCGCAAGTCCGCTGTTCGTGCCAGCGGGCGTGCAGCGGCGGAATCCTCGGCGCCCTAGCGGAGGACAGCTCGCGAGCGCGCTTGCGTTTCATCAAGCAGCGGCACCTGGCGTGCGCCTACCATGGTCGTATCACCCAAGGAAGACTCGCATGACATCCCTCACGACCCGGCGCGCCCTGCTCCTTGCGCTCGCTGCCGCCCCGCTTGCAGGCATGGCCCAGGCGCCCAAGGTCGCCGTTGAAGTCTGGAAGGATCCCAGCTGCGGCTGCTGCAAGGATTGGGTGACGCACCTCGAGCAGAACGGCTTTTCCGTCCAGGTCCACGAAACCGGCAACTCCGCGATCCGTGCCAGGCTGGGCATTTCGCAAAGGCTCGGCTCCTGCCACACGGCGGTGGTCGGCGGCTACGCACTGGAGGGGCATGTTCCGGCACGCGAGGTGCAGCGGCTGCTGAAGGAAAAGCCGGCGGCCATCGGGCTCGCCGTCCCCGGCATGAAGGTCGGCTCCCCAGGCATGGATGGGGCCGCGTACAAGGGCCGGCGGGATGCCTACGACGTGCTGCTGGTCCTGAAGACGGGCGAGCCGCGCGTGTTCGCGTCCTACGGCAAGGCCTGATTGACGGCCATGGCCACGGTTCATCTCAATCGGCGCAAGGAACTCGCGCGGCGACTGCGCACGCTGGCCGTGACGGTACCCTCCTTGCTGAATCGTCACCTGCGCCCTCCTCTCGGTTGGCGCAGGTTTCCTTTCATACTCCGCATGCTCGTGCGCGCCCCTGCGTACAGGGCGACATTCGCACGCGCCCCGGACGACCCGCAGCTGCGCGGCGTCAAGGCGACTTTCCTGCTGGTTGGCGTGCTCCATAGCGACCTTGCGCAACGGCTCGGAAAGGATGAGGCATTGCGCATCGCCACCGCCTTTCTTTACGATCTCGGGTGTGCGGTCCAGCGCAGCGCCTACTTTCCGCCGCGAGGCTCACCTGCGGGCTGGGACGCATTTCACGCGGCGCACGAGGCACAGATGGCCGAGGGCTTCATCAGCGCCAACGAGAACGACGGCATCGTTCATACCGACGCCCAGGTTCGCCTGAACATCACGCGCTGCCGCTTCCATGAATGTTTCCGGGACATGGGAGCACCCGGACTGACGCAGGCGTTCTGCCGCTCGGACGAGACCGTGTTCAACGCGTACTCTTCTTCCATGCGCTTCCATCGCGGGTCCGTCGCGCCTGACACGATCGCGCGGGGAGCTTCGCGCTGCGTCTTCATCTACGACAGGCCGGATCGATAGACGGACGCGCGGGCGAGCGCGGGTCGAAGCGCGCCCGCACTCACCGCCAGGAACCGTTTACTGGTTCTTGTGGATCTTGCCGTGGTCGTGGCCCTGGACACCGGTCTTCTTGTCCGCCTTCGCGACCTTGGCCTTCTTCGCAAGCGGCTTGCACCCGGACTTGCTGCTCGGCGTGCCCCGGTCCGCGCCGTGATCGTGGCGGGCCTTGGCGCACTCCTGTGCGGACGACGCCGCGTCAGCGGGCGCGGCTGCCTGTTGTGCGAACGAGGCGCTTGCGCAGAACCCGAGGAGAACTGCGAGGGTGAGAGTACGGATCGACATGACGTTCCTTTCGGTGAATTTGCCTTCGGTACGCAGCAGGGGTGTCACTCCGGCTGCGCCCGTTGCCGAACCAATGTAGGGACGCACAAGGGGGACAGCGTTGACCAAGATCAAGCGCCGGGACGGGCACTTTTTCGGGGCGCCGGGCGCACCTGATCGGTGCTGAATTCGCGGTCAAGCGTCCGTGCGAATCGCTCGGTTGGGCCGCGCCGTTTCGGTGGGGAAGACGAGCGTGAAAACCGTCTCTCCCGATGCTGCATCGCTGCGCGCCGAAACCTTACCGCCATGCGCCTGCATGATGGAGCGCACGATGGCCAGCCCGAGCCCGGTGCCGCCGCTGAGTCGCGCGCGCGAGGCGTCCACCCGGAAGAACCGGTCGAAGATGCGCTCCAGGTTTTCGGGCGCAATGGCGTCCCCCTTGTTGGCGACCTCGAGGCGGACGGCATCGACCACGGAGGAGACGGTCACCTGCACCGCCGAACCGGCTCGCGCGTGCCGGACCGCGTTGGACATGAGGTTGGTGATGGCACGTTGCACCAGCAAGGGGTCGGCCGCGACGACCGCGCTCCCCGCGACGGTGACACTCACCTCCTTTTCGTCGGCGATGACGGAAAGATAGTCTGCAACCCGCTGCACTTCCGCCTGCAGGTCCACCGGCTCGGTCTGCAGGACGGACGGACCGTGCTCGGCCTGGGCGAGGAACAGCATGTCCGCGATGACGCGCGAGAGTCTGTCGAGTTCCTCGACATCTCCCTCGAGCACATCGCGCAACTCCAATGGTGACCGCTGCTGGGACAGCGCGACCTGGTGCCGTCCCAGCAGCGTGGCGATCGGCGTGCGCAACTCGTGCGCCAGGTCGGCGGAGAACTCCTGCAGCCGCTGGTAGCCATGATCGATGCGCTCCAGCATGGCATTGAACTCGCGTGCCAGTTCACCGAGTTCCGCCGGCAGGTCCGCCTCCGACACGCGCCGATCGAGCGACTGGGCGCCGATCGTGGCGGCGAGCCGGCGAAAACGCCGCAGCGGCTCCAGGCCGGTGCGGGCGATCAGCCAGGCGCCGAGCGCGACCAGGCCCAGGAGAACAGGCGCGCCCAGCAGGCTCGCTTGCACGAAGCCACGCAGCAGTTGCGCATCGTGCCCGCGATCCAGCGAAACGTAGTAACGCACAGGTACGCCGTCCGCCAACGGCGCCTCGCCGCGCAACGCTTCCATCGGGCCGCCGCCGCGAGGCGCCCATCGCAGCGGGAAAGCGCCCTGTGCGTTCGCATCCATGGTGGCAATCGATTGCGCCGCCACGTCCGAGAAGCTTGCCAGAAGGGTGCCGGTGCGCACGTCCACCAGGGCCAGGTGCAGATCGTCATGGCCGATCAGCACGTCGTTGAAGCGATGCCGGTTGGACACCAGCGCGGCAGTGGTCGGTGCCTCGGACAGCAAATGGACGACGAGATCGCGCTTGCCATTCAACTCGGCGATGGAGCGCGCATCGAGCTGGCGCGACAGGGCCCAGTACCCCACACCCATGCCAACGAGCATGATCAAGAGGCCGAACACGGCGCCGGCCGCCGCCAGGCGCGCAGCCAGCGAGGCCCGAACGGGCACCCGGCCGAAACTCACCCGCGGCGCTCCAGCACGTAGCCCACGCCCCGCACCGTATGGATCAGCTTGTCGTCGAAGGGGTCGTCAATCTTTGCCCGCAAACGACGCACTGCGACTTCGACCACGTTCGTTTCGGAATCGAAGTGGATGTCCCACACCAGGGATGCGATCTGCGTGCGCGAGAGAACCTGGCCGGCTTTCTGCGCCAGCAGCGACAGCAAGGCGAACTCCTTGGCAGACAGGTCGACGCGGCGGCCGGAACGCGTTGCCCGGTGACGCACCGGATCGATCTCCAGGTCCGCCACCCGGACCACCGGATCCGCCGGCACCGCCTGGTTGCGCTTGAGCAGCGCGCGGACACGCGCAAGCAGCTCGGGGAACTGGAAGGGCTTGACCAGGTAATCGTCGGCCCCGAGGTCGAACCCGCGCACCTTGTCGTCCACGCGCTCACGGGCCGTGAGCATCAGCACCGGTGTCTGCCGGGACGTGCGCAACGCAGAGAGCACGGCGAAGCCGTCGATCCCCGGCAGCATCACGTCGAGGATGACCAGGTCGTGGTCGCCGTTGACTGCAACGTGCAAACCGTCCGTGCCATTGCTGGCCACCTCCACCGTGTAGCCGCTCTCCGCGAGCCCTTGCCGAAGGTACTCTGCGGCTTTCGGCTCGTCTTCCACGACGAGGATCTTCACGCTTGCTCCAGATAACAAAACCGTAATGTGCGGATGTTCTTGGTGTCCATGCGTGCGATGGTAGCGAAGCTGCGGGCCCGGGAGCGTTAGCATCGCACTGCAAGGCCAACTGGAGAAGATTCATGAAGATTCGCACCATCACGACCGCGGTCACCACCGCTTCCCTCTCGCTGATCCTGAGTGCCTGCGCCGCCCCGCGTGCGGCGCACGACGAACACGCCAACATGGACCCGCAAGCCATGTGCGAGATGCACAAGAAGATGATGGGTTCCATGACCCCTGAACAGCAGCAGGCCATGATGGCCGAACACATGAAGGACATGTCTGCCGACATGCGCGCCCGCATGCAGGAGATGCACGCGCGCTGCAGGTAGGCGCGTGGAGTGCGGGAGGCCTGGTGTCCTCAGGCAGCGGCCCGGCCACCGTATCGCCGGTCGGCGAAATGGACGCAGACGATCACGCTCAGGACCGCAGCGAAGAAGCACCACACCGAAATGAACCAGCGCGCATAGACCAGGTAGCTCGCCACCCATGCGACCAGTGCCGCGGCGCCGAACAGCCGCACCATGGGATGGCTGGTCAGGAGCATGCTGACGGTCGTGGATACCAGGTACAGCAGCATGACGGCCGCCGCGAAGAAATGCGGTGAGGCGTATTCGATGTGACCACCCACCGGTGACGCGGTGATCGGGAAGGCGAACATACCGTACAGCAGGAAAACGGCCACGAGCATGCCGATGATGGCCAGCGTGCCCAGCAGCCGGTGGCGGCCGCCCGGGGGTTCGATCAAGCACGCCGCCATCGGCACATACACCGGCCACAGCACGTGTGAGAAGAAAGAGTAGAACTGCGTCACCGCAGCCGTCAGGCGCGGAGTGTCCCAGCCGAAACTGAGCCAGAGCACTCCCTCGGCAAGCTGCTGGATGGCGAACAGCAGCGGGATGGCGGCGAAGGGCAGTTCGCGCGGCGTACGGGCGAGCCGCACGGTCATCACCCCGGCGCCGAGCAGGACAGCGCCCGCGGAAAAGCTGGCGGTGGCGGAAAAGCACATGGCGCCAGATTAGTCCGTGCGATCGCCACCCGCTTGACCGGTATCAACGCCGCGATGCGCCGCACGGGCAGCATGGGCGCAGCGAGGCCGCCCCATGACCACCGAACTCTTTGGATCCGATGCTTATTCGCCCGCCGAAGTCGCGCGCCGGGTGGAAACCGTCGGCGTCGCGAAGGCGCAGATGGCGCTGCTGCCGCTGGCGATGCTCGGCGTGCTCGCCGGAGCTTTCATCGGCCTGGGCTCGATGTTGTTCGTGCTCGTTCGGGCCGACGCCACCCTGGGGCTCGCGGCCTCGCAGCTGGTGTCCGGACTGGTGTTCTCGCTCGGCCTCGTGCTGGTGGTCGTCGCGGGCGCGGAGCTATTCACCGGCAACAACCTGCTGGCCATGGCCTGGGCGGACGGCCGGATCACTTCAACACAGGTGTTGCGCAACTGGGTCGTGGTGTGCGCCGCCAATTTCGCAGGCGCCGCAGGGCTCGCCCTCCTCGTCTACCTGAGCGGCCACACGGGCCTGGGCAGCGGGGCGGTCGGGCGGGCAGCGGTGCGCATCGCGCTGGCCAAGCAGGACCTGGGCGTGCAGCAGGCCTTCTTTCGCGGCGTCCTGTGCAACGTGCTCGTGTGCATGGCGGTGTGGATGGCCATGGCCGGCCGCAGTGTCGTCGACAAGGCGGTGGCGGTGATCTTCCCCGTGACGGCATTCGTCGCAGCCGGGTTCGAGCACAGCATCGCCAACATGTACCTCATGCCGCTGGCGATGCTGGTGCAGGCCGGCAGTGGCGTGGCTGCCGGCGAATCGGCAGTGACCCTGGGGGGCATGGGCGCCAACCTCGCGGTCGTGATCGCCGGCAATCTGGTCGGCGGGAGCGTTCTCGTGGGACTCACGTACCACTTGATCTACCGCCGCAAGCCGCAGCCTGCATTGGAGGCGCGGACACGCTCGAAGCCAGCTTCAGAAGAACCACTGCGCGTAGGCGAACCATAGGTCCTTCCGCTGGCCGAATTCGGAGCTGCGATGGCCACCATAGAGTTGCGCGCCAGCCGCAAGGTCCAGGTTCTGGCGCACTGAGTAAGTGAGTCGAGGTGAGACGTACCGGCTGCGGTCGTCCAGGTTGCTCGCCAGCCAGGTTTCCCACTTCAGGAGCGGCGTGAACTCGTAGCGGGCGTAGAAGCCCGCGTAGCGGCGTCCCAGGTTCTGGCGCCGGCCGAGGAGCAAGCCTGCGACGTCATAGCGCGCCGCATCCCTCGTACCGGAACCGTCGAAATACAGTTCGGCCGTCAGCGTCAACGTGTTGGCGAACGCGTAGTCCCACCCGAGCAGCAAGCGCTGAGGCGTGCCGCCTGTGTTCTGGCGGGTCACCGTCCATTCTCCGCGGATGCCGGCACCACCGAGCTGGCCGGCGACATCCAGTCCCAGCACGTAGCCTTCGCGGACCTGTCCGGCCGTCACGGAATAGTCCAGGCCCGACGTGTTCGCATGCCACTGCGCAAGAGCGAAGTCTCGCTCGCCGCGCACGGGCGCGTACACGAAAGAAAGGCGGGACACCGCGGAGCGCTTGTGCTCCAGCAGCAGGGCGTCGACGCCCTCCCGTTCGCCGGGCTCCAGCGCGGTGGGACTGACGGGATTCAACAAGTCCAGCGGGCTCCAGAAGCGTCCGGTGCCCCATGCGATCCGCTGGCGCCCTACGCGCAGGTCGGTGGCCCCGCGAGAAAGCGTGATCGCCGCGCGCCGGACGCGGTGGCGGCCCAGTACATCGCCGCCGCGCACATATTCGCTCTCGAGGTCCCAGTAGGTGCGGCGTGGCAATGCGGCTAGCAACGCGAACTCGCGTGTGCCGAGATAGCTGCCGAGGAGCACTTCGTTGTCGTACTGGAATTCGACGCCGACCGCGGGCCGCAGCTGGCCCTTCCACTCCAGGCGCAGCCGGTTGACGTCCAGGCTGTAGCCTTCCGGCCCGCCGAAGCTGGTGGTGGAATGGATCGCCGTGTTCTTGTAGTGCCCGGAGAATGCCACTCCATTGGCATCGGGGTCCTCGGCCTGCGCAGAGCCCGCCGCGGCCAACAATGCGATGGCAAAGCCGGCGGCACTCGCCTGCCTAGGCATGCCGGATCGCCTCCGCTGGCTGCAGCCGTGCCGCGCGCCAGGCGGGGTACAGCGCCGCGACCACGCTCAGGGCTAGCAGCAGGAGGGCGGGACGCACGACGCTGCCGGCCAGGAACACCGGGTAGATGATGCCGGTCAAGCCGGGAATGGCCTGCAGGCCTTTTGCATACACGGATAGGTCGAGTCCCCGCGCGCCAAGATAGCCGACCACGGGGATCCCCACGGCAAGGCCCGCGAAGATCCCGACGGTGGCGAGGACGAGCGATTCATACACCACGAGCATGACGATGGCGCGCGGACGCGTGCCCAGGGCCATCATGATGCCGAGCTCGCGCGTGCGCTCCATCACCGACATCATCAACGTGTTCATGACGCCGATGGCCACGACCGACAGGACGATTCCCGTGATGAGGCGCAGGACCACGCGCACGTACTCGATCATCTGGTCCAGTTCGGGCAGCAGGCTGCGCCAGGTGACAGCCACGGCGTCGGCCGACAGCAACTCGCCGATCGCGGCGCGCGCGGCGTCGAGCCGGTCGCGGTCCTTCAGGCGCACGGCAATCGTCGAGATCCGCCCCGGCATGCCAAGCAGGTTCTGTGCGGCCCCCAGAGTCACGAATCCCAGCGTCGCATCGAAGGCATCGCTGCCGGTGTCGAAAAGCCCCACAACTCGATACGCGGCCGAGCCGACGCTCCCGTCCGCTGCCTGCGCCATCACCACCACCTTCTCGCCGAGCCGCAGGCCCAGCTTCTCCGCGAGCCGGTCCCCGAGCACGATGTCCTGGTCCGCGCCGGGCTGCAGCATGCGGCCGCTGCGCACCGCACGGTCCATGAACGTGACCTGGCGTTCGGCCGTGGCGTCGATGCCGACCAGCATGAGATTTTGCGACTGCGTCGCACTGTTCGCGAGCGCCATGGACTGCACGCGCGGCGCGGCTGCCGCGACATCGGGCACGGCGCGCACCTGCCGCAGCAGCACGTCTGCATCGGCGAGCGAGTTCGCCGGCTCCATGTCGGTGCGCAAACGCGGGTGCTGCACCTGGATGTCGCCGGTCACGTAGCCAGTGGAGTTCTCGACGATCTGGACCAGGTAGCCGTCGACGAAGCCGATGAGGAAGACGAACGCCCCCACGCCAAACGCGGTGGCGGTCACGGTCAGGGCAGTCCGTTGCGGATTGCGGCCGATGCCGCGCGCCGCGATCTTCACCAGCAGGGGCAAGGGCAGCCACGATGCACGGGCGGTGCGGCGTGCGCGCGCCAGGGCGCGGTCACCGCTGCGCTCGCTGGGCAGGCCGCGAATGGCCGCGATCGGCACCAGGCTGGCGGCCCGCCAGGCGGGATAGATGGCGGCGCAGACGCCGATGGCGAAGACCAGCAGCGAGATCGCCGCGGCCCGGTCCGCCCGCGGCAACGGATACACCATGGATGTCAGGCCCTGCATGGTCTCCATCGCCCGCACGTAGCGGCCGAAATCCATGCCGTTCACTGCGTAATACTGAACCAGCGCGATGCCGGCGGCGGCGCCCAGCAGCAACCCCGCCAGCCCCAGCAGACAAGCCTCGTAGAACACCACGCGCGTCAGTTGCGCGCGGCTGGTGCCCAGTGCCATCATCACGCCGAATTCGCGCGTGCGCTCCAGCACCGCCATCAGCACGGTGTTCGTGATGCCCACGGCCACCACCACGAACAGCACCAGCAGGAGCACGTAACCGACGACTTCGTGGAACGCGACCGATTGCACCACGAGGGGCAGCAGGCGCGGCCAATCGAGGACTTCGTGGTCGGCCCCGAGCGCGGCCTGCAGCCGCGCCGTCACGGCGGGCACCTCCCCACGGTCCTTCAGGCGCGCCACCACGGTCGTCACGCCGCCTTCCGTGGCGTACAGGTCCTGTGCCGCCGCCAGCGTCATGAGCACGTAGCTGCCATCGAGCATGTCCATGCGCGTGCGGAAGATCCCCTGCACCCGGTAACGGGCAGCACCGACGGAACCGTCGGACGCCTGCGTCACCAGCACCAGCTCGCCGCCGACCCTGGCGCCCAGGGCTTCGGCGATGCGCGATCCCACCACGACTGCGTCGCGTTCGCCGGGCTGCAGGAAGCGCCCTTGCTCGATCGTCTGGTGCAGGGTGGTGACGGCCTGCTCCGCCTGCGGGTCCACTCCCAGGACCATGACACCCCGCGACTTGTCCGCCACGCTGGCCAGCGCACTGCCTTCGAGGCGCTGGCTCACGGCGGAACCTCCGGCGGCCTGGCTGACCCGGCCCGCCACCGAGCTTCCGTCGGCGAGCATCCGGTCCAGTGACTGGTCGTCGTGGTACCCCTCGCGATGGACCTGCAGGTGGCCAGACAGGTAGCGCGTGGAGTTCTCGACCATCTGCGCGTTCACGCCGTCGATGAAGGCCCACAGGAACAGCAGCGCCACCATGCCGACCGAGATCGCAGCCACGGTGATGGTGCTGCGGCGCACGTTGCGCAGCACGTTGCGGGCCGCCAGGCGCAGGAAGATCACACCCTACTCCGGCACGATGCGGCCGTCGCGCATGTGGATGATCCGCCTGGCGCGCTGCATCACCATCGGGTCGTGCGTGGAGAAGACGAAAGTCACCCCCTTGCGCTCGTTGAGGGTGCGCATCAGGTCCAGCAACGCCGCGCCGGCTACGGAGTCCAGGTTCGCCGTGGGTTCATCCGGCAGCACGATCAGCGGCTCCGAGACGATGGCCCGGGCAACCGCCACCCGCTGCTGCTGGCCGCCCGAGAGCTCGTTGGGACGCCGGTGCTCCATGCCGCCCAATCCGAGCTCCTTGAGCAGCGCCAGCGCACGGGTCCGCCGCTCGCCTTCGCCCACACCCTGGAGCAGCATCACGTATTCGACGTTCTCCAGCGCGGAAAGCACCGGAATTAGGTTGTACTCCTGGAACACGAAGCCGATGTGCCGCAGCCGCACCTGCGCCAGTTCGGCCCTGGAGAGCCGCGTCGTTTCCACGTCGCCCACCCAGATCCGTCCCGAGGTCGGACTGTCGAGGCCGCCAATCAGGTTCAACAAGGTCGTCTTGCCGGAACCGGACGGCCCCACGAGGGCGGCGAATTCGCCACCGCGGATTTCCAGGTCTACATCGCGCACGGCCGCGACCTCGATGCCGCCGCGCCGGTAGATGCGGGAGACCTTTTCCATCCGTACGACGACCTTCTGCCCGGCATCTGTCATCGCGAGTCCTTTCTCAGCGCCGCCCATGTGAGCCAGCCCGCCACGAGAAAGCCCACCGTGGGCAATACCGACATGCCGCCAAGACGGGGCCCCGCACCTTGCGCCAGCAGCCAAGCGGAGGCCAGATACAGGGATGCACCCGCCAGCGCTGCGGCCAGCCGGCGCGCACCTTCCTGCGACGCCCGATGCGCTTCGCGCCCGCGGGGAGCCTGCCATCGCTGTGCGAGCTCTCGTACCTCATGCACGAGCCTGCCCAAGCTGCGCGGTGCCTGTCGCGCGAATAGCATGCTTTCGAACTTGAGACGGTCGATCGGCGCCTGGGGCTGTCCTGCCTCCGCCTCCTGCATCACGGCACCCGCACGCGCGAACAGGCCCTCGAGCAGGTTGAACGCGGGGTCCAGCTTGCGCACCGTGCTCTCCATCAGGAAGATCGCCCGCATCAGCACCAGCAGGTGATGCGGCACGCGGACGTTGTGGCCGTGGCCGATGCGAGTGACCCGCAGGAAGGCTTCGCCGAAGGACCAGTCGCGCAGCGGCTTGCGGGCGTAGTCCTGGATCACCTCCTCGAGTCCCAGGCGCAGTTCGCGCCGGTCGATTTCGCCGGAAAGCATGCCCAGGTCCAGGAAGGCATCCAGCAACCATTCCGCATCCTGCTGTGCAAAAGCGAGCATGAACGCCACGAGGTTGAAACGCGTCGCCCGGTCGAGAAAGCCGACCAGGCCGAAATCGTGCAGGCAGATGCGGCCGTCGGCCAGCACGAACAGGTTGCCCGGATGCGGATCGCCATGGAACACACCCGCGCGGAAGAACTGACACAGGTAAGCTTCGACCAGCACGTGCGCGAGGCGCGGCCCTTCAGCGGCGAAGGCCGCGTCATCGATGCGGCGGCCGTGGCTCATCTCCTGCACCATCACCCATTCCGTGTAGAGGCCGTCGATCACCGCGGGCACCGTGATGCCGGGCGCGTCCCGGAAGATCTCCGCGAACCTCTCGTTGTTCATGGCCTCCTGCCGGAAGTCGATCTCCTTGTGCAGGTTGCGCGCCAGCTCGTCGACGATGTCCAGCGGCCGCAGCCGCCCGGCGGATGGCACCACCCACAGCAGCGAATGGATGAACCACCGGAGGATGCGCACGTCCTGTTCGACGATCCTGCGGATGCCGGGCCGACGAATCTTCACGACCACCTCGCGGCCGTCCGGCATGCAAGCGCGGTGCACCTGGGCGATGGAACCGGCGGCGAACGGCTCCGGATCGAAACTGGCGAACACCTGCTCCATCGGGCCGAAAGAGCGCTCTACCTCGAGCCGCGCCTGCAGTGCATCGAAGGGCTCGACACGGTCCTGCAAGCGCTGGAGCTCGGCGACATAGGAGTCCGGCAGCAGCTCCCTGTGCAGGCTCAAGCCCTGCCCCAGCTTGACGAAAGTGGTCCCCAGCTGCTCCAGCACGCGCGCGACCCTCTGCTCCGGTGGAACGCGTGGCTTGCGCAGTCCGGCGCGTACCAGGGACCACCAGAGCAGGTACCCCCAGAGGGCAATGTTGATCCGGAGAAGGCGCGAGCCGAGCCGCATGGAGTGCGGGTCAGGCGCCCCGCGCCCCTTCCTGAAGCGCGCGCACACCGGCCGCGACATCTTCCAGTACATCGATCGCGTTGGTCTCATGCGGCAGCGTGTTGCAGGTCACGATCCGTGCGGCTCCGGCCTGCTGCAGGACTTGCAGTGCATCGGGTGCGAACACCGCGTGGACACCGACGCAGACGGGCGCGCTGCCGAAGGCCGAGCGCACCTGGCGCACCGCCACAGCCATGGTCCGGGCACTGGAAATGATGTCGTCGATCAGCACGGGCGTGCGGTCGGCGTAGGCTTCGGCGGCGGGAACGCTGATCTCCACGCTGCGGTCGCCCAGGCGCTTCTTCTCCAGCACGATCGCGGGACAGCCGATGCGGTCCGCGACATCTCGCGCCCACTGTTCGCTCTCGGAATCCGGGCCGACAATCACCGGGCGGTTCACCTGCGTGCCGACCCACCGCGCAATTGCGGGCGCACTGGCGATTGCGCGCACCGGAACACGGTAGATCTCGGCCAGCGACGCGATCCGGTGCAGGTGGGGATCGACGGTCACCAGCCAGTCGAAGCGCTGCGAGATGAACTCGGCAAAGGTGCGTGAGGTGATTGCCTCACCCGGGTGGAAACGCCTGTCCTGGCGCATGTACGGCAGATAGGGCGCGACCAGGCCGACGCTGCGAGCGCCGAGCTCGCGCGCGGTGTCCGCCAGGTACCAGAGCCCCAGGGCCTGCGGATCGGGATCGCGGAGGGACGCAACGACCACGACGTCGGCGTCCCGCACTTCGCTGGCCAATCGCAGGTAAGACTCGCCATCGGGAAAGCGCCGCGACTCCACTGCACCGAGCGGTGCCTGCAGGTGACCGGCCAGGCCCGCCGCGGCCGCTTCGGCGCCGGGCGCGGGCAGGACCAGCAGCGTCATGCAGCCTCCGCGATGGACACGAGGTCCTCTTGCGCCGCGATGTAATCCTGCGCGTATTCAAGTTCGCCGAGCGTCTGCGCATGCAGGTGGAAGAGCGGCTGCCCGCGCTGCACGCGCGCGCCGAGCTGCACCTCCATGCTGACTCCCGCGGCGGGAGAGGCCGGAGCGCCCGCCAGCTTGGCCGCCATGGCGATGCGCCGGTTGTCGATGGAGGTGACCACGCCGCTCGCGCTCGCGGCGCAAGGGCGCACATGGGGCGCGACCGGCGGCTCGCGCAAGCCGCCCTGCGCCTCGCAGATCGCCAGGAACTGCTGCCATGCGCGGCCGCTGTCCAGCACGTCGCGCGCCAGCGCAACGCCCGCGCCTTCCGCCGCCCGGCCTGCCATCTCCAGCAGGTGTCCCGCCAGCAGCAGGCCGCGCTCACGCAAGTCCTGGGGAGCGGAAGCCTGGCGTTGGAGCACGGCCAGCACATCCATGGCCTCCAGCGCCGGACCGATGCCCCGCCCCACCGGCTGGCTCCCATCGGTCTGCACGACACGCATCTGCAAACCGATGGCACTGCCGGTATCAGTCAGCGCCGCCGAGAGCGCATCAGCGGCCGCGCGACTGCGCACCTTCGCGGTGGGCCCGACCGGAATGTCGATCAGCACCCGCTGGGATCCTGCCGCCGCCTTCTTCGAGAGAACCGACGCCACCAGTTGCGCGGTGCCGTCCAGGTCCAGGGGGCGTTCGACCCGGATGAGGACGTCGTCGGCCGGGCTGAGCTGCACCGCGCCGCCCCAGACGATGCAACCGCCATGCTGCTCGACGACGCGCCGCATCGCTTTCAGGTCCAGATTGACCGGTGCCAGGGTTTCCATCGTGTCCGCCGTGCCTGCCGGCGAAGTGATGGCGCGCGAGGAAGTCTTGGGCATCAGGACGCCGCAAGCCGTCAGGATCGGCACCACCAGCAGCGTCGTCCGGTTGCCGGGCAAGCCACCTACGCAGTGCTTGTCGATCACCGGCGCCCTGGGCCAGGTCAGGCGTTCGCCGACATCGATCATGGCGCGGGTGAGTGCGATGGTCTCTGCGCCGCTCATGCGATCGCCGACACAGGCCGTCACGAACGAGGCGAGATGCAGGTCGGACAAGCGGTTGGCAGCAGCGTCCCGCATGATCCCGAGCAGCTTGTCGTAGTCCAGCGGAACGCCGTAGATCTTGGCGCGGATGTGCCGCAGCGATTCGAGCACCGGCGGATGCCGCACGTCCAGCACCTGGCCGTCGCTGACGCCCAGCCCGCGCCAGGCGGCCTCGGATAGCCCAGCCTCGCCTACGGCGAGCCAAGGGGCCAGCACGTGATGCACCGTTGCGATGAGACTCCGCCCGCCGACACTGAGCTCCACGCGCGCCTGTGCCTCGTAGCCTTCCGCCTTGCACACTTCGCAGTCTGCCCGCATGTAGACAACCGCGGCCTGATAGGTATCGATGCCTGCCCGCCGTGCCACGAGGCGGGCGCCGGTGCCATGGCGATGCTCTGTTGCGACCATTACAGCTCCACCGCCTGCATCTGCTCCGCGACCACGGCCGGCCAGCCATGCTTCTCCCCGATCGCCTGGCGCAGGCTGTCCGCGGCCGCCGCTTCTCCGTGGCTGACGAAGACGCGCCTGGGGGGACGAGGCAAGCGGCCGATCCAGTGCAGAAGCTCCGTGCGGTCCGCGTGCGCCGACAGGGAGCCGAGGCTGACCACTTCGGCGCGCACCGGCACGTATTGGCCGTGGATCTTGATCTCCTTGGCCCCACCGGCCAGCGCCGCCCCGCGCGTGCCCACCGCCTGGTAGCCCGCCAGCAGGATGGTATTGCGGTGGTCCGGCGCGAACGCCTTCAGGTGGTGCACGACCCGGCCGCCCGTGGCCATCCCGCTGGCGGAGATGATCACGGCGGGGTAACGCATCTCGTTCAGCTTGCGCGACTCCTCGACCGAATTCACGATCTTCGCGGCGCGGCACATGCGCTCGCACTGCTGCGCGTCGAGACGGTGCTCCTTCTGGTGCTTGTGGTAGATCTCGGTCGCGTCGGCCGCCATGGGGCTGTTGAGGAACACCGGCAGGTCCGGGATGCGGCCTTCGCGCTTCAGGTTGGACACCATGTACATCAGTGCCTGCGCGCGCCCCACGGCGAAGGCGGGCACGACCACGATGCCTCCGCGTGCAGCCGTGCGATTGATGGTGGCTGCGAGCAGGGTGGCGGGGTCCTCCTGCTCGTGGATCCGGTCACCGTAAGTGGACTCGATGACGACGTAGTCGGCTGCCGGCGGGGCCTCGGGGGGACGCATCACGATGTCCTCGTCGCGCCCGAGATCGCCGGAGAACAGCAGCGAGCCGCCGTCCCAGCCAACGTGCACGCTCGCTGCGCCGAGGATGTGGCCGGCCAGACTGAAGCGCACGGTGACACCGGGAATGGGCTCGAAAGCTTCTCCGTAGTCCTGTGGCTTGAACTGTTTCAAGACCGACCGGGCGTCCTCTTCCGTGTAGAGCGGCAAGGCCGGCTGGTGCTTGGAGAAGCCATGCCGGTTGGCGTAGAAGGCATCCTCTTCCTGAAGGTGACCCGAATCCGGCAGCAGCAGCGTAGCGAGAGCGCGTGTGGCGTGGGTGCTGAACACCCGTCCCTTGAAGCCCTGCTTGGCGAGCGCCGGCAGGTAGCCGCTGTGGTCGATGTGGGCATGCGTCAGGACGACTGCGTCGATCTTCTCCGGCGCGAGGGGAAAGGCGTCCCAGTTGCGCAGTCGCAGTTGCTTGAGGCCCTGGAACAGGCCGCAATCGACCAGCATGCGCCGGTCTCCATGTTCCAGGAGGTACTTGGAGCCGGTCACGGTGCCGGCTGCGCCCATGAATGTCAAACGCATGCTTCTGTCCTTCCGTTGCGACTCAACGCTTCTGCAGGTTGCGCTGGGTGAAGATCTCTTCGTCAACACGCACGTTGTACGTGGCGTCCTTGACGAGGATGGTGGTGGAGTTGCCGGGCTTGCCCAGTGGCTTCATCTCCCATCGCGTGGGAATGGTGCGCCCGCCGACTGCACGCACGTCGCCAAAGGACATGACGCGCACCAGTTCGCCGCGGTCGCTGAAGTATTCCTGCTTCACGGGAATGAAGTCGCGCCGGACCCAGTAGACGATGCGTCCCCAGACCACCGCGGCATCGGGCTTGGGTAGGGCCTCGACCTTGTACAAGGGCTGGCCATCGACGGTTTCCTGACCGAGGACCTTCTGGCTGTAGTCGTCGATCGCGCTGCTTTGCTTGACCAGGTCGTCGTTGGTGAAGTCCGATCCCATCCAGGGCTGCAGCATCATCGAAGGGGGGATCTTGATGGTGCGCTCGACGGCCGGGAGGTAGTTCCACATCTCGTTGCCGATTCGCAGCGAACCGATGCCCGCCTCCTTGGCCGGCGCGAGCACGCGAACGAACGAGCGCTTCGGCCGGTCCATCCAGATGCGCAGCGCCAGCGTGCGCTCCCAGCGCGGGGTGACGATGCGCATGTCGAACTCGCCTTGCATGGTGTTGGCCCACAAGAGCGACTCGACCTTCTCCACGACTTCGCGCCCCGTCGGAGCTGACGTTTGAGCAAACGCCTGCTGGCCGAGCATCGCCAGTGCCCCGGCGGCCAACAGCCCGCGGCGGCAGGCATCGACTGGCAACGAGGAAGCGTCATGAACAGGTGTGCCCGACATGCGTCAGGCCGAAATTGCCAGTTGCGAGAGTTTGGGCAGGAAGCGCGGCGTCTTCGCAGCGTACTGGCGGTACTCGTCGCCGAATTGCCGGACCATCTCCGCCTCTTCCCTCTTCGCCAGCGCCGCGTACATGATCACAAGGATCGGGAACATCACCAGCGTGATGAGAGTCGGCCACTGCAGCAGGAAGCCGAACATGATCAGCACGAAGCCAACGTACTGGGGGTGGCGCATACGCGCATACAGGCCCGTTGTCGCCAGGCGGTGCTCGCGCTGGGCGGCGTAAAGGATTTTCCAGGCGCTCGCCAGCAGGATGAAGCCCCCGAAGATGAACACGCTGCTGAGGAGGTGGAAAGGCCCGAAATGGGGATTGTTCTTCCAGCCGAACATGACCTCCAACAGGTGGCCGGCGTCGTGCGAGAGGAAATCCACGCCGGGAAACCGCGAAGCGAGCCAGCCCGAGAGCAGGTAGATGGTCAGCGGAAAGCCGTACATCTCGGTGAAGAGCGCCACGATGAATGCGGAGAAGGCGCCGAAGGAGCGCCAGTCGCGCGCACTCTGCGGCTTGGCAAAGCTGAACGCGAAGATGATGAAGATCAGCGAGTTCAGGAGCACCAGGCTCCAGATGCCGTATGCGGGTGCGGTGTCGTTCATGGTCAACCTTCCTTCGTGCTGCCGGCGTTCGGAGTACCTGGAGCGTTCTTGCTTGCGTGGGTGCCGTGCCCGCCATGCCCTCCATGTCCCCCGTGGTGGAACATGTGCAACAGCGGGCAGGCGAGCAGCAGCAGGTAGGGCAGATACCCGAACAGGTGCGCCCGGTGCTCGCTCAGGAGAAAGAATGCCCCGATGGCCAGGAAGATGGCCAGCGCGATCTTCCCGCGCGAGCCGCCTGTGGACGGCTGGGTGTAGTGGTCGTGGTCCATGGAATCCTCCGTTTACCTGTCACCAAGGTACCCCCCGTGTCACAGTCACTCTTGACGTGCGTCAACCCGAACCCCGCATTACCAATTCGTAATGTGACTCTCCGGAATAGAGCGGCGGCTGACCCAGAATGCGTGAGCTGCCCAACCTTGCCAAGAACATGAGTGATCCCCTCGCCTCCCTTGTCACCCGGTGGAAGTCGGACCCGCACGGCACGTACCGCACATGGTTTCTCTGGGACCAGCGTCTGAAGAACTTCCGGTCCATCCGCCGCGGCATCTCACAGGTGGTCCGCGAAATCGAGGTGGGCACCTTCGGTGTGGCCTACCGCGGATCGTCGCTGGAGACCGTAGTGAGATCCGTCGCGGAGCAGCGCCAGATCTTCAAGGGGGCAGACCACGCTTTCCTGTGGAAGCCGAAGATGCGCATCCCAGACATCTACGAAAACGCGGAGAACCAGAGGGCGTTCGGCCGACTGCTGAATGCCTGCAACTGCTGCACGACCGCCGACGAGGTCATCGCCGCGATCCGGAAGATCGACGCCGTCGGCATCAAGGGACTCGGGCCGGCGGTCGCCAACCTGCTGTACTTCATTCACCCGACACTGGTTCCGCCATTCAACACTGCCATCGTCAATGGCTTCAACGCCCTGACCGGCGGCAACGTCAAGCTTGGCCGCTGGGATCACTACCTCACGATGCGCGAGGCCATCCTCCGGCTGAACGACACGCACCGTCAACAGCTGTCGAACGACCTGGGTGCAGTCGCCGGACTGCTGTTCGATGTGGGCAGCGGGCGCTACCCTGCCCCGCCGCGTGCGGACGATAGCGCGGCCACGGCTCGCTGGGAAGCCGACCTCCAGCGCGTGCGGGACGAGACCGCGGCCGCCCACAAGGCCTGGACCCAGGCGCAGGAGGGGGATGCCACGCATACCGAGGTGCAGGGTGCCTTGCGCGACCTGGGGCAGTCCCTGGATTTCGACGTCTGGATTGCCTCCAACGACCGCAGCCGCAGCTTCCGCGATGGAATGCTGGGGGACGGTTGCCTCGCGCAGTTGCCTGCCTCGGCGGGCGCCGGCCTCGACTCGGTGCGCCTGATCGACGTGGTCTGGTTCGAGCGAGGCTCGGGCCAGGTCGCCGCCGCATTCGAGGTCGAGCACTCCACCTCAATCTATTCCGGCATTGTCCGCATGCTCGATCTGGCGCTCGGTACACAGTTTGCAGCGAGCGGCCGGCTCTTCCTCGTGGCGCCGGACAACCGGAGAGAGGAAGTCGCGCAGCAGTTGCGCAGGCCCGCCTTTTCACGTGTCTCCGAGCTGGGCATCCGGTACCTGCCGTACGGGCAGTTGACGGAGCACGCGCCGGCAATCCGGCGTTTCGGCGCCGGACTGAAGCCGCTGGTGGAGATCTCGGAAGCGCTCTGATCCATCAGGCGGCTGGACCTACTTCCACATCAGCACCCGCTCCCGCGCACCGGCGATGTCCGTGAACACGAGCTGCACGTTCTTCAGCTTCTCCCCGGACAGGATGCGTTCGCCCGCGCCGTCAGCCGCGAACAGGAGCAGACCGGAGCGGTGATGCGAGTCCTCGCTGAGCGGCCGCCAGCCGACCGGCTTGAGGACGCGCCCGCTCCCATCGCGCAGCGACACGCGACTGACCAGGTCGATGCCGGTCAGGTCGACCGAATGCGTATCCAGGCTGACCAGGAATCCCCACTTGTCAGCCCCTTGGCCTTTCGCCGCCAGGAAGTCCTTGCTCGCCAGGGAAGCCTCCACGGTCACGCCTCCCACGCCGCTGTCCCGGGCCTTCGCGGAGGCGGAGGGCGCCGGTCCCGCTCCGGAGGCGCCGGTCCGGGGACCCGCCTGGCTCGCCACGACGAGGTCCTCCAGCGAGATCTCGTGCGGGCCCTTGCCGACGCGCAGGGTGCGCAGCGTCTTCCTCGTCCGGGAATCCACCACGAGCACTTCGCCGGTCTCGGGGTCGTCTCCCGTTCTCGTCACATACAGCTTGGCGCCGTCCGCCGAGAACCCGATGTGGTTCGGCTTACCGCCGAGCGTGACCGTCTCCTTGATCCGCAGGGTCGCGGCATCGATGATCGTCAGCGTGCCGCCCCAGTCGGATGTCCAGATCTCCGATCCATCCCGGGACACGGCGATTCCGTGCGCGTTGCGGTTCGATTTCACCGTTCCGACCACCCGCCGGCCGGGCACGTCGACGGCGAAGACGACATCCGCCACCGGCCCCACCGCGTACGCACGCTGGCCGTCGGGCGAGATGGCCACCTCGTTGAGCGCGATGATCCCGGTGCCGGCAAGCACCGCTCGCTGTTCGTCGCTGCGCGGCGGTGGCACCAGGGGGATCGCCGCGGTCACCTGGCGGCTGGCGGTGTCCACGATCCAGACCAGGTCCACGGTGGTCGACGCGATCCAGAGCTCCTTGCCGTCCGGGGTGATCGCGTAGTGGGAGGGCACGCCCAGGCCAGTCTGCAGGACCTTCTCCACGGCGCGCGTGGCGGCATTGATCACCGCGAGTTCGGCACTCACCACCTCGTTGCGGCGCTCGCCGCCCTGACGCGCCCCCACCCACAGGAACCTGCCGTCGGGCGAGATGTCCAGCCCGTGGATGGCCATCGCGCCGCTGAAGGGAACCTGGATTCGTGCGACCACGGCCTGGCGCTCGCCGTCGATGACGACCACCTCGTTCGCACTCTCGAGCGCGGCGAAGCCGTACCGGCCGTCCGGACTGGCCGCTATGCCGTGAGCGCCCATGCGGCCGGTCTTCACCGTTCCCACGACCCGGTCATCGCTCAGGTCCAGGATGGAGACGCTTCCCTCCGCCGCATTGGACACGTATGCGTAGCGCGGGCCGGAAGCGTGGGCCAGGCCCGCGGCCAGCAGCATGGTGAGAAGGGCGCCCGATCGAAACAGGCCGACTGCAGTACGCATGGAAAGCTCCAGGCTCGTGAACCAGTGGAAGCAGGGTACGTTCTGCAGCGATTCGGCACTTGATTCGGGTCAAGCCCAACGCGGTGGCTGCGAGCTCGCGCAGGCAGGCCCGTATCATGCCGCCATGCTTCTGCTGGTAGTCAGCTGGAACACCCTGCTTGCCGTGGTCACCGCCGTCCTGTTCTACAAGGCGACGTCCGACGCTGCTCCAATTTCGCCCGCCTTCCTGCGCAGTGCCTGGGCGATTCTGGGGGGAGCCGGGGCGGGGCTACTCCCGCTGGCATTGCTCCCCCCGCTCTCATCGATCGAGCTGCTGTGGATCGCTGGTCCACTGCTCGTCACGCTGCCCGCCGGAACGTGGTTGCTTGTTGCCGCGGTGGACGAGGCCAGATCCCGCGAAAAACAGCACCCGAAGGCGGGAAGTCGAGAACGGAAGTGACTGGCGCACGGCATCAAATGACATTGGGCCGAGCGCCCACGTTCATGGCAGTTGCGCGGACACTGATCTGGATCAAGGCGAGTGCGAGCGGCCGGGGCAGCATCCCCGTCCCGACCGCGTTCTTTGCACCTTGTCCAGAGGTGATCTCGCCAGCGCACAAGAAGTATGGATCGAACCCATCTTGTCACGAGTCGAGTGCCCCCTTCCGATACCGAAGTCCTGCGCGCCCTCGTTCGCGCCGCTTCACCAACGGACGTGCCGTCGAGGCGGTTCCGCATCGGCATCCGTGATGAGGAGGGCGCCGTCTACCGCGTGGTGCACCTCTACAGCCTTGCTGAAAAGTCCAGGTTCGCTGCCCTGATGCAAGCCCTCGGCTTCGAGGAGGAGACTGGACTTGCAGGCATGCCCCGGGAAGGCTTTCACGCAACCTGGAGGCCCGCCAGGCGGCAGTAGCTGCTTCAGAGGAGGACTCCCGCTCCGTCTGCGCCCGTCTGCTTCATGAAGTGCGCGACGCCAACGATCTTGTCGACCGGCACGACGAACGCGATTCCCTTGCCGGTTTCGTTCAGTTCGGCGGCCCGGACGATCTCGTCCAGGACGGTGCCCGCTCGATCCGCGCGCACCACGGTCAACAGGATCTCCTTCTCGGGCTCGATCGATACGCCGAAGATCTTCTCCTGTTCGTTGATGCCGCCGCCGCGGCCGAGGAGCACGGTACCGCCGCGCGCGCCGGCCTTCAGTGAGGCCTCGAGCACCGTGCTGCCCCAGCCCCTTCGAACGATACTGACGATCAGGCACATGTTCATCATGGAGACCTCTCCTGTCGATGTTCCTTCCAGCGCACGATCATGCCCAAGGCAACGAGCGACAGGACAGGTGCCAGGGCGATCAGCGCCACCAAGCCCAGCCCGTGGATCAGCGGATCCTGACCGCCCATGGTGGAAGAGGTGCCGAACGCCAGCGCCAGGAGGAAGCTGTTCGCGAGCGGGCCCGCCGCCACGCCGCCGGCATCTGCGGCGATTGCCACGAACTTCGGCTTGCACGACCACATCGCTGCAAGCACGAGACCGTAGCCGGGAAGCAGCAGGTACAGCAGAGGGAGCTCGTGATCGATCCTGTACAGGCCGAGACCCACCGACAGCGCCACCCCCACGCAGACCGTCACGATCACCACCGATTGCCGGATCGACCCGCCCGATGCCTCCTCCACCTGGTCGGCAAGAATGCGGACCGCCGGCTCCCCCCAGGTAGTGACGAAGCCCAGGAGGATGCCGATGGGGACGACGAGCCACGCCTCGGAAAGCGTTCCGAGAGCCTCGCCAGTCACCCGTCCGAAAGGGAGGAACGCAATGGTCACCCCCAGGAGGAACAGGAACAGTCCCAGCGCCGCAAGCACTGTCCCGGTGAGGATGCGTGCGACCTCACGCGTGGGGATCCTGAGGAACAGCACCTGGAAGACAAGGAACACCACGGCCAAGGGCAGCACGGCCAGCACGACGCTCCAGGCGGTGGTGACCACATGCTCCAGCCCGGACGCGGTGTTCATTGGCGCAACGCTCCCACCACCAGGACGGCCACGATGGGGCCTAAGGATGCGAGCCCGAGCAGCCCGAAACCATCGGCAGACGTGGACCGCCCGGCCAGCACCGAACTGACCCCCAAGGCGAGCGCCAGCAGCGCGGGAGCGGCCAGCACGCCCGTGGTGACGCTTCCGGCGTCATAGGCAAGCGGGACGAAGTCAGGCGGGGCGAACAGCGACAGAACGATCATCGCGGCGTAGCTGCACGCCAGGAGAGTCCTGAACGAAAAGCCGTAGACGATGCGCAGGAGCCCGACGGCCGCCATGAAACCCACTCCGGCCGCGATCACGTAGATGAGTTCATGGTCCGAGATGGCGCCCTGCGAGGCCGCTTTGACTTGTCCGGCCAGGACGAGCACGTCTGGTTCCGCGGCGGTGGTGGCGAAGCCCATCGCGAATCCGACCGCGAGCAGCAGCCAGACAGATCCCTTCCGCGGCAAGTCGGCCCCGATGTAGCGCCCCATCGGCAGGATACCGATCTCGACGCCGGCAAACAGCAGCAGCATCCCCATGATCACAAGCGCAGAGCCGGCGAGGAACTGGACGAACTGCGCGGCAGGCGCATGAACCACGGTGAACTGCAGCACGCACACCACGCCGATCAAGGGCGCAATGGCCTTGAGCACTTCCGCAAGCCTCGCACGCAACAGCGGCACAAGACTTGTAGCCTTGGCCGGTGCCGGCGGCGGTGCCGGTGCCGGTGCCGGTGAGAGTGCTGCATCCGGGCGGCGCTCGTGAAGAAGTGGCTTTGCCATGTGTTGATGCGGGCTACCGGAGATGGACAGCATGCCGGGTGCTGTCCCTCCCATCCTTGTCGGGGATCAAGCCTCCGGGGACACTGCTGCGCCGCACCCCACGGCATGGCGCGGGAACTCAGACCAGCCCCAGGCCGAGGTCCACTCTCGCCAGGATGAGGACGCCGAACACGGCAAACATGGCGGCGGCACCGAACCGCATTCTCGACAGCGGCACGTAACGGGCCAGCCGCTCGCCGAGCAGTACGGCGGGCACGTTCGCCGCCATCATGCCGAGCGTGGTGCCGACAACCACCGCCCACAGGCTCACGTACTTCGCGCCGAGCGCAACGGTCGCAAGCTGCGTCTTGTCTCCCATTTCAGCAAGGAAGAACGCCACCAGCGTCGCGGCGAAGGCTCCGAAGCGGTGCGAACCCGTGTCCTTCTCGTCGAGCTTGTCGGGAACCAGGGCCCAGCCAGCGAACGCCAGGAATCCCAGGCCCAGCACCCACCGCATGATGTCGCTCGACACGTTCGCGGCCACCCAGTCGCCGACGAATGCCGCGGCGAAGTGGTTGGCGATCGTCGCGACAAAGATGCCGGCGATGATGGACCAATGCCTGCCGCGGAATTTCGCGGCGAGAACGAAGGAGAGGAGTTGGGTCTTGTCGCCCATCTCGGCGACGGCGACCATGGCAAACGAGGCGAGGAAGGCTTCCATCGGGAATTCCAGGGCCGGTGAGACGAATGACTGCGGCCCTCCCCGGCCACACCGGAGGGCACACAGTCAAAGGTCTTGCCAGGCTGGATCAGCTGCTCGCGCCATGGCCTTGACGGCCAAGTGTGTTGACGCGAGCCCTCGCAGGTGCGAGGCGGCTACTCCCCAATGACGGGTAGAACTCGCATCATACCGGACCTCAGCGCCGGCAGCTCACGTCGCCACGTGCGCAGCGGCCAACGAATGCCTCAGCCGAACCGCGCCCCTGAACAGGAGCTTGCGCAGCTCCTCCAGGAAGAGGACGGACGACGCCACCGCAGTCGCCAGAGCCCATTGACGCCACGTGAGGTCCGTCGTGTCGAACACCTCCTGCGCGGGGCCCCAGTGCACCGCGAGCGCCTGCAGGCCAAGCACGCCGGCCAGCGAAAGCCAGAGCATCGGGTTGCCGAAGAACCCGCGCGTGAAGATGCTGCCGTGTTCCGAGCGGGCGTTGAAGATGTTGAAGAACTGGAACAGGACAAAGGTCGTGAAGCACAGCGTGAGCGCGGTTTCGATCGGCTCGGTCTTCATGGCGAAGTGAAGAACCGCAAGGCTCCCCGCCGCCATGGTGAGACCGAATGCCGCCACCCGGCCGACGCGCGACCATGGAAGCACCGGCTCGCCCCGTTGCCGCGGCGGCTCCTGCATCAAACCGTCGCGGGCGCGGTCCAGCGCCAGCGACACCGCGGGCGGGCCGTCCATGATCAGCGCAACCCAGAGGATCTGGATCGCATTGAATGGTTCCGGCATCCCCAGCAGGGGGGCGGCGAACACGGTGAGGATCGCGCCTACCGTCGTGGAGAGCTGGAAGCGTACGAACTTGAGGATGTTGTCGTAAAGGGCGCGGCCCTGGCGCACCGCGCTGACGATGGTGGCGAAGTTGTCGTCGGTGAGCACCATGCTCGCGGCCTCCTTCGCCACTTCGGTCCCCGCCACGCCCATGGCCACTCCGATGTCCGCCGCCTTGAGGGCCGGTGCATCGTTGACGCCGTCGCCCGTCATGGCCACGACCTCTCCCCGCGCCTGCAGCGCCTGAACGATCCTCACCTTGTGAGCCGGGGCGACCCGGGCGAACACGGCGATCCCATCGACCGCCGCGGCGAGTTCCTGCGGGCTCATCCGGTCCAGTTCCCCCCCTGTCAGCGCATCTCCGTGCAGACCCAGCTCGCGCGCGATCGCCAGTCCGGTCTCGCGATGGTCCCCGGTAATCATCTTGACGGCAATCCCGGCCGAGCGGCATGCGGCGATCGCCTCCCGCGCTTCCGGGCGCGGCGGATCCATCAGGCCCACCAGGCCCACGAATGTCAGGTGTTCGACCCACGAGAGGGGCTCCGCTGCCGGCGAGAAGTCCCCTGCCTGGATGCAGCGCCTGGCAACCAGGAGGCCGCGCAGACCACGTGACGCGAGCCTGCGGTACTCCTCGGCAAGTGACAGCCTGCCGGCGTCGTCGAGGTCCGCTTCGCCTTCCGCGGTCAGCCGGCGCTCGCACCGCGCCAGCAGCACATCGGGCGCGCCTTTCACGTACAGCCAGGCCTGCCCGCCTTCGCCATGAAAGGTCGCCATGAACTTGTGCGCGGAGTCGAAGGGGACCTCCGCCAGCCTTGCATCCGGCGTCGCGCGCTCCCGGTCCAGTCCACCCTTCGCGGCAAACGCCAGCAGCGCCGCCTCGGTCGGATCGCCAATGGCGCGCCCCTCGTGGATGCGGCTGTCGTTGCAGGCGACGATCGGGAACAGCAGCGCGCGCAGATCTCCACGGATCACGCTGCCATCGTCAGCCCGGATTTCACCCGCGCTGCCATACCCCTCGCCGGTGACCGACAGACGCTGGCCCGCGAAGACGGCGGCGCGCACCGTCATCTGGTTGAGGGTCAGCGTGCCCGTCTTGTCGGAGCAGATCACGGTGGTGCAACCGAGCGTTTCCACGCTCGCCAGGCGCTTGACGATCGCGCGCTGGCGCGCGAGCTTGTGCATGCCGAGCGCCAGGGTGACGGTGACCACCGCCGGCAAACCCTCCGGCATGGCAGCAACCGCGAGGGCGATCGAATCCAGGATCGCCTGCGCGAGTTCCTCGCCACGCATCAGTTGCAGGAAGAACAGGAGCGTCACCAGGATCACTGCGATCGTTCCGAGCCGCTTGCCCAGCCGATCCAATTGCACCTGCAGGGGACTCGCTGGTTCGCGCGCGCTTGCCAGCTGCTGGGAAAGGCTGCCCATTTCGGTCTGCATGCCAGTGGCGACGACGATCATCTCGCCACGCCCGCGCGTCACCATGGTGTTCATGTAGGCCAGGTTGGCGCGGTCGGCAACCGGCGTGTCCACGGCGCAGAGAGCGGAGGTCTTGGCCGCGGGTTGCGACTCGCCGGTGAGGGCAGACTCGTCCACTTCCAGGTTCGCCGCCACCAGCAGGCGGCCGTCCGCCGGAACACGATCCCCCGCCTCCAGCAGCACGACATCGCCCGGCACGAGCTCCTCTGCCTCGATCTGCACCTTCCTGCCGTCGCGGCGCACGTGGCAGTGCTGCGCCAGCATCTGCTTGAGCGCCTCCAGGCTTTGCTCCGCCCGATACTCCTGATAGAAGCCGACCAAGGCGTTCAACACGACCACTGCCAGGATGACACTGGCGTCCTTCACGTCGCCGACCAGGGCGGCGAGGCCCGCCGCGCCGAGCAGCACGAGGATCAGCGCGCTCTTGAACTGCGCTGCCAGGACATGCCAAGCCGATCGTCTCGCACCGGCTTGCAGGCAATTGGGCCCGTGCCTCTTCAGTCGGAGCAAGACTTCCCGCTGGCCGAGCCCTGTGCCCAGAGTGGTGCCAAGCGCATCCTCCAGCTGGCGCTCGTCGGTGGCGTGCCAGGTCGTTGGCGGTGAGACCTCGGTGGTGCCCGCGGGGTTCATCACTTGGGCGGAGCTCTGCGCGGCAACACCAGGACGTCGCAATCCGAGTGGAACAGTGCGTGGCGGGTGACGCTTCCCAGAAACCAGTCCTCCAGAAGGGATCCGCTCTGCTTGAACATGACGATAAGGTCTGCTCCCATGGCTGACGCCTCGTCGGATACGAGGCTGGCGGGGTCGCCGGCAAACACCTGGGGCACGAATCGCTGGTCAGCTCTGGCCACCGAGCTCACGAGCGCGTCCAGCCGCGAGCGGGAGCGGGCCAGCACGCTCTCGCGATAGCTTTTGATCTCGTCCGGCGCCACTCCCGACAGCGCCATCTTGCCCTCGAAAGGGAAAATGGCTGCGTGGCACACGCGGCATTCGGCGCCGGGAGCGAAGCTCGACGCTGCGGCGAACTGGAGCTGAAGGTCCGCGGCATGGCTGTTTTCCAGATCCACCGGAAGCAGCACACGCCGATAAGGCTTGAGTGGAGACTTCTTGACCACCAGCATCGGACAAGGCGCCTTGCGCAGGAGGCGGTCTGCCGTCGAGCCGATGAACATGTCGCGCCAGGGATGCCGCCCTGCGGTCCCCAGCACGAGCAGTTGCCTGCCCTTTGCGGCTGCCATGATCTCCTGCAACGGAACTCCGCGGCGAAGCGTCGTGTGCGCCTCCACGCCAAAGGTGCTTCGCAACTTCTCGGCGAGCGCGTTGAGTTCGTGCCCGCTCTCATTGGCCAACGCGTTCCACATGGCGTCCACCGCTGGAAGCTCAGGAACCTCTCCCCTGCCCTCACGCGGTGAGCCGTCAAGTACATGGAGGAGTTCGAGCGCCGAACGCTGCCCGGCCGCGATCAGGGCGCCGCGGCGCGCCGCCCACTCCGCGTGCGAAGAGAGGTCCGTGGCAACGATCACGGGGTCCGGCGAGTTCATCTGGGTCACCTCCTGCTGTGCATCTTCGTGCATGGTGCGGCAGCTCCCTGATCCTGGTGTTGCTCCAGCGCAAGCCTTGGGACCACGCGTCCGGGCGTTCAGCCCCTGCCCCCGCGACCGCCCCTCCATTGAACACGAGCGGCGCCGCATGCATTGAGGCGCGTCAAGACACTGTTTCGCATTCGTGAAAGGATGCCGATGACGAACATTCACCAGACATGCCCGAAGCCAAGGTCCAGCTACTTCTTGCTTTTGACGAGTCCGAAGCAGCACTGCGGGCTTGCGAGATCGTCGCTGGGTATGGTTGCGACCGCTCGCGAATGGACGTCACGCTGCTGAACGTGCAGCGTCCTCCTGTGAGGGTCTGGGTGGAGCCGGGTGTGGAGCAGGCTGTGCTCGAGAAGGCTCTCCGGGAGGAGGGCCTGCAAATGCTCGGAAGCGGCTTGGCGGTGCTGCGGTCCGCAGGGCTGGCAGCCCGAGGTGTCGTAGCAGTGGGCGCGCCAGCCGAGGTGCTCCTGCAGTGGGCGCGAGAGAACCGTACCGACGTCCTTATCATGGGTACCGGCCGGCAGGGCATGCTCGGCGGATACGCGATCGGCTCGGTTGCTCTCAGGATCGCGCCAGCAGCCGGGTGTCCTGTCCTGCTGGTGCCGCCGAACGCTCGATTTACTGCGAGGCCGGGAACGACATTGCGCATCACGGCCCCCGTCGATGGCTCCGAGGCCTCGTCCGAGGCGATTCGCCGGTTGGCGGGCTGGGCGCCGCTGCTCGGGGCCATGCACGTGGACCTCGTGAACTTTGGCAGCGGACTTACCTTGGCGGATGCAGTGCTTCCGCCCCACGACGATGTCCTGGCGCAATGGAGCGGTGTTCAAGCGCGAGCAGCGTTTCACACGCCTTCGGAACTCCTTTCCGCCGCAGGCATCCCGTACAGGCTGCACGGCCTGACCGGCGATCCCGGCACAGGGATCGTCAGGTTCGCACGGGACACTTCAGCGGATCTCATCGCGATGGGAACGCGTGGCATGGGAGCCATGCACCACTTCGTGCTGGGATCCGTCGCTCTGACCGTCGCCCAGGAGAGCGAGGTGCCGGTGGCACTTCTCCGGTAGCGATTCCACCCAGGGTCGCAAACGTCAACTTTGATCCTGCTCAAAGGCTTCAGCCGCGCAGCGGGCCTCTAATGCAGAGTAGTTCCGTCCCACTGGCCGAGCGGCATCCGTGCCGACGTGCGCGGTACCAACGAGTGACCGGAGGACTCTTTGCATGGTGAGACTGACGACCTGCGATTGCGGGCCGGATTTTCTGATCCGGATGAATCGCTCCTGGTGGATGCGCCTGATTCCGGAGCGCCGCTTCTACTACTGCGCGCGCTGCGACACGGAGATGTTCCTCAGTCGCGCCGATGTAGGTTCGATCGGGGCTGAACCGAGCCGCCCGGCTCTATCTCCAGCCGCATCAATTGCGCACGACACAGGCTTGCTGCGATAGGTTGATTCCTGCCACGCGCGTCAGGACGTCCCAAAGACAGGGCTAACTCACGATTGCCGTGGGCATGCTCGTGCGTCCGGGTTCAAAAAAAAATGGTCTGAAGAACGGAGCTGGTGACCAGCTCCGCACGTCGTTCAAGACCGCTCGATAAAGCCACTACTGAGGCGGTAGCTTGTTTTGCCGGCAAGAATCCGCCCACTCTTGCACCTGCGGTTCATACACCGGCGCATCACGGCCCTTCTCGCGCCGATACGCAGCAATCCAGGCGTCCACGCACCCGTGCTTTCCTGCGATCGCATCGGCTTGGTACTTTGCCTCCTCGGCCGCCTTCTGCTGCGCTGCGAGATCGATATTCGTCTTGACCATGACACCGTTCTCATAAACGGTCTCTTCTACTAGAACTGCGTCCTTGGCCTGCGAGAACGCGTAGCCGCCGCCGCCTATGAGGGCGATGTGCGGATCCCACTTGGTGAAGTCTCCCTGGCGGTTAGGAGTAATCATGTAGATCCGCTGGATTCCGTGGCGTTGCCCGTCCTTGTAGGTTTGCTCAAACTGACCCCACTTGTGGAATCCGGTTTGCTTTCCGTCCTTCCAGACCAGGTCGATCAGCAGGGTGTCGCCCAGAATATCCCAGCCCTTCTCCTCGCCGACCTTTTGCCCAGCCTGCCAGGAGATGCGCGACACGATCTTCCCGTTGCTCGGATTGAAGTGTTCCTCTACTCCGTCTTTTGTGCCATGCGCCCAAACAATACTGGCCTTGAGAGCCTTGGAGTTTGGGTCCCAGTGTTTCTCAACTCCATTCTTCTTTCCGTCGCTGTACTCCGCCGCCATGATGGTGGCACCGTTCTGCCATTTGCACGTCATCGTGCCGTGAAGCACGCCGTTCTTCAGCCCTAAGTCACAGACCCCGTAGGGCATCATCGGCGGGGCGGAAAACGAGTAGTTCGTCACCGTGCCGGTGAATGGATCGTCCGAGTTCATCTTGTAGATGAGGCCCCGAATTTCCTGCGCTTGGCGGGCGTCGATTGTCTTGGAGCATCCCGCAAGCAGCGCTGCGCAGGCTAGTACGGGCAGCACCGCAAACTTCATCGTCTTGAGCATTCTTCCCTCCTGTCAGTGACGCGGGAGGCTGCCGCGTCTGGCCCAGATAGCGCGCGACTCTCGCCGCGGCCGGGAGCTCCTCCGCCTCCCGATTCCATTCTAATGAGACTTAAACACCGTGGATTCAAACACCTCTCCTTCGCATCCTTCAAGGGATGTCTCGCGACCTGCCGAACACCCGAAGGCAACTTTCACTCCGGGAAACGTTTGCCCGAAACGTAAGACTCTTGCGCATCCACATGGGCGTTTCCCAGGAAGGCCTTGCCGACGAAGCAGGACTTGACCGCACCTTCGTGAGCTCTCTTGAACGGGGAGTGCGCAATGTCTCGATCGACAACATCGAGTTGTTGTGCAGCGTGCTCAGGGTCCCAGCGCACGAACTGCTCGCGCCGGACTTTCCGCGCCGACACGATCTGGATGAGACGGCCACCCGGGTCGCGCGAAAGGCGCGCCCCTACCCGGCCACTCGAAGATGAAGGCCTACGCGACCCCGCGTACTACAGCAGCCCACGCTCCGCCATGGAAAGCGCTTGTCCGGGCGCAACGATGATGTGATCCAGCACGCGGACGTCTACGAGGGCAAGCGCCGCCTTGATCGTCTGCGTCAGCGCTTCGTCCGCCCTGGACGGCTGGACCGTCCCGCTCGGATGGTTGTGCGCCAATATGACCGCCGCAGCCTTCAGCCTCAGCGCCTCGACAACCACCTCGCGCGGATACACCGAAGTTTGCGAAAGGGTTCCGCGGAACATGACGTTCAGCTCGATGAGACGGTTCTGCGCGTCCAGAAACATGACTGCGAACTCCTCCTGGGGTTTCCTGGCCAGGTGCAGCTGCAGATAGTTCTTGACGGCGTCAGGTGAGCCAAACACCTCTCGGCTTCGGAGTTGTTCTCCCGCAGCTCGGCGAGCGAGTTCCAGGACCACGGCGAGTTCCGGGCGAGGGGCTCGGGGCGCTGGAGATTCCAAGTCTCCCTCCTGTATCGACAAGAGATCTGCCAGTCCACCAGCTTCGTCCAGCAACGTCCTGGCCAGCTCGGTCACCGGCATCCCAACATCACCGGTTCGCAGCAAGACAGCCAGGAGTTCCGCGTCCGTGAGGGCCCGCGGCCCATGCATGGCCAACCGACCGCGCGCGCTGCAGGCGGTCGTCATGATCCCCCGCCCTCCTGCAGCACCACCTGCAGCCCCGCTCCTGAAGCGCAGTCCACACCGAGCTGGTGACACAGGGCGGCGAGTTCGCCCAGCTCCGCCATCAGGACGCCAAGGCTCTCGACGCTCTCGGACGGGATGGTTCTCTCCTCCACCTGCACAGCCGATTGCGCCAGCAGGTGCCCGATTGCGGCCAACCCAAGCTGGATCACCCGCATGCTCGCCTCGGCGTGGTCGGCAATGCGGTGGCGGCCGTAAGGCGAAGCCTCGGGCTGGTTCAGATGCATGAAGAGCGCTCGCAGCGGGCGAATGGAGACTGCCGGCCCGGTTTCGCAGAAGTTCGAATGTCGCTGGACTTTCCTGCGAGACGTGCTTTGACGTGCTTTGGATTCCATTGCTTTCCTCACAAAGAAAGACGGGCATCGGCCTGCAGCCGGTGCCCGTCCAATAACTTGGCCCAAAAAACGGGTCTGATGAACCTGCGAGTCAGCCGTTGCTCACGCGACTGGCCCTACTCGCAAGCTTCTGTCCGAGAGTCGCGCTGTCCAATGCCTCCGCGCTCCCCGGGACAGCGGTGATATCGGGAAAGAACTCCTCCACCACGGCTGCGCCTTCGTCCGCAGACTCTTCAAAGGCGCCCAGTGCGAGCCCCTCCCGGGCGGCCCGGTCGAGTGCGTCCTGGTCGAAACCTGCCGCGCGTCGGTTGGCATCGAGCTCGCGCGCGTCTGCCAGGGTGGCTGCAAGGGAGCTGCCCTCCCTGGTCGTCAGGTCGACGTAGAAGATCGGTGTGCCCATGGATTGGGCGGTGGACTTGCCCCGAAGCCGAAGCTCCAGCGGCATTGCCGCCAGAAGCCCACCGGACACTGCCCTCAGGTAGTGCAGCCTCGCGGCGAGCGTGCGAATGCTGTTGAAACCCGTGGTCCGGAAGATGAAGGACCCGAGCTCGTCGTCATCGCCGATGCGCACGTTCAGCCTGGCATAGGGCCTGCATCCGCCGGATTCAGCCAAGGCACAGGCTTCCGGAGCGGGACACGGCATCGACTGCACTCCCTCGGCAGTCGACCTCCTGCAAGTCTCGCCGTTGCCGACGCAAAGGGGCCTGCCTGTCCTGCGGTCGAACATCGAATAGTTCGACCGCAGGACCAGATCTGGGTCGTTGAATGGGAGCCAGACGGGGATGGCCCGCAACTTCCCGCCGCCCGCCCCCCTGAGAGTCTCATCCACCGGGTGAGGAATCCAGCCGTCCCGTCCCTGAATCTGCGTCGTGATGGTGAACTCGTCGTCCTTTTCGGGCAGGCGCTTGCCTCCTTTTTCGACCACCCGCCCGATGGAGATCCTTCCGAGCACCGGCGGCGTCAGTGCCAAGCCTTTGAGCACAATCCTTCTCCTTTGCCGCCTGGCGGCATAGAGCCGCAGGCGGGGCCTACGGCTTTTCGTTGATGACGAACCTGCGGGAGCCACTTTTCGGGACTGAATACAGCCGAAACAGCTCCGGGTGGTCCTGGGCGAAGCGCTCCGCGTCGAACCGGGTGGAGTCCTTGGTACGCTTCCAGGTCACTGATCCAGCCCCGAAGACCGCCCTGGTGGCATCAGCCATCCGTTGCTCTATGGCCTGCTTCAGCTCACTCGCCCGCCGCTCGTCCACCTCGAGCTGGGCACGCGCTGCAATCAGCTCCTGGAAGACCTGCTCCATGTACGGGTCGTCGGCCAGCACCAGGCTTTCACCGTAGTCGCGCGGGTAAAGGCGCTGCAAGGCCTGCTCTGCGGACGCACTGCCATCCGCGGGCGGTGGCGTCTTTTCCTTCACCATCCGCCAGAACTCGTGCTCTAGCTGAATCAACTGGGAAATCATGGTGTCGTCCCTGGGAATGCGGTGCACCCGAAGTTCCTGGCCGCAGATCAACACCGCCACGTCCGCGGCGTCCTTACCGGTCACCGCCAGCTGGTGCAACACCTGAAGCTGCACGTACTCGGGAACGCCATCACGCCACAGGCGCGCGCCGTTGAGCCCCGCAGTCTTGCACTCCAGGACCTGGACGTCGCCGGCGCCGACAACCTCCCGATCCAGGTTGGCCAGCATCCATGGGTGCTCCGGATGCGCGAGTACGGCGTTCACCCTGCGCACGCGGTTTCCGGTCTGGCGGGTGTAGTGCGCCGCAACGATCGGCTCGAGCAGCGTTCCCCAGTAGGTGGGACCGAACTGCGCCTGTGGGGCTGCGTCCGGCACCACCGGAGCTTCTCCGGTCTTTTCCAACCAGAGCTCCAGCATCGACTTGTACGGATTCAGTCCGACTGCGGCGGCAGCGTCCGAACTTCCGATGCCGCCCCGTCGAACCTCCAGCCACTGTTGCCGATCGAGTTCACGGGTACTCACCAGCCGAAGTGCGGGCCTGCTTCGAGCCGCAGGCTGCACAGGTGCTTCGTTCATGGGTCCTCCAAAAGAAAAGGGCCCGGCATCACGGCCAGGCCCCAGTTGGCTTCAGATGCTCAGGAGATGAGCTGCAATGCCTCGTGCAGCGCGCGCTCCTTCACAGTCGCACCCACCCCGAACCAGGCGCTGTCCAGCCGGTGGTCCTGGCTGCGGGCACGGCGCTCGTGGTCCACGTACTCGGTGACGGCATTCAGCAGCCCCCAGGCCGTCTGTTTGGCCGACGGGAGCTCCGCTCCGTGCCCCTTACCGGCATAGAGCTCCTCCACCCGCTTCATGGCGCGTTCGTTCTGCAGGCGCTGCGCGGGATCGGGCTTGGCGTCGGTGCGGCACAGGACCTTGAGGAAGTACCGAGCAGCCTCCTCGTCCTTCACCTTCCTGTCCGCGAGGGCCTTCACGCGGTGCACGAAGTTGTCCCAGTGGGATACGGCGACGCCCAGCTTCTGCTTTACCGCCTGCGCGTCGAACGCAGTGCTGTGCGGCACCTTGACCGCGCCTGTGGCGTGGTCCAGCGCCATGGTCAGGGTGTTGTTGCAAACCACCCGGATCGTGGTCGGGGTCGCTGTCGTTGCCAGGGTGCCATCGCACGACGTTGCCAGAAGCAGGTAGCCCTTGACCAGGTCGCTTCCCTTCAGGGTCGCTTCCTTGCCGATGCGCGCCAGCGCCCAGAACTTGCGCCCTTCCTTCAGGACGCCGGCCGTCTCCAGCTCGTAGCCGGAGACCTCCGTCAGGTCCCTGTAGAACTCGAGCACCGCGCGCGGCTGCACGACCTGGTAGCGTCCACCGACGACCGAGAGCGGCCGCTTGGTGTCGCTGCGAAACAGCACCTTCTGCTCGGAGAAGGTCATGATCGAGCCGAGACTGCCGACCTGCCCGGCCATGTAGCGGACCGGCGTCTCGCAAATGTCCCAGTTCATGCCGGCCTTCTCGGCCCAGACTTCGATGGGCTGCTTCGCCGGCAGCTGGTTTCCCAGCTGGTGCCAGGGAGCTTCACCGACATAGGCCATCTGTTGAATCAGGTGTGCCATTTCTTCTTCCTCAGGGCTTCAACGGACCGACGACCGCATTGGCGCCATCCGCTCCACCGGACTCTTCCCGGAAGGTGAAACCGCAATCCGTGCACTGCCGCTTGTCGAGCAGGTTTTCATCGACTGCGCTGCCGATCACGGAACCGATGGCACCTCCCGCCGATCCGGCAAACAGTGCGGCCAGCGCCGCACCGGCCACACCTCCGGCCGCAGAGCCCACCGGGCCTGCTGCCGCGCCCAGCACCAGACCCGCCTGGGTACCGCGGAGAACTGCGATGGCGCCCGTCGCAGCTCCGGTGAAGAAGCCGACGGTGGTGCCCGCCTTCTTTCCGATTTCCCGAGCAGAAACGTGCTCGGACTTGCACTTGGGACAGTTCATGACGAAGATTTCCTGAAATGGGCACGCGAAGGCACCCCGGATGAAGACCCGCTTGCACGGCATACGATCCGACGCGCGCGGCGCCGGGCACCATGAAGGGAAGGAAACCTAGGAAGAAGCGCTCGAGCGCGCTGCGACTGCCTGCTTGGGCAATATTCGCCCTAGGTCACTTTCGTCATATGTGGTCGAAAATTTCTAGGATCCGCTTGTCAGTACGTTTGAGAAGGTGGCACATCCCGCTAAGGGATCGACGAGCGCGGAATCGCAGCGGAAAGTCGGTCGAACCTGGCCACGAGCTCTGCTTGTCGGCACCGAAGTGTCAAGGCACCAGGCTTGAACGAGTGGACGCATGTGTCAGGGGGCTGGTCCCTCGTCGCATAGGCCGCTGGTGCGGCTATCCTTCCCGCTGCTGCAGGCACGCATGGGAGACTGCGGACCGCGCACTGCAGCATGCGGTCCATCTCGTGGTTGACCAGAGTGATGCGGGCGCCCCGTTTGGTCGTTCAATCCGGTCTTCACCCTTGTGCGGCTGCCCCAGCTCGTAGCCAAGGTCACGCGACGATGCATAAAACGGAGTCAGCCTATGATTGCCGCATGCCAAACATCGCCATTGCATTGAAATCTGAGATCTCGCGCATTGCCCGTAAGGAGCTCAGAAGTGAGACTGAGGCCTTTAAGAAGGCCTCCTCTCAGTACCGCTCCCAAATAGCTTCCTTGCGGCGCCGAGTCGAAATGTTGGAGCGAGAACTCAGGCGGGCAGTTGGAGCAAATGCCAAAGCAGGATCGGTCGACCCATCCCACGACGCTGGCACTGCGCAGCGAAGGTTCAGCCCGGTGCGGCTTGCAGCGACTCGCAAGAAGCTTGGGCTGTCGGCGGCCGAATTTGGAGCGTTGATTGGAGTGACGGGCCAGTCGATCTACAAGTGGGAGTCTGGCGATACCCGCCCACGCGTCCAACAACTCGAGGCGATCGCTTCCGTGCGTGGCATCGGCAAGCGCGAAGCCGCCGCTAGGCTGGAAGCTGTTCGCGCTGCCGAGTAGGCGCTCGATACCGCCCCTTTGGTATTTTGGCAGGCCCTCCCGGCCGAGGGTGAAAGCTGTTCCAGCCAGCTAAGATGGGGCATGGCTTCCAGGAGTCCCTGTCGTGTCCGGTTCTGACGATTCCACTGCAGCTGCGTGCCGTTATGTGCTGGTTGCACTCCTGCAGCGGCTAGATGCAGAGCACGCTGGCTTGGTCGATGACCTCCGCACGGGGATTGAAGCTGATCGGGCGGCTGCCATGCAGGGTGGCATTTTGACTCCGCAGGTGGATGCGACGTTTTCCGAGGCTCTGAGGATCCTTCGGCTCGCAAGAGGTCGCTAGGGTATTGGTGCGGGGAGCAAGGGGAAACTAGACCCGGGCAACTCGCACTGGAGGTGTCTGATATGTGAAGGGCCGTGACTGGTGCAAGGTGTCCCTGACGCGGGCGTCCCAGTCTGTCGCCCCAGACGTCAACCTGCTCGGCGAGCCCGCTCCGCTAGCAACAGCGGCAAGGATTCCTCGATCCAGTCGGCCATCTCGCGCACGTGGCGCGCCGCCTGCAAGCCCAACGTGCTCAGGCTGTATTCCACGTGCGGTGCAGCGGCATCGCGCGCTACCCGGTCTACGAGCCCGTCGTTCTGCAGCCACTGCAGCGTCTGCGCCAGCATGCGCTCGCTAACCCCACCGATCGCGCGGCGCAGTTCGCTGAACCGATGCGTGCCGGATTCGAGCACCAGCAGCACCAGCACGCCCCACCGACTGGTCATGTGCATCAGCACCTCGCGCGAAGGGCAGGAGTCCGCCAGCAGGTTGCCCTTCTGGAGCAGCTTCGCCCTCGAGGGTGACTTGGGGGATGGCGCCCGGGTGGCCGTGGACTTCCTCATGACGTCCGTGTAAGTACTTACCAAAAGTAAGCTGGAATCCTACACTGCCTCTTTTCGCAGTGCCAAACGAAGGGATTTCAATCATGGCAGTCGCCGTCACCGGCGCCACGGGGCAGCTCGGGCGCATCGTCATCAGCAAGCTCCGGGCGAAAGTCCCGACCCAGTCCATCGTCGCCCTGGCCCGCTCGCCGCACAAGGCAGCCGGCCTGGGCGTGGAGGTCCGGCCCGGCGACTACGGCCGCCCTGACGAACTCGTTTCCTCGCTTGCCGGCATCCGCACGCTGCTGCTGATCTCCTCCAGCGAAGTTGGCCAGCGCACCGTACAGCACCGCAACGCGATCGAGGCGGCCAGGAAGGCGGGCGTGCGCCGCATCGTCTACACGAGCCTGCTGCGGTCGGATACGTCACCGCTCAGCCTGGCACCCGAACACGTCGAAACCGAGGCGATGGTGCGCGCCAGCGGCATCCCGTTCACCATCCTGCGCAACGGCTGGTACATGGAGAACCACACGCAATCCGCGAAGGCCGCCGTGGCCGCGGGCGCCCTCATCGGCAGTGCGGGCGATGGGCGCATCGCGGGAGCCCTGCGGGACGACTACGCCGAGGCCGCCGTGGCGGTGCTCACCGGCGCCGGCCACGAAGGCAGGATCTACGAGCTGGCCGGCGACGAGCCCTACACGCTCGCGGAGATGGCGCGGGAGATCTCGACCCAGGTGGGGAAAGAGATCCCGTACCGCAACGTCCCACCGGCCGAGTACGCAAGCATCCTCGAGCGCGCGGGCCTGCCCGGCTGGCTGGCCGCCGCGCTATCGGCCTGGGATGCGGATGCAGCGCGCGGCGCGCTGGACGACCAAGGTCACGTGCTGTCCAAGCTGATCGGCCGGCCCACCTCGCCGCTGTCGGTGGCAGTGCAACGCGCGTTGGCGTGAGGCCGCACCTAAGCGGCACATCCGCGACGAGAAGGCCGCCCGTGACAGAGGCTGCGTGGAATCTCGGCGGAATCCTGGGAAGCGGCCAGACCGTCGTGGCGGGCGTACCTACAGCGGATTGTGAGACCGGCTCCCACCGATGATGTATTCATAGACCCTCGGTCTATCCGACTGTCCCGACCTGACTAGCTGCAGCTCAGGAACCCGTAGCCGGCGCTCCGAAGCTCTTTAAGCTTCGGAGCGCCGGGGCT
>JALHLO010000004.1 GCA_022844525.1 Ramlibacter sp.
CGCTCGGCGAAGCAGCGCACCACGCGGTCGCCGAAGTGGCGTTCGTGGCGCAGGGGCGCCACGGTCCCGCCTGCGCCGCTCATGCCGCGGCTCCGGCGCCCACGTTGGCACCGCGTTCCATCACGACCTCCTCGTCGAGCAGCCGGCGCGAGTGGTTCAGGTCGGACTGGCTGATCAGCACCGACAGGCCGGAGCCGCGCAGCTGGCCGACCACTTCCGACAGGCGCTGCGACAGCGCGGGCGCCACGCCCTCGAAGGGTTCGTCGAGCAGCAGCACGCGCGTGCCGACCGCGAGGGCGCGCGCCAGCGCCGCCAGCTTCTGCTGGCCGCCGGAAAGCAGCAAGGCCTTGCGCTCGCGCATCTCCAGCAGCTCCGGCAGGATGCCGTAGACGAAGGCGAGCCGGTCGCGCACCGACAGGCCGGGCGACACCCACAGCGGCAGGCAGATGTTCTCTTCCACCGTCAGCTCGGGCACCAGCCCGCGGTCCTCCGGCATGTAGCCGACACCGAGCGCGGCGCGCCGGTGCGCGGGCGTGCGGGCCAGGTCGGTGCCGCCCAGGGACACCTGGCCCCCGAGCAGCGGCAGGTGGCCCATGATCGTGCGCATCGCGGTCGTCTTGCCGGCGCCGTTGCGGCCGATCAGGCCGACCATGGTGCCGGGCCGCACGCGCAGCGTGAAGCCGCGCAGCACTTCCACGTTCTGGATGGAGACGCGGGCGTCTTCGATCGAGATCATGCGGCCGCCCCTTCCGCCGCCGGCGCGGAGCCGGTGACGTAGCGCTGCACGTCGGCGTCGTCCAGCACTTCGCCCGGCGGGCCGTCGGCGATGACGCGGCCGCTGTAGAAGGCGGCCACGCGGCTGGCGTAGCGCCGCACGATGTCCATGTCGTGCTCCACGAAGACCACGGTGACCGGCGCGCGGTCCTGGTGGAACTCGATGGCGCGCACGACCGTGTCCATGGTGCTGAACTTCTCGTCGGCGCTGACGCCGCTGGTGGGCTCGTCCAGCAGCAGCAGGCGCGGGTGCCCGGTGAGCGCCATCGCGATGTCCAGCAGCTTGCGCACGCCGCCGGGCAGCTCGCGCACCGGCCGCTCGGTGTGCGCCGCCAGCGCGAAGTCGCGCAGCAGCTGCTCGCAGCGCGCGATCGACTCCGCATCGCGCGCCGGATGCAGGAAGTGCGCGCGCGCACGGCTGCAGTGCAGGGCGGTCAGCATGTTCTCCAGCACCGTCATGTGCAGGCACAGCTGCGGGATCTGGAAGGAGCGCGCCACCCCGCGGCGGGTGATCTCGCGCGGCGCGCGCTGCGTGATGTCCTCGCCGGCCAGCAGGATGGTCCCCGAGCTGGGCTTGAGGTAGCCGGTCACCATGTTGACGAAGGTGGTCTTGCCGGCGCCGTTGCTGCCGATCAGGCACAGGCGTTCGCCCTGCGCCACGTCGATGTCGATGTCGGAAGCGGCGACGACCGCGCCGAACTTGCGTTCCAGCTTGCGCGCGGACAGCACGGGCACCGCGGTCATGGCAGCACCTCCGATGCGGCGACCGGGGGCGTGGCCGCCTTGCGGCGGCGCAGGAAGGCCGGCCGCGCCAGCAGCGAACCGAGCCCGTCGGGCAGGAAGCGGATCACCAGCAGCAGGAACAGGCCCAGCGCGAGCTGCCAGGTGTTGGGGAAGTACGAGCTGGAAAAGGAGCGCACCAGTTCCAGTACGAAGGAGCTGGCGAGCACCGCCACCACGCTGTGGTGGCCCGCCAGGATCGCGACGAACACGAACTCGCCCGAGGTGGTCCAGTAGCTGAAGCCCGGGTCGATGTGGCCCAGGGCCAGCACGGCCAGCGCGCCGCCCACTCCGCCCAGCGCGGCGGCGATGACGTAGTTCCAGCCGACGATGTTCGCCACCGAGGTGCCGAGGTATTCGACGCGCAGCTCGTTGTCGCGCACACCCAGCGACAGCAGGCCGCGCTGCGAATCGCAGTACAGGCGCACCAGCCCGGTCAGCCCGCACGTGACGACTGCCGTCACCGCCCACAGGAGGTAGTGCGAATGCGCGTCCGGCGCCCTCCAACCGAACAGGGTGGCACGGCCGACGTTGAATCCGTCGGAACCGCCCATCGTGCTGGTCTTCATCAGCATCCCGTACAGCACCATCGACAAGGCCAGCGTGAGCATCGCGAAGAAGATGCCGCGATAGCGCGCCAGCAGCGGCGCGAAGGGCGCGGCGATGAGGAATCCGGCCACGCCGCCGACCACCGAGAGCAGCAGCATGTCCGTGATCCCCGCCTTGTTGAACAGCAGCGCCGCGGCATAGCCGCCGGCGGCGAACACCAGGCCCTGGCCGAAGGGAACGACGCCGCTGCGCATCATGACGACGATGCCCAGAGACACCAGCCCGTTGGCGAGCGCCAGAGTGGCGAGCGACACGAGCCAGCGCGGCGCGAACCAGCCGGCGGCCAGCAGCAGGACGAGCCCCGCGGCGGCGGCGAGCAGGGTGCGTTGCAGGGGATTGCGGGGCACGACCGGTTCCTCAGATCTTGCGGGCCTGGACGCGCTGGAACACGCCTTCCGGGCGGAACACCAGGATGATGGCCATCACGATGTAGATGCTGAACAGCTCCGCGGCCGGCCACAGGTGCACGGAGGCGGCGCGCGCGAGGCCCACCACCAGCGCGCCCAGCGCCGCGCCTTCGATGCTGCCCAGGCCGCCGATGATCACCACGGCGAAGCTCACGATGATGACGCCCACCGACAGGCCCGGCTGCACCGAGATCATCGGTGCCGTCAGCGCGCCGCCCAGCGCCGCCAGGAACACGCCCACGACGAAGGCGGCGGTGTACACGCGCGACACGTTCACGCCCATGCTGGCGGCGATCTCCGGGTTGTGGATCACGGCGGTGACGATCTTGCCCTGGCGCGTGCGGTTCAGGATCCACCAGCTCGCGACGCCGGCGGCCACCGCCACGCCCACCAGCATCAGGTCGTAGCCCGCGTAGTTCAGCGCGCCGAGCTGGATGTTGCCGAAGGCCTGGTAGGTGTCGGAGGCGTAGTAGGGGTGCACACCCCACAGCAGCTTGGTCACGTCCTCCAGGATCAGGAACAGGGCGTAGGTGACCAGCACCAGCAGCACCTCGTCGCGCTGGTAGAACATGCGCAGCAGCCCGCGCTCGGTCAGCGGCGCCAGCAGCGCGGCGACGCCGGCGGCGGCCAGCACCAGCGCCACCACGCTCAGCGCGGGCGAGAACTTCATGGAGACCAGCCACGCGACCAGGCTGGCGCCCGCATAGGCGCCCACCGCGTAGAAGCTGCCGTGCGCGATGTTCAGGATCTTGAGGACCCCGAACACCAGCGTCAGCCCCAGGGCGACGATGAACAGCCAGGCCGCGTAGGTGAGCCCGTCGAAGAAGATGGTGAGGACGAGGCTCACTCGATCAGCACTTCGCGCCGGGCAATCCTGCCTTGAGCCAGTCGTCGCTCTTCATGTTGGCCGGCGGGTTCACGCATTCGGCCGGGAAGCGCTGGATGTCCTCCAGCACGACCATCTTCCTGCCGGCGTCCCAGCGCGTGCGGCCGATGGCCGTGTCCTGGATCGCCTGGTGGCCGTCGCCCAGCGCCATGCGGATGGTGCCGGCGGGCGACTCCCAGCTGCTGCCCTTGAGCGCCGCGGCCAGCTGCTCCGGCGTCGGCTTCTTGCCGCCGTTGGCCGCCATGGCCTTCTCGGCCGCGAGCTTCAGGCCCAGCATGGCCTGGACCATGCGGTAGGGCGCCTGCACGGGATAGGCGTTGTAGGCCTTGGAGTAGAGGTCCCACCACCAGTCGTTGAGCGCCGACTTGGGCGACATCAGGCCGTAGGCGCCGCGCGCGCCCAGGATCGCGCCGTTGGGCATCTTCTCGCCCAGGCCCGGCAGCACGTGGTCGGCGGCGGAGAACACGGGCGTCTGCTTGGCGAACACGCCGCGCGCGCCGGCCTGCAGGATGAAGGCCTGCAGGTCGCCGCCCCACAGGCTGGAGTGCACGATGTCCGCGGGCTTGGAGAGCAGGGCGGACACCTCGGTGCCGTACTGGCCGGCGCCGAACTTGGGCAGCAGGTCGGCATCGACCTTGGCGTCCTTGTACAGGTGCGCCATCGCCAGGCTGAAGTCCTTCTTGCTGTCCTGGCCCCAGGCGTAGTCCTGGTTGATCATGTTGTAGCGCGTGACCTTCACGTTGCGCGACTTCAGGTAGCGCGCCAGCGCCACGTTGTCCATGGTCGCGTGGGCGGCCGTGCGGAACACGTAGTTGTACTTGCCGTCCTCGAAGATGCGGGGCGTGCCGCAGTCGTAGAGGATCAGGAACTTCTTCATCTCCTCGGCGACGGGCGCGACGGCCAGGCAGTCGCCCGAGCCCACGTAGCCGACCACGGCATCGACCTTCTCGCGCTCGTACAGGGCCTTGAGTTCCTGCACCTGCTTGGTGGCGCCGCCGTTCTCGTCGACGTACACCGCCTCGATCTTCATGCCGCCGAAGCCGACCTTGTTGTAGGGCGCCGGCGCCTTGCCGGCGTTGAACGCGTCCACCAGCACCTTCGCGCCGTTGACGGCTGGAACGCCGAAGCTTTCCGCGGCCTGGCCGGAGAGGAAGCTGACGATGCCGATCTTGAAGGTCTCCTGTGCCAGCGCCGGGGCGCAGGCCAGGGTGAGGGCCGCGCCGGCGCAGGCGGTGCGCCAGCCGGGCGTACGCAGGCGCGAAGGGAGGGTGGAACGCATGGGGGATGTCTCCTGGTTGGATGTGCGGGGCGTGAAGCCCGGAGCACTCCTTTTGTCGCATCCGCCCGAGGCGGCGCGGCATGGGACTTTCCCGCAGTGGGGGTCCGGCCGCGGGCCGGATCAGGGCGTCAGCGCGGCCGGGATGCTGCTCTTGGACAGCATGAACACGGCGCGGCGGCTGTCCGCGGGCGCGCCGGCCAGCAGCATCTCGAGCCGCCCGATCAGCTGCGACGGGTCGGTGCCGTCCAGGGGGATCAGCGCCTGCGCCACCCGCACGTGGGCCGACCATTCGAGCGGCCGCCCCTTGAAGGGCATGAGGCAGCGGGCGACGATGCGCGGCCCGGCCTCGGCCACCTCGTCGGCGTGCAGCGGGCCTTCCAGCAGGATGCCGAAGCGGTGCTCCGACAGGCGCGCGACCGTGTCGATCTCGCGCGCCACCGACAGCAGGCGGCCGGCCACGCGCAGCGTCAGTTCGCGCGCGGAATCCGAATCGAACTGGCGGCGGATCTGCTCGATGTTGCCGATGTCCACCAGCAGCATGGCGCTGCGGAACTTCAGGCGCTGCGAGCGCGCGATCAGGCGCACCAGGCGCTCGTGGAACACGGCGGCGTTGATCAGGCCGGTGGCCGGGTCGATGCGGTCCAGGCCCTGGATCCGGCGCACGTGCTCGCGCCGGTGCTGGCTGCGCATGGCCAGCACGATCAGCAGGATGGGCAGCTCCGCGGCGATGGCGAACTGCATGCCGTGGGTCGTCCAGAAGCTGATCGGGATCAGGCCCGCGGCGCGCGCGATCGGGAACAGGGCCACGATGGCCACCGGCGAAGACCCGAGCAGCAGCCAGGGCGCGTAGCGGTCGCCGCGGATCGCGGCCCACACCACCACGCCGAGGCCGGCCACGGTGGCGGCGATGAAGAACACCACGATCAGCCGCAGGCGCTCCATCACGTCGGGGGTGAGCACCAGGTAGATCGCCACCGGGATGCAGCTCAGGCCACCCAGGAGCAGCAGCTTGTAGAGCAGCCGCGAACGCTCGCGCAGCGAGACGACCTCGGCCAGGAAGATCTGCAGCGAGGCGATGGCGAACAGCGGCAGCACCTGCGGCGCGATGTTGTTCCACCAGGGCCAGTCGCCCCACAGGTGCAGGCCGGCCAGGCCGGTGATGGTGGCCTGGGTCAGCGCCATCAGCAGCGCCGACATCGAGTACAGCCAGTAGCCGGGGTCCTGCAGCGTCACCGCGCCGGTCACCGCCAGCATCACGGCCAGCACGACCAGGCCGAAGTAGATGCCCAGCATCAGCGAGATGCCCTGCTCGTTGCGGCCCATGTAGCTGTCGCTCACGAACTGCAGCGGGGCGCCGAAGATGGTGCCGTTCTGGATGCGCAGCAGGTGCACCCGCGGGTTCTGCGGCGACACCGACACGGGCATCACCGGATGGCGGTGCGGCAGCGGCCAGGCGCTCAGCGCGATGGTGTCGCCGGCCGAACGGGCGGTCCACTCGCCGGCCTGGTTCTGCACGAACAGGGTCACGCGGTCGACGCCGGGGTAGGGGACCTCGAGGTACCAGCGCTCGGCGCTGGGCGCGGGCGGTGCGGTGAAGCGGATCCACAGGGCCTGGCCCTTGTCCAGCCGGTAGATGTTGTTGTCGCTCGTGGCATGCCAGCGGATGCCGGGGTCGCGCATGACGTCCTGCACCTCGGCCTTGCCGCTTTCGTCGACCCATGCGTCGCCTGCGTCGTGCAGCATCACGGGCTGCCGCGTGGGGTCGAACCTCAGCGTTTCACGTGCGACAGCCGCCCCGGCGAAGAAGATGTTCGCCAGGAACAGCAGCGCGGCCACCATGCGGTGGCCCGGGGCAAACGAACCCATCGGCGCCTTCTCCTTGACTACTAATCCTGTTTCACATTCTTACGGGTTCCGGTCGGGTCGACAATAGGGGAATGAAAGTGATTCGCCTGCGGGAGGGTCGGGAGCGCTCACTGTTGCGTCGACACCCATGGATCTTCGATTCGGCGGTCGCCCGGGGTGGCGCCGACCCGGGGGAGACCGTCCGGGTGGAAGGACATGACGGCCGTTTCCTGGCCTGGGCCGCCTTCAGCCCCGCCTCCAAGATCCGGGCGCGGGCCTGGAGCTTCGACGAGGCGCAGCGGATCGATGCCGCCTTCCTAGGGAACCGGCTCGCCCAGGCCGTCGCCTTACGGGCGCGGCTTAAGGTCCCGAGCGAAGGCGTGCGCCTGGTGCACGGCGAGTCCGACGGGCTGCCGGGTTTCGTGGTGGACCGCTACGGCGACACGCTGGTGGCGCAGTTCCTGTCCGCCGGGGCGGAACGCTGGAAGAAAAATCTTGCCGATGCGCTGCTGGACGTGACCGGCGCGCAACGCCTGTACGAACGGTCGGACGCCAATGCCCGCGGACTCGAGGGTTTGCCCGAGGTCACCGGCTGGCTGCGCGGCGAGGGGCCGACCGAGCTCACGATCGCCGAACACGGGTGGAAGTTCGGGCTGGACATCGCCGGCGGCCACAAGACCGGCTTCTACCTGGACCAGCGGGACAGCCGCGCGCGCTTTGCCGACTGGGTGGCCCGCCTGGAGGCCCGCAGCGTCCTCAACTGCTACTGCTACACGGGCGGATTCACCGTGGCGGCGCTGGCCGGCGGCGCGACCGCGGTGACCTCGATCGACTCCTCGGGCCCGGCGCTGGAACGCGCGCGCGCCAACGTGGCGCTCAATGGCTTCGATGCTTCCCGCGCCGAATTCCTGGACGCGGACGTGAACGCCAGCCTGCGCCGCTTCGGCGAGGCGGGCCGCGGCTTCGATGCCATCGTGCTGGACCCGCCCAAGCTGGCCCCCACGGTGGCGCACGCGGAGAAGGCCGCGCGCGCCTACAAGGACATCAACCGGCTCGCCCTGAAGCTGCTGGCGCCCGGCGGCGTGCTTTTCACCTTCTCGTGCTCGGGCGGCATCTCCGCGGACCTGTTCCACAAGATCGTGGCTTCGGCGGGCACCGATGCCGGCGTCGACGGCTACATCGCCGACCGCCTGGGCGCCGCGCCCGACCACCCGATGACGCTCGCCTTCCCCGAAGGCGAGTACCTCAAGGGCCTGGTGGTGATCCGGAAGGGTTGAGCGTTGGACGCCGGGCGTCGAGCGGGTTTTCTCGCTGGACGCCCGACGCTGGACGCCCAACGCCCTAAACTTGGGGGCATGAGCCTCATTCCCGCGACCATCCTCACCGGCTTCCTCGGCTCGGGCAAGACCACGCTGCTCAAGCGCGTGCTCGGCGAAGCGCACGGCCAGAAGATCGCCGTGATCGAGAACGAGTTCGGCGAGGAGAACATCGACAACGACATCCTGGTGAGCGACACCAAGGAGCAGATCGTCCAGATGAGCAACGGCTGCATCTGCTGCACGATCCGCGAGGACCTGCGTTCCGCCCTGCAGCTGCTGGCCGCCAAGAAGCGCAAGGGCCTGCTCGATTTCGACCGCGTGGTGATCGAGACCACGGGCCTGGCCGACCCCGGCCCGGTGGCGCAGACCTTCTTCATGGACGATGAAATTGCCGAAAGTTACCTGCTGGACTCCATCCTGACCCTGGTGGACGCCAAGCATGCGGACCAGCAGCTGGACGACCGCCAGGAAGCGCGCCGGCAGGTGGGCTTCGCCGACCAGATCTTCATCAGCAAGACCGATCTCGTGGGCAAGGACGGGGTGGACGCCCTCATGCATCGCCTGAAGCACATGAACCCGCGCGCGCCGCAGCAGGCGGTGCACTTCGGGGAGGTGCCGATCCAGGACGTGTTCGACCTGCGCGGCTTCAACCTGAACGCCAAGCTGGACATCGACCCGGACTTCCTCAAGGAGGAAGACGACCACGCGCACGGGCACGACCACGACCATGACCACGAGCATGGCGAGCACTGCGACCACCCGCACCACCATGCCCACGACGACGACGTCAAGAGCTTCGTGTTCCGCTCGGAGCGGCCCTTCGATCCGATGAAGCTGGAGGACTTCCTGGGCGCCATCGTCAACATCTACGGGCCCCGGATGCTGCGCTACAAGGGCGTGCTGCACATGAAGGGCACCGAGCGCAAGGTGATCTTCCAGGGCGTGCACCAGCTCATGGGAAGCGACCTGGGGCCCCAGTGGGCGCAGGGCGAGCCGCGCACGAGCAAGATGGTCTTCATCGGCATCGACCTGCCGAAGGACATCTTCCTGCAGGGCCTCGAGCAGTGCCTTGTCTGACGCGCCCCTGCGACTTCCTCTGAGCCGCGGGGCCGCCGAGGCGGCGTTACTCTGGCGCCCGTTCACAGGACCAGCGCCCGTTCCGCCTCATGTTTGTCTCGCTTCCGCAACTCACGGAACCTCCACTTCGGAGTGCGGGAACGGCGCGCCGCGACGAAAAGGAGGTTCACGGTCGTGCACAGGCCTTAACTCAGGGTATAAATCGCGGTCATGACGGCGCTCCCCCTAGAACGAAAGGCAGACATGCAGGCACAGAGCTGCGGGATGCCGGCGCCGATGATGCGAGGAGACGGGAAGTGAAGGCTCAGCCCAAGGTCGCTGCCAAGACCAAGAAACCTGCCGCGAAAGCCAGGACCACGGCCAAGTCTTCCAAGCCCGCGGTGAAGGCCGCCAAGCCGGCGGCCAAGGCCCCCGCGAAGAAGACACCCGCCAAGGCTGCCCCGAAGGCAGCCAAGGCGACCAGGCCGGCCGCCAAGGCCGTGAAGCCCGCCGCGAAGGCAGTGGGCAAGACCCCGGCGAAAGCGCCGGCCAAGACCGCGAAGATCCCGGCCAAGGCTGCCCCCAAGGCCGCCAGGTCCGCAGCGGGCAAGGTCGTCGGCGCGGTCGCGAAGGCGGTCGTGACCGGCGCGAAGGCGGTGGTCTCCGCCGCCAAGAAGATTCCTGCCAAGGCGATTCCGGTGGCCGCGAAAGCGGCGCCCGCCAAGGCGTCCCCTCCACCCGCGGCCACCCCCGCCCGAGCGCAACCGACCCCGGTGAGCGCGCCCGCCCTGCGACAGGCCCAGCCTGCCGCCCGGCCGGCGCCGCCCCCCGCCGCCGGCGCGCCGGTCGCATTCGGTGGCGCCAAGGCAACCTACACCCCCATGGCAAACCAATCCGTGCTGACGCCCCCGCCCGTCGTGGCCATCAAGAAGGACCCCAAGCTGGCCAACAACTGGAAGACGAAGTCCGTCGAGGAAATGACGGACGCCGAAGTGCTGGCCATGCCGGATTCGGAATACATGAACGAGAAGCAGATGGCGTTCTTCCGCCTGAAGCTGCTGCAGCTGAAGACGGACATCCTCAATAGCGCCGGCGAGACCACCGAGCACCTGCGCGAGGAAACCGTGATCGTCCCCGATCCCGCGGACCGCGCGACGATCGAGGAGGAGCACGCGCTGGAACTGCGCACGCGTGACCGCGAGCGCAAGCTGCTCAAGAAGATCGAGCAGTCGATCGCCCGCATCGACGCCGGCGACTACGGCTACTGCGACGAGACCGGCGAACCGATCGGCGTCGGCCGCCTGCTGGCGCGCCCGACGGCGACGCTGTCGCTCGAGGCGCAGCAGCGCCGCGAGCTGAAACAGAAGATGTTCGGCGACTGAGCGCCGCCGGCGCAGTACCCGTCACCTCCATGGCGAACAAGGACGAATCCGCACCCGGTGGCTTGCTGTCGCGGGTGGTGCGGTTCGTGCGCAACCCTTCCAGCGGCTTCAACGAGGGCGAGGGCAGCGAGACCGACCGCGAGAGCTCGTACTCCAAGCAGATGCTCAAGGAGATGATCGAGCGCAAGCGCCGCAACGACTTCGTTCGCAAGCGCGAGTTCGACATGCTGCGCAAGATGCGCCGCAGCGAGGTGCTGGCCGGGCAGGACCCGGGGCTGCGGCCGTCGTTCTTCCAGAGCTCGATGCCCTCGAAGCCGGACGACCGCGCCACCACGCTGAAGAAGATCGACGAGATCGAGGCGCAGATGTCCATGCAGTGGTGGAAGACCAAGCATGGCGCCAACTCGCAGCAGCCGGGGGCCAACAGCGGCTTCGCGGTGTCCTCGCACATGCCGCCGGACGCGATGCGCGCCGCGGCCGGCGGCGCGCCCGCCGCCACCAGCTACTCGCGCACCTCGCCGCAGGACCTGCCGGCGCAACTGCCGCCGGAGACGGCCGAAGCGCCGCTGATGGAATCGGTGATCCCGGAGGCGACCACCCAGGCGCTGGGGCTGGTTCCGCAGCAGCAGGCGACGCCGGCTTCGCCGGACGGCAGCCGCATGGCATCGCCGGCCGTCCGCCCGCAGGGAATGAAGCCCGGCGTGGCCGAGCCGCAGCCCACCGCGCGCGAAATCGCCGCCCAGGGCGCGCCCAGCGTCCCCCAGGGGCCGAGCACCTTCTCGCCGTCCAAGCAGTTCGCCATCCACGTCGAGGAGTTCGCGCACGACCCCGAGCTGGAGGAAGCCTCGATCCGCTTCGCCAACGGCGACGACGACGGCGCCGAAGCCGGCCTGATGGAAGTGCTGGGGCCGCAGGGCTCGCGCGTGAACCACGACGAGACCTGGCTCACGCTGTTCGACCTCTATCGCGCCTGCGGCCGGCAGGACCGCTTCGAGAGCGCCGCGATCGATTTCGCGGGGCGCTTCGGCCGCTCGGCGCCGCAATGGTTCTCGATGCCCGAGATCGTCGGCCGCATGAACCAGCCGTCGCCCACGGCGGCGGCCCCCGGCCAGCCGCTCGCCGACTGGACCTGCCCGGCGGTGTTCGGCACGCAGACCGCCGCGGCGCTCAACGCCGCGCTGGCGAAGGCCACGCAGCCGTACAAGCTGAACTGGAGCAAGCTCACGTCCATCGTCGACGGCGCCGTGGAGCCGCTGACCAAGCTGTTCACCCAATGGGCCGGCCAGAACGTGCAGTTGCGCTTCATCGGCGCCGATACGCTGGAGAAGGTGCTGCGCGACGCCACGCCCTCCAGCGACCGCGGGGTCAACCCCGCCTGGTGGAAGCTGCGCATGGAAGTGCTGCGCGTGATGCACCGGCCGGACGAGTTCGAGCTGGTCGCGCTGGACTACTGCGTCACCTACGAAGTGTCCCCGCCCTCCTGGGACAGCGCCCGCTGCGACTACAAGTCGCTGCAGGCCGACGGCAGCGTGGCCAGCCGCAACACCATCATCGGCGAGGCCTATCGCGACTCCGTGATGTCCAGCGTCATGACCTACGGCGACTCGCAGCTGCCGGCCATGAGCTCGCAGCTCTCCAGCGTGGCGACGGTGGAACTGTCGGGCCAGATCCTGGGCGACGGCAAGGAGGCGATCGACCTGCTCGATGCCAAGCTGGCCGATGCCGACATCATGATCATCTCCTGCGCGCGGCTGATCCGCATCGACTTCACCGCCGCGGGCACCGTGCTCAACTGGGTGACGGCGCGCGAGGCCGAAGGCCGCCAGGTCCAGTTCTCCGACGTGCACCGGCTGGTGGCGGCGTTCTTCAACGTCATCGGCATCAGCGAGCACGCGCGGATTACCATCCGCAACGAGTAAGGTCCCCCCTCAGTCCTTGAGTTCGGGGGCGCGCACCCCAAGCTGCAAGGACTTATGGAACAGTTTCACGGCACGACCATCGTCAGCGTGCGGCGCCAGGCCAGCGACGGCCGCTGGCAGGTGGCGATAGGCGGCGACGGCCAGGTCACCCTGGGCAACATCGTCGTCAAGGGCTCCGCCCGCAAGGTCCGCAAGCTTTACCACGACAAGGTGCTGGCGGGTTTCGCCGGTGCCACCGCGGACGCCTTCACGCTCTTCGAGCGCTTCGAGGGCAAGCTGGAAAAGCACCAGGGCCACCTGGTGCGCGCGGCCATCGAGCTCACCAAGGACTGGCGCACCGACCGCGTGCTGCGCCGCCTGGAGGCCATGCTCGCCGTGGCCGACCGCGAATCCTCGCTGATCATCACCGGCAACGGCGACGTGCTGGAGCCGGAGCAGGGCATCGTCTCGATCGGCTCCGGCGGCGGCTATGCGCAGGCGGCGGCCAAGGCGCTGCTGGACAACACCGACCTGGGCGCGAGGGACATCGTCAAGAAGTCGCTGGAGATCGCCGGCGGCCTTTGCATCTACACCAACATGAACCACACGATCGAGGTGCTCGAATGAGCTCCATGACGCCGCAGGAGATCGTTTCCGAACTCGATCGGCACATCGTCGGCCAGAAGGACGCCAAGCGCGCGGTGGCGATCGCGCTGCGCAACCGCTGGCGCCGCCAGCAGGTGGACGAGAAGCTGCGCCACGAGATCACGCCCAAGAACATCCTCATGATCGGCCCCACGGGCGTGGGCAAGACGGAGATCGCGCGGCGCCTGGCCAAGCTCGCGGATGCGCCCTTCATCAAGGTCGAGGCCACCAAGTTCACCGAGGTGGGCTACGTCGGCAAGGACGTCGACTCCATCGTGCGCGACCTCGCCGAAATGGCGGTCAAGCAGACCCGCGTGGCGGAGATGCGCAAGGTGCGCGCCCGCGCCGAAGACGCCGCGGAAGAACGCATCCTGGGCGTGCTGATCCCGATGGCGCGCGGCGAGGAGGGCACCGAGAGCACGGCGCGCCAGGTGTTCCGCAAGAAGCTGCGGCAGGGCGAGCTGGACGACAAGGACATCGAGATCGAGGTCGCGGAGCCGAAGCCGCAGCTGGAGATCATGGGCCCGCCCGGCATGGAGGACATGGCGGAGCAGCTCAAGGGCATGTTCGGCAACCTGGGGGCCGGCCGGCGCAAGTCGCGCAAGCTGAAGATCCGCGAAGCGATGAAGCTGCTGGTGGAGGAGGAAGCCGCCGGCATGGTCAACGAGGACGAGATCAAGGCCGCGGCCATCCAGAGCGCGGAGCAGAACGGCATCGTCTTCATCGACGAGATCGACAAGGTGACCTCGCGCAGCGAAGGCTCGGGCGCCGAGGTGTCGCGCCAGGGCGTGCAGCGCGACCTGCTGCCGCTGGTGGAAGGCACCACGGTGTCGACCAAGTACGGGCCGATCAGGACCGACCACATCCTGTTCATCGCCAGCGGTGCCTTCCACCTGTCCAAGCCGAGCGACCTGATCCCCGAACTGCAGGGCCGCTTCCCGATCCGCGTGGAGCTGTCCTCGCTGTCGGTGGAGGACTTCGAGGCGATCCTGACGACCACGCATGCGTCGCTCGTCAAGCAATACCAGGCGCTGCTGGCCACCGAGAACGTGCAGCTGAGCTTCACCCCCGACGGCATCACGCGGCTGGCCCAGATCGCCTACGACGTCAACGAGCGCACCGAGAACATCGGCGCGCGCCGGCTGTCCACCGTGATGGAAAGGCTGCTGGACGACGTGAGCTTCGAGGCGACCCGGCTGGAAGGCCAGGTGGTCAGCGTCGACGCCGGGTACGTCGATGCCAGGCTGAAGGAACTCAGCCGGAATGAGGACCTTTCGCGCTACATCCTTTGACAGCCTCAAGCAACACATGCAGAGCAGCAGCTAAGTGCTTGCTTTAGAACGAATTTCGGGGGCCGCGCGCCTCCGAAATCGCTTCTAAGTGCTTGATTTCATTGCCAAAAATTACCACCACCCTTGCGCCTCAGCGTTTTCCTGCTACAGTGCAAAAAAGTGCAATGAAGTGGAGGAGAGTGGGATAACTCTCCTCCTTCTGTGCTTCCACCGCAGTGAGGGCTGACAAAGGTGTTCCAGGGCGCGTCGTCGCTGAGTCTCGATGCCAAGGGCCGGCTCTCCATGCCGACCCGGCATCGTGACGTCCTGGCCGCCACCTCGGCCAACCAGCTCACCATTACCCGGCACCCTCACGGCTGCCTCATGATCTTTCCCCGGCCCGAGTGGGAAAAGTTTCGTGAACGCATCGCCCAGCTCCCCATGGCCGCGCAGTGGTGGAAGAGAATCTTCCTGGGCAACGCGATGGACGTGGAGCTGGATGGAACCGGCCGCGTCCTCGTCTCGCCGGAGTTGCGCGCCGCGGCGGGCATCGAGAAGGACACGATGCTGCTGGGAATGGGCAACCACTTCGAACTTTGGGACAAGGCGACTTACGAGGCCAAGGAGGCCGAGGCGATGCGCGGCGAGATGCCCGAGGCCTTCCAGGACTTTTCCTTCTAGAGGCGGGCGGTGGACGGCACATGGCAACACACCACCGTCTTGTTGAACGAAGCAGTAGACGCCCTCGTCACCAAGCCGGATGGAACCTACATCGACGCGACCTTCGGCCGCGGCGGGCACTCGCGCCTGATCCTCTCGCAGCTGGATCCGCAGGGCCGCCTGATCGCCTTCGACAAGGACCCGGAAGCGGTCGCGGTGGGCAACGCCATCGGGGACCCGCGCTTCGAGATCCGTCATCAGGGCTTCGCCGCGCTGCGCGAGCTGCAGTCCGCCAGCGCCGCCGGCATCCTGATGGACCTGGGCGTGAGCTCGCCGCAGATCGACAACCCCGCACGGGGCTTCTCCTTTCGTTCCGACGGCCCGCTGGACATGCGCATGGATCCCACGCGCGGCCAGAGCGCGGCGGACTGGCTCGCCACCGCACCGGTGGAACAGATGGCGGAGGTGATCCGTGAGTACGGTGAAGAACGGTTTGCTCTTCAGATTGCAAAGGCGGTTGCAGCTCGCCGACAGGAACGGGGCCCTCTTGCAAGCACCTCCGAGCTGGCCCAGCTCGTGGCTGGTGCGGTCAAAACCCGCGAGCCGGGCCAGGACCCTGCTACGCGCACATTTCAGGCTCTTCGGATTTTCGTCAACGCCGAGCTTGAAGAACTGCAAGAGGCGCTAGCAGCGAGCCTCGACGTGCTGCAACCACACGGCCGCCTCGTGGTGATCGCCTTCCACTCGCTGGAAGACCGGATCGTCAAGCAGTTCATCGCGAAGCACTCGCGCGATGAGGTGGACCGGCGCGCGCCCTTCGCCGCGCCCAAACCGATGAAGCTCAAGGCGATCGAGCGGGTGAAGCCCACGCCGCAGGAGGTCGCCGCCAACCCGCGTTCGCGCAGCGCGATCATGCGCGTGGCCGAAAGGACGCAGGCATGATGCTGCGCCTGAACCTCGTGCTGCTGCTGGCGCTGATGGCCAGCGCGCTGTACCTCGTGCGGGTGCAGTACGACTCGCGCCGCCTGTACGCCGAGATCGAGCGGGCGCAGAACGAATTCCGCAAGCTCGAGATCGAGCACGAGCGGCTGCAGGTGGAAAAGCGCGCGCAGGCGACCGCCGGCCGGGTGGAGCGGCTCGCGCGCGAACAGCTGCAGATGCGGCCCGCCACGCCCGCCATCACGCAGTACGTGACGCTCAAGGGCGTGACGCACGAGGTGGCACCATGAGCCGCCGGGCCGCTCCCAAGGCGAATGCCGCAGCGCTTCGCGCGGAGGCTTCCGAATGAGCGGACGCGTGGTCGCCTATTCCTCCAGCCCGCTGCTGGCCAGCCGCACGCCGGTGTGGCGCAGCAAGCTGATCGTCGCCGGCATCGCCTTCGCCTTCCTGGGCCTGGCCGGCCGTGCCGCCTGGGTGCAGGTCTTCGGCAACGACTTCTATCGCAAGCAGGGCGAGGTGCGCTTCGCGCGCACGCTGGAACTGCCGGCCAACCGCGGCCGCATCCTGGACCGCAACGGGCTGCTGCTCGCCACCAGCGTGCCGGTGCCCAGCATCTGGGCCATCCCGGAGGACATCGAGCGCGACCGGACGAAGCTCGCGCAGCTCGCCAGGCTGCTGCAGATGCCGCTGCCCGAGCTGATGGGCAAGCTGGAGGAAGAGGACCGCAGCTTCGTGTGGCTCAAGCGCCAGGTGGACGAGGCCACCGCGCGCCAGATCGCCTCGCTGGACATCAAGGGCATCTACCAGCGCAAGGAGTACCGCCGCCAGTACCCCGAGGGCGAGGCCGCGGCGCACATCGTCGGCTTCACCGGCGTGGAGGACCAGGGCCAGGAAGGCGTGGAGCTCGCGTTCAACAAGGAACTGGCGGGCCGCCCCGGCTCGCGCCGCGTGATCAAGGACCGCCTGGGCCGCATCGTCGAGGACGTGGGCGAACAGGTGCCGCCGATCGCCGGCCGCGACCTGCAGCTGTCGGTGGACAGCAAGGTGCAGTTCTTCGCCTACCAGAAGCTCAAGGACGCGGTGCTGGAGAACAAGGCGAAGGCCGGCAGCGTGGTGGTGCTGGACGTGCAGACCGGCGAGGTGCTGGCGCTGGCCAACTACCCGAGCTATTCGCCGGCCAACCGCCAGAACCTCACGGGCGCGCAGTTGCGCAACCGCGCGCTGACCGACACCTTCGAGCCCGGCTCCACGATGAAGCCCTTCATCGCGGCGCTCGCGCTCGAAAAGGGGCTGGTGAAGGCGAACACGTCCATCCAGACCGCGCCGGGCCGCATCACCATCGGCGGCTCCACGATCACCGACGCGCACCCGCACGGCGTGCTCACCGTGTCCGAAGTGATCCAGAAGTCCAGCAACGTCGGCACGGTCAAGATGGCCATGCAGATGCAGCCGAAGGACATGTGGGAGATGTACAGCCAGGTCGGCCTCGGCCAGCGCCCGCAGCTCCCCTTCCCGGGCGTCGTCACCGGCAAGCTGCGCGCGCACAAGACCTGGCGGCCGATCGAGCAGGCGACCATGAGCTATGGCTACGGCCTGTCGGCCAGCCTGTTCCAGCTCGCGCGCGCCTACACCGTGTTCGCCCGCGACGGCGAGCTGGTCCCGGTGACGCTGGTCAAGACCTCCGTGCCGGCCTACGGCCTGCGCGTGCTGCAGCCGGAAACGGCGCAGGCCGTGCGGCACATGCTGCACCTGGCCACGCAGAGCGGCGGCACCGCGCCCAAGGCGCAGACCATGGGCTACTCGGTGGGCGGCAAGACCGGCACGGCGCACAAGCAGGAAGGCAAGGGCTACGCGGACCGCAAGTACCGCGGCTTCTTCGTCGGCGTGGCGCCGGTGGAAAAGCCGCGCATCGTGGTCGCGGTGATGATCGACGAGCCCAGCGGCGGCCGCTACTTCGGCGGCGACGTGGCCGCGCCGGTGTTCAGCGCCACGGTGCAGCAGACGCTGCGCATGCTGGGCGTGCAGCCGGACATGAACGTGAAGCCGCAGATCGTGGTGCAGGCCGTGGAGGAGTCGTTCTGATGCGGGTCCTGCGCACACCCCGCGAAGCGGCCGAGTGGCTGCGCTCGCGCGTCACCGGCGAGCTGCATTGCGACAGCCGCAAGGTCGGCGCGGGCGACGGCTTCATCGCCTGGCCGGGCGCCGCGACCGACGGCCGCAAGTTCGTCGCCGGCGCGCTGCAGCAGGGCGCCAAGGCCTGCCTGGTCGAATCCGCGGGCAGCGAGGCCTGGCACTTTGACAGCGAGGCCGTCGCCGGCTACGAAGGCCTGAAGGCGGCCACCGGCACTATCGGCGCCCTGTACTACGGCGAGCCGAGCAAGGAACTCTCCGTGCTGGCCGTCACCGGCACCAACGGCAAGACCTCCACCGCCTGGTGGCTGGCGCAGGCACTGACCAACCTGCAGCCGCAACCCATGCCCTGCGGCCTGATCGGCACGCTGGGCATCGGCCGGCCGCCGCACGTGGAGCACACCGGCCTGACCACGCCCGACCCGGTGCTGATGCAGCGGCACTTCCGCCGCTTTGTGCAGCAGGGCGACCAGGCCTGCGCGATCGAGGCTTCTTCGATCGGCATCGTGGAACGGCGCATGGACGGCACGCGCATCCGCGTGGCCGCCTTCACCAACTTCACGCAGGACCACCTGGACTACCACGGCAGCATGGAAGCCTACTGGGCGGCCAAGGAAGAACTGTTCCGCTGGCCGGGCCTGCAGGCGGCGGTGCTGAACGTGGACGACGAGAAGGGCGCGGCCCTGGAGGCCATGCTCAAGCCCGCCGTGGTCGACGTGTGGACCTATTCCTGCGGGCGCGAAGCGCGCCTGCGCGCACTGGACATCGGCTACACCGACGAAGGCCTGCGCTTCGTCGTCGCCGAAGGCGCGGAGCGGCACGAGCTGCGCACCTCGCTGATCGGCCAGTACAACATCTCCAACCTGCTGGGCGTGGTCGGCATGATGCGCGCGCTGCACGTGCCGCTGGCCGATGCGGTCGCGGCCTGCGCCGACCTGCTGCCCGTGCCGGGCCGCATGGAGCGCCTGAACGAAGCCGGCAAGCCGATCGTGGCCGTCGACTACGCGCACACGCCCGATGCCCTGGAGAAGGGGCTCGAAGCGCTGCGGCCGCTGGCGCAGCAGCGCGGCGGCAAGCTCTGGTGCGTGTTCGGCTGCGGCGGCGACCGCGACCCGACCAAGCGCCCGCTGATGGCCGCGGTGGCGGAGAAGAACGCCGATTGTGTCGTCGTCACCAGCGACAACCCCCGCAGCGAGAAGCCGGAAGCCATCATCAGCCAGGTGCTGCTCGGCCTGTCGCACCGCGACAGCGTGGAAGTGCAGGCCGACCGCGCCCGCGCGATCGCCGAAACGGTGGCCGCCGCCGCCCCCGGCGACGTGATCCTGGTCGCGGGCAAGGGCCACGAGGACTACCAGGAGATCGCGGGCGTCAAGCACCCGTTCTCCGACCAGGCGCATGCGGCGCAGGCCATCCAGAACTACCGGCAGCGCCAGGGAAACAGGAAATGATCCACATGTTCAAGCTCCAGCAGGCTGCCGAATGGACCGGCGGCCGGCTCGTCGGCGACGGCGGCGTGCAGGTCAGGCGCGTGCACACCGACACCCGCACGCTGGAAGCCGGCGACCTGTTCGTGGCCCTGAAGGGCGAGCGCTTCGACGCCAACGACTTCATCGCCGATGCGCGCGCCAAGGGCGCCGTGGCGGCGATCGCGCAGCCGGGCCGCCTGCCCGCCGGCATGCCCGGCATCGAGGTGGACGACAGCAAGCTGGCGCTGGGCGTGCTGGCCCAGGCCTGGCGCCGCCGCTACAAGCTGCCGCTGATCGCGGTGACCGGCAGCAACGGCAAGACCACGGTGACGCAGATGATCGCGTCCATCCTGAAGGCCTGGCAGCCGGACCACCACCTCGCCACGCAAGGCAACCTGAACAACGACATCGGGCTGCCGCTCACGCTGCTGCGCCTGACCGGCGCGCACCGCATCGGCGTGATCGAGCTCGGGATGAACCATCCCGGCGAGATCGGCTACCTGGCGCAGCTCGCCGAGCCGACGGTGGCGCTGGTGAACAACGCGCAGCGCGAACACCAGGAGTTCATGGCCACGGTGGAAGCCGTGGCGCGGGAGAACGGCAGCGTGTTCGCGGCGCTGCCGCGCCAGGGCGTGGCGGTGTTTCCCGCCGGCGACGCCTTCACGATGCTCTGGACGGGCCTTGCCGACGCTCGGCCCTGCATGACTTTCGGCGACACGCGCGACAGCGGCGCCGACCTCTTTCTGGCCGGGTCTGAATGGCAACAGGGGCATTGGCAGGTCCGGGCGGAAACGCCCGCCGGCCCGATGAACTTCCGACTCCATATCGCCGGCCGCCACAACGTGCGCAACGCGCTCGCGGCCGCCACCTGCGCGCTGGCCGCGGGCGTGCCGCTGAAGGACATCGCGCGCGGGCTCGAGGGCTTCGAGCCCGTGAAGGGCCGCTCGCGCGCGCTGGCCGTGCCGCTCGGCGCGCGCACCCTCACGCTGGTGGACGACACCTACAACGCCAACCCCGACTCGGTGCGCGCGGCGATCGACGTGCTGGCGGAACTGCCGGGGCCCCGCCTGCTGGTGCTGGGCGACATGGGCGAGGTCGGCAACCAGGGTCCCGCCTTCCATGCGGAAGTGGGCGACTACGCGCGCGAACGCGGCATCGAGCAGCTGTTCACGCTGGGCGAGCAGGCGGCCGCGATGAAGGGTCGCCACTTCGGCGACATCGGTCAACTCAATGCCGCCGTGCTGCAGGCTCTCGCCGGCACCGAGAGCGTGCTGGTGAAAGGTTCGCGCTTCATGAAGATGGAACGGGTGGTGGAAGCGGTCAGGGCCCATGCCGGGCAACAAGAGCAAGGAGGCGCCCGATGATCGTCAGCCTTGCCGCATGGCTGCAGAGCCACGGCCACGAGTTCGGCTTCATGCGGGTGTTCCAGTACATCACCTTCCGCGCGGTGATGGCGGCCATGACCGCGCTGCTGATCGGCATCATCGCCGGCCCCTGGGTGATCCGCCGCCTGACCGAACTGAAGATCGGCCAGCCGGTGCGCGACTACGCGATGCAGTCGCACCTGGTCAAGAGCGGCACGCCCACCATGGGCGGGGTTCTGATCCTGATCTCCATCACGGTCTCCACCATCCTCTGGTTCGACTGGACCAACCGCTTCGTCTGGATCGTGATGCTGGTGACGCTGGGCTTCGGCGCGATCGGCTGGGTGGACGACTGGCGCAAGGTGGTCAACAAGGACCCGGAAGGCATGCCGTCGCGCGAGAAGTACTTCTGGCAGTCGCTGATCGGGCTGGTGGCCGCGCTGTACCTGGCCTTCAGCGTCTCGGAGACGACCAACGTGCGGGTGCTGGGCCTGTTCTTCGACTGGGTGCGCTCCGGCTTCGACATGAACCTGCCGCCCAAGGCCAACCTGCTGGTGCCCTTCGTCAAGGAGATCAGCTACCCGCTGGGCGTGTTCGGCTTCGTGATCATGACCTACTTCGTGATCGTCGGATCCAGCAACGCGGTGAACCTCACCGACGGCCTCGACGGGCTGGCGATCATGCCGGTGGTGATGGTCGGCTCGGCGCTGGGCGTGTTCGCCTACGTCACCGGCAACGTGAACTACTCCAAGTACCTGCTGCTGCCCTACATCCCGGGCTCCGGCGAGCTGCTGATCTTCTGCGCCGCGGTGGCGGGCGCGGGCCTGGCCTTCCTCTGGTTCAACGCGCACCCGGCGCAGGTGTTCATGGGCGACGTGGGCGCGCTGGCCCTGGGCGGCGCGCTGGGCACCATCGCCGTGATCGTGCGCCAGGAGATCGTGCTGGCGATCATGGGCGGCATCTTCGTGGTGGAGGCCATCTCCGTGATGGTGCAGGTCGTGTACTTCAAGTACACCAAGCGCCGCTACGGCCAGGGCCGGCGCATCCTGCTGATGGCGCCGCTGCACCACCATTTCGAGAAGACCGGCTGGAAGGAAACGCAGGTCGTGGTCCGCTTCTGGATCATCACGATGCTGCTGTGCCTCATCGGCCTGTCTACGCTGAAGCTGCGGTGATGGAAACCATGCGCGACCAGAAAGTCCTCGTCCTCGGCTGCGGTGCATCCGGGCTGGCGATGGCGCGCTGGTGCGCGGGCCAGGGCGCGCAGGTGACGGTGGCCGACACGCGCGAGGCGCCGCCGCAGCTGGCGCTGCTGCGCGAGCAGCTGCCGCAGGCGCGATTCGTGCACGGCGAGTTCACCGCGCAGCTCGCCGAGGGCATGCAGCTCGTGCTGCGCAGCCCCGGGCTGACGCCGCAGCAGGTCGCCCCGGTGGAGCAGGCCGCGCGTGCCGCCGGCGTGCCGGTGCGCGGCGAACTGGGCCTCTTCGCGGATGCGCTGGCGGCGATGCGCCAGGACAACGGCTACCACCCGGCGGTGCTCGCGGTGACCGGCACCAACGGCAAGACCACGGTCACGGCGCTCACGGGGCAGCTGGTGGAGCGCAGCGGCAAGACGGTGGCGGTGGCGGGCAACATCGGCCCGACGCTGCTCGACACGCTGGTGCACAAGCGCGACGCGGGCGCGCTGCCGCAGGTGTGGGTGCTGGAGCTGTCCAGCTTCCAGCTCGATGGCGCGACCGGGTTCGAGCCGACGGCGGCCACGGTGCTGAACGTGACCCAGGACCACCTGGACTGGCACGGCACGATGCAAGCGTACGCAGAGGCGAAGTCGCGCGTGTTCGGCAAGACCGCGCGCATGGTCCTCAACCGCGACGACCCGCTGGTGATGAAGATGCTGCCCGAGCCCGTGCGGCTCAAGGGCGGCAAGTACGAGCAGCGCGACTACGTCACCTTCGGCGGCGACCTGCCCAGGCGCCCCGGCGACTTCGGCCTGGAGATCGTCAACGACATGGCCTGGCTGGTGCGCGCGCACGAGGCCGACGAAACCGAAAAACGCCGCAAGGACGAAGAGGTGGAGATCCATCTCCAGCGCTTCATGCCGGCGGACGCCCTGCGCATCCGCGGCCGCCACAACGCGATCAATGCGCTGGCGGCGCTGGCGCTGGCCACCTCCGCCGGCTGCCAGCTCGCGCCCATGCTGTACGGCCTGCGCGAATACCGCGGCGAGCCGCACCGGGTCGAGTCCGTCGCCATCGTCAACGGCGTCGAGTATTTCGACGACAGCAAGGGCACCAACGTCGGCGCGACGGTCGCGGCGCTGCACGGCCTGGGCGCGGAGCGCAAGCTGGTCGTGATCCTGGGCGGCGACGGCAAGGGCCAGGACTTCGCGCCGCTGGCCGCGCCGGTGGCGCGCTTCGCGCGCGCCGCGGTGCTGATCGGCCGCGACGGGCCGCAGATCCGCGCCGTGCTGGAGCCCACCGGCGTGCCGCTGGTCGAGGCGGCGTCGATGGAAGAGGCGGTGAAGCTGGCGACGCAGCGCGCCCACGCCGGTGACGCCGTCCTGATGTCGCCCGCCTGCGCCAGCTTCGACATGTTCCGCAACTACCCGCACCGCGCCGAAGTGTTCCGCGCCGCGGTGCAGGCGGTGGCCGACGAAGCCGGCGCGATGACGCAGGGAGGTGAAGCTTGACGCTGGCCCAGGCCATCGCGGGCCTGATCCGCAATCCGTTCGGCAGCGGTTCGGCCGCCGCATGGATGCCGGCGCCAGGCCGGCATGACATGTCCCGCCACCCGGCCGGCCAGAGCGCCTTCGACCCCGCCCTGCTGTGGGTCACCGTCGCCCTGCTCGCCTGGGGCCTGGTGATGGTGTATTCCGCCTCGATCGCGCTGCCGGACAACCCCAAGTTCGGCCGCTACGCCCACACCTACTTCCTCAGCCGCCACGCCCTGTTCCTCGCGCTGTCCTTCGTCGTCGGCCTGCTCGTCTTCCAGGTGAAGGTGGAGACCTGGGAGCGGATCGCGCCCTGGCTGTTCGTCGCCTCGCTGCTGCTGCTGGTGCTGGTGCTGATCCCGCACATCGGCAAGGGCGTCAACGGCGCGCGCCGCTGGATCACGCTCGGGCCCGCGTCCTTCCAGCCGTCCGAGCTGGCGAAGTTCGCCGTGCTGCTCTATGCCGCCAATTACATGGTGCGCAAGATGGAAGTGAAGGAGCGCTTCTTCCGCGCCGTGCTGCCGATGGCCGCGGCCGTCGCCATCGTCGGCGTGCTGCTGCTGGCCGAGCCGGACATGGGCGCCTTCATGGTGATCGCGGTGATCGCGATGGGCATCCTGTTCCTGGGCGGCGTGAACGCCCGCATGTTCTTCCTGATCGCGGCGGTGATCACCGTCGCCTTCATGCTGATGATCGCGCTGTCGGACTGGCGGCGCGAGCGCATCTTCGCCTACCTCGATCCCTGGAGCGAGAAGCACGCGCTGGGCAAGGGCTACCAGCTGTCGCACTCGCTGATCGCCATCGGCCGCGGCGAGATCTTCGGCGTGGGCCTGGGCGGCAGCGTCGAGAAGCTGCACTGGCTGCCCGAGGCGCACACCGACTTCCTGCTGGCCGTGATCGGCGAGGAATTCGGCCTGGTCGGCGTGGTGACGCTGATCGGCCTGTTCCTGTGGATGACGCGCCGCATCATGCACATCGGCCGGCAGGCGATCGCGCTGGACCGCGTGTTCGCCGGACTGGTGGCGCAAGGCGTCGGCATCTGGATGGGGTTCCAGGCCTTCATCAACATGGGCGTCAACCTCGGCGCGCTGCCGACCAAGGGCCTGACGCTGCCCCTCATGAGTTACGGCGGGTCGGCGGTGCTGATGAACGTGGTGGCGATCGCGGTGGTGCTGCGCATCGACTACGAAAACAGGATGCTCATGCGCGGAGGCCGGACATGAGCGAACGCACGGCCCTCGTCATGGCAGGCGGCACCGGCGGCCACATCTTCCCCGGACTGGCCGTGGCCGAGGCGCTGCGCGCGCGCGGCTGGCGCGTGCACTGGCTGGGCGCGCCCAACAGCATGGAGGCGCAGCTGGTGCCGCCGCGCGGCTTCCCGCTGGAGACGGTCAACTTCGGCGGCGTGCGCGGCAAGGGTCTCAAGGCCTACGCCTTCCTGCCGCTGCGCATCCTGCACTCGTTCTGGCAAAGCCTGCGCATCGTGCGCCGCGTGCGGCCGCAGGTCGTCGTCGGCCTGGGCGGCTACATCACCTTCCCCGGCGGCATGATGAGCGTGCTGCTCGGCAAGCCCCTGGTCCTGCACGAGCAGAACTCGGTGGCGGGCATGGCCAACCGCGTGCTCGCGGGCGTGGCCGACCGCGTCTACAGCGCCTTTCCCGGCGTGCTGAAGAAGAGCGAGTGGGTGGGCAATCCCCTGCGCGAGGCCTTCCTGCGCCAGCCCGCCCCCGCAGCACGCTTCGCCGGCCGCAGCGGCCCGTTGAAGCTTCTGGTGGTCGGCGGCAGCCTGGGCGCCAAGGCCCTGAACGAGATCGTGCCGCAGGCGCTCGCGCGGATTCCGGCGGCGCAGCGCCCGCAGGTGCTGCACCAGAGCGGCGCGAAACAGATCGACGAGCTGCGCGCCAACTATGCGCAGGCGGGCGTGGCGGCGGAACTCACGCCCTTCATCGAGGACACGGCCAGCGCGTACGCGGAAGCGGACCTCGTGATCTGCCGCGCCGGCGCGAGCACGGTGACGGAGATCGCCGCGGTCGGCGCGCCCGCGCTGTTCGTGCCCTTCCCGCACGCGGTGGACGACCACCAGACGACCAACGCCAGATTCCTGGTCGACTCCGGCGGCGGCTGGCTCGTGCCGCAGCGCGAGCTGACGCCCGACCGGCTGGCCACGATGCTGATCACGCTGACCCGCGACGAGCTGCTGCAACGCGCCGTCGCGGCCAAGAAACTCGAAAAGACCCAGGCGACCGAGCAGGTGGTCGCCGCCTGCGAGGCCCTCGCACGATGAAACACGCCATCAAACACATCCATTTCGTAGGCATCGGGGGCGCCGGCATGTCCGGCATCGCCGAAGTGCTGCGCAACCTCGGCTACCTGATCTCGGGCTCCGACATCGCCGACAGCCCCACGCTGCGGCGGCTGTCGGAACTGGGGATCCAGACCTTCGTCGGCCACGCCGCGTCCAACGTGATCGGCGCCGATGCCGTCGTCACGTCGACGGCGGTGCAGCAGGACAACCCCGAGGTGGTCGCCGCGCGCAAGCGCAAGATCCCGATCGTCCCGCGCGCCGTGATGCTCGCGGAGCTGATGCGGCTGAAGTCCGGCATCGCGATCGCCGGCACCCACGGCAAGACCACCACCACCAGCCTGGTGGCGAGCGTGCTGGCCGAGGGCGGCCTCGACCCCACCTTCGTGATCGGCGGCAAGTTGAACAGCGCCGGCGCCAACGCCAAGCTCGGCTCGGGCGACTACATCGTGGTGGAGGCGGACGAGTCGGATGCGTCCTTCCTGAACCTGTTCCCGGTGATGGCGGTGGTGACCAACATCGACGCCGACCACATGGACACCTACGGGCACGACTTCAACAACCTGAAGAAGGCCTTCCTCACCTTCCTGCACCGGATGCCGTTCTACGGCACCGCGATCCTGTGCATCGAGGACGAGGCGGTGCGCTCCATCATTCCCGAGGTGCAGTGCCCGGTGACGACCTACGGCTTCCGCGAGGACGCGCAGGTGCGCGCCGTGGACGTGAAGGCGGTCGGCCCGCAGATGCACTTCACCGTGCAGCGGCGCAACGGCGTGACGCTGCCCGACATGCACGTGCAGCTGAACCTGGTGGGCATGCACAACGTGCTCAACGCCCTGTCGGCGATCGCGATCGGCGTGGAGCTGAACATCCCGGACCAGGCGGTGATGAAGGCCCTGTCCGAATTCCGCGGCGTCGGCCGCCGCTTCCAGAGCTACGGCGAAGTGCCGGTGCCGGCGGCGCAGGGTGGCGGCAGGTTCACGGTGATCGAGGACTACGGCCACCACCCGGTGGAGATGCGCGCGACGCTGGCCGCCGCGCGCGGCGCCTTCCCCGGGCAGCGCATCGTGCTGGCCTTCCAGCCGCACCGCTACACGCGCACGCGCGACTGCTTCGAGGACTTCGTGCAGGTGCTGGGCACCGCCGACACCGTGCTGCTGGCCGAGGTGTATTCGGCGGGCGAGGAGCCGATCGTGGCGGCCGACGGCCGTTCGCTGGCCCGCGCCGTGCGCGTGTCCGGGAAGGTGGAGCCGCAGTTCGTGGGCGACATCGCCGACCTGCCGCAAGTCATCCTGGACACGGCGCGCGACGGCGACGTGGTGCTGTGCATGGGCGCCGGCTCCATCGGCACCGTGCCCGCGAAGGTGGTGGAACTGGGAGGCCGCGCATGAACCCCAAGGACTTCGGCAAGGTGGCCGTCCTCATGGGCGGCCGGTCGGCGGAGCGCGACATCTCGCTGATGTCCGGCGGCGGCGTCCTGAAGGCGCTGCAGTCGCGGGGCGTGGATGCGCACGCCTTCGACCCGGCGGAGCGCGAGCTCGTGGAGCTCAAGCGCGAAGGCTTCCAGCGCTGCTTCATCGCGCTGCATGGCCGCTTCGGCGAGGACGGCACGGTGCAGGGCGCGCTGGAACTGCTCGGCATCCCCTACACCGGCTCCGGGGTCATGGCCTCGGCGATCTCGATCGACAAGGTGATGACCAAGCGGGTGTGGCTGGCCGAAGGGGTGCCGACGCCGCGCTACACGCTGCTCAGGCGCGGCGCCTACCAGCGCGAGCAGGTGATCGCGATTCCGGACGACCTGGGCCTGCCGCTGATCGTGAAGCCGGCGCGCGAGGGCTCCTCCATCGGCGTGGCGAAGGTGCAGGGCTACTCCGAGATGCAGGGCGCGGTCGATGCCGCCGCGGCGCTGGACGCCGACGTGCTGTGCGAGCAGTTCATCGCCGGCGACGAGGTCACCTGCCCGATCCTGGGCACCGGCGACGGCGCCCGCGCGCTGCCGGTGATCCGCATCGTGGCGCCCGAAGGCAACTACGACTACCAGAACAAGTACTTCACCGACGACACGCAGTACCTGGTGCCCTGCGGCCTGCCGCAGGGCGAGGAAGAGGCGATCCAGGAGCTGGTGGTCAAGGCCTACCGCGTGCTGGGCTGCCGCGGCTGGGGCCGCATCGACGTGATGATCGATGCCGCCACCCGCAAGCCCTACCTGCTGGAGATCAACACCTCGCCCGGCATGACCGGCCACTCGCTGGTGCCCATGTCCGCGCGCGCCGCGGGCATCAGCTACGAGGACCTCTGCCTGCGGCTGCTGGCCGACGCCGCGCTGGACCTGGAACCGGGAGCCGCCAAGGCATGAAGAAACAGGCGCTGCCATTGCCGGTGGACGTCAGGCTGATGCACATCACCGCCACGGTGCTGTTCATGGCCTGCGGAGCGATGCTGGCGGCGGCGCTGGGCTGGTGGCTGCTGCGCCATCCGGTGTTCGCCATCGGCGGCATCGTGGTGCAGGGCGACGTCGCGCACAACAGCGCGGCGACCCTGCGGGCGAACGTGGCGCCCCGGCTGGCGGGCAACTTCTTCACCGTGGACCTGCAACAGGCGCGCGAGGCCTTCGAGGCGGTGCCCTGGGTGCGGCAGGCGGTCGTCAGGCGCCAGTTCCCCAACCGGCTGCGGGTGGAGCTGCAGGAGCACCAGCCGGAGGCCCTCTGGGGCGCGGACTCGGAGTCGCGCCTGGTCAACACCTTCGGCGAAGTGTTCGAGGCGAATCCGGGCGACGTGGAGCAGGACGACATGCCGCGCCTGGTCGGGCCGGACGGGGCCGCGGCCCAGGTGCTGGCGATGTACCGCGGCCTGAAGCCGCAGCTCGCGAAGCTGGACCTGGGCATCGAGCAGGTGGTGCTGTCCGGCCGGGGCGGCTGGTCGGTGCACCTGGACAGCGGTGCCACGGTGGAACTGGGGCGCGGAACGCCGGACGAGGTGATGGCGCGCAGCGAGCGCTTCGCCCGGACGCTGACGCAGGTGACGGCGAAATACGGGCGGCGACCCGAGGCCCTGGTGACCGCGGACCTGCGGCACACGGACGGCTATGCGGTGAAGTTGAGGGGCGTGACCACGACGGGCACGCAGGGGAACTGAGGAAACAACGCGGATGGCCAAGGACTACAAGGATCTCGTCGTCGGACTCGACATCGGCACGGCCAAGGTGATGGCGGTGGTGGCCGAGGTCATGCCGGGCGGCGAACTCAAGCTCGCGGGGCTGGGCGTGGCGCCGTCCCACGGCCTGAAGCGCGGCGTCGTCGTCAACATCGACGCCACCGTCCAGAGCATCCAGCAGGCGCTGAAGGAAGCGGAGCTGATGGCCGACTGCAAGATCACCCGCGTCTACACGGGGATCACGGGCAGCCACATCCGCGGCATCAATTCCAGCGGCATGGTGGCGGTCAAGGACCGCGAGGTGACGCCGGCCGACGTGGCGCGCGTGGTGGAGACGGCGCGCGCGATCAACATCTCCACCGACCAGCGCCTGCTGCTGGTGGAGCCGCAGGAATTCGTGATCGACGGCCAGGACGTGAAGGAGCCGATCGGCATGAGCGGCATCCGGCTGGAAGCCAAGGTGCACATCGTCACCGGCGCCCAGAGCGCGGCCGAGAACATCATCAAGTGCGTGCGCCGCTGCGGGCTGGAGGTGGAGCAGCTGCTGCTGAACCCGCTGGCGTCCAGCAGCGCGGTGCTGTCGGACGACGAGAAGGAACTCGGGGTCGCGCTGATCGACATCGGCGCCGGCACGACGGACGTCGCGATCTTCACCGGCGGCGCGATCCGCCACACGGCGGTGATCCCGATCGCCGGCGACCTGATCACCAGCGACATCGCGATGGCGCTGCGCACGCCGACCAAGGACGCCGAAGACATCAAGGTCGAGTCGGGCTACGCCAAGCAGTTGCTGGCCGACCCCGAGACCCAGGTCGAAGTACCCGGCCTGGGCGACCGCGGGCCCCGCATGCTCTCGCGCCAGGCGCTGGCCGGCGTGATCGAGCCGCGGGTGGAGGAGATCTTTTCGCTCGTGCAGCAGGTCGTGCGCGAGTCGGGCTACGAGGAGGTGCTCTCGTCGGGCATCGTGATCACCGGCGGCAGTGCCGTGATGCCGGGCATGGTCGAACTGGGCGAGGACATCTTCCTCAAGCCGGTGCGGCGCGGCCTGCCGCGCTACCACGGCGCGCTCTCGGACATGATCGCGCAGCCGCGCGCCGCGACGGTCATGGGCCTGCTGGAGGAAGCGCGCCTGGCGCGCGTGCGCGGCATCAAGGTCGCGCAGCAGCACGGGTCCGTGAAGACCGCGTTCGGGCGCATCAAGGATTTCATCGTGGGGAACTTCTGATCATGAATCCCCACAAGTTGTGGCTGGCCCGCGGGAGTCCTCCCCGCAGAAAGGAGCGAAGTCGGTGCACCGATCCACCGTTCCTGCGTTGATGACGCAACACCAACAAATCAGTCAGTGGCAACTGCAAAGCATCAGGAGTATCAAATGAGCATCGAAATGATCGAAGTCGAGGAGTTCCACCAGGGCACGCAGATCAAGGTCATCGGCGTGGGCGGCGGCGGCGGCAACGCGGTGGCGCACATGATCGAGCGCAACGTGCAGGGCGTGGAGTTCATTTGCGCCAACACCGACGCGCAGGCGCTGGCGCGCAGCTCGGCGCACAAGCACATCCAGCTCGGTGGCAGCGGCCTGGGCGCCGGCAGCAAGCCGGAAAAGGGCCGCGAATGCGCGGAGCTGGCGGTGGAGACCATCCGCGAGGCGATCTCGGGCGCGCACATGCTGTTCATCACGGCCGGCATGGGCGGCGGCACCGGCACCGGCGCCGCGCCGGTGATCGCGCGGGTGGCCAAGGAGATGGGCATCCTCACCGTGGGGGTGGTCACCAAGCCCTTCGACTGGGAAGGCGGCCGCCGCATGACCAACGCCGACAACGGCCTGGCGGAACTGGAAGCCAACGTGGACTCGCTGATCGTGGTGCTGAACGAGAAGCTGCTGGAAGTGCTGGGCGACGACATCACCCAGGACGAGGCCTTCGCGCACGCCAACGACGTGCTGAAGAATGCCGTGGGCGGCATCGCCGAGATCATCAACGTCCCCGGCCACGTCAACGTGGACTTCGAGGACGTGCGCACGGTGATGGGCGAGCCGGGCAAGGCGATGATGGGCACCGCGATCGCCTCCGGGCCGGACCGCGCGCGCATCGCCGCCGAACAGGCGGTGGCGTGCCCGCTGCTGGAAGGCATCGACCTGTCGGGCGCCAAGGGCGTGCTGGTGCTGATCACCGCGGCCAAGGGCAGCCTGAAGCTGTCGGAGTCCAAGCTGGCGATGAACACCATCCGCGCCTACGCCTCGCCGGACGCGCACGTGATCTACGGCACGGCCTACGACGACGAGCTGGGCGACCAGGTCCGCGTGACCGTGGTGGCCACCGGCCTGTCGCGCCAGGGGCAGCAGCGCCGCACGGCGCCGCCGCTGCAGGTGCTGCGCACCGGCACCGACAACGTGCCCTTCAACGTGCCGACCATCCACAACGCGGTGGGCGGCCCGGGCGCGATCGTCACCCGCGAGATGCAGTCGGCCGGTGTCACGCCGCCCCAGCAGCCGGATTACGGCGGCCTGGCGGTGCCCAGCGTCTGGCGCACCAACCGCACGCAGGCGGCGGCCAAGGTCGATGCCCTGTCCAGCGGCGGCATGGACGATTTCGAGATCCCGGCCTTCCTGCGCAAGCAGGCGGACTGAGTGAACGGCATCCCCGCCCAGGCGGGGACCCAGGGCGTTCCGGGACTGCGCGCGATGCGCGCAGCCAACACGGACGCCCCGGACCCCCGCCTGCGCGGGGGTGACGGGACCGGATTTACCCGTCGTTCATCCGTCCTTTACGGCCCGGGCAGAGGCTGAGCCAATGGGCTGGCTCTATCGAGGTCATGCGGAAGGTCAAACGGCCGGGGAGGCGCGCGCGCCTAAAATCGCATCCATGCTCCGGCAACGTACCCTCAAGACCCTGACCAAGGCCGTCGGCGTGGGCCTGCACAGCGGCCAGCGGGTCGAGATGACGCTGCGGCCGGCGCAGCCCGACACCGGGATCGTGTTCCGGCGCGTCGACCTGCCCCAGCCGGTGGACATCCCCGTGTCCGCCCAGGCGGTGACGGACACGCGCATGGCCTCCACCATCTCCAACGGCGGCGCCAAGGTGCACACCGTGGAGCACATCATGTCCGCCTGCGCCGGCCTCGGCGTGGACAACATGTACGTGGACATCACGGCCGAAGAGGTTCCCATCCTCGACGGCTCGTCGGCTTCCTTCGTGTTCCTGCTGCAAAGCGCGGGCATCGAGCAGCAGAACGCGCCCCGGCGCTTCATCCGCGTGCTGCGGCCCATGGAGGTCCGCGAAGGCGAGGGCGAGAACCTCAAGTGGGCGCGGCTGGACCCCTACCACGGCTACAAGCTCGGCTTCGAGATCGACTTCGACCACCGGGTGGTGAACTCCACCGGCCAGCGCTACGAGTTCGACCTGAGCTCCGGCCACTATTCGCGCGACATCGCCCGGGCCCGCACCTTCGGCTTCACCAAGGACGTGGAGATGATGCGTTCGCGCGGCCTGGCGCTGGGCGGCGGCATGGACAACGCCATCGTGGTGGACGACTACCGCGTGCTGAACGCGGAGGGCCTGCGCTACGACGACGAGTTCGTCAAGCACAAGATCCTGGACGCGATGGGCGACCTGTACCTGATCGGCAAGCCCTTGCTGGCCGCGTACAGTGCCTTTCGTTCGGGCCACGCGCTGAACAACCAGTTGATCCGCGCGCTGCTGGCCGACCAGGAAGCCTTCGAGGTGGTGAGCTTCGGCAACGAGCGCGACGCGCCGGCCGGCTTCGCGCTGCCCGCCCGCGCCTGGTAGGCGCATGGCGGTCGTCCGCACCCTGGTCCTGCTGCTGCTGCTGGCGTCGGCCGTGCTGTTCGCGCTCTATGCGGGCACGGGGAACGTGAAGTACAAGCGGCTCGGACTGGTGATCTTCAAGTGGACGGTGCTGGCGGCCCTGGGCTTCTTCGCGATCCTGTTCGTGCAGCGGCTGGCGGAGTGAGCGTGTCGCGGTTCGCCTGCGGGCTCACCACGACCTACAGGGAGGCCAGTGTCGCGGTTCGCCTGCGGGCTCACCACGACCTCCACATCGGCTCCGGGTAGGTCGTGGTGAGCGGCGCAGCCCGAACCGCGACGTACGCACCCGGTCAGATCACCCGCCCCGTCTTGTACGACCCGGTATTGCGCCGCGCCACATTCCCCGCCGCCTGCAGCCGCGCCGTCGCCACCGACGCATGCGCGTGCGTGATCGCCAGGCCCAGCGCGTCGGCCGCGTCCTTGCCCGGCAGCCCCGGCAGCTGCAGCAGCCTCTTCACCATCTGCTGCACTTCGGCCTTGGCCGCGCGCCCCGTCCCGGCGATGGCCTGCTTCATCTGCATGGGCGTGTATTCCGCGACGCTCAGGTTGCAGGACACCAGCGCCGTGACGCAGGCGCCGCGGGCCTGTCCGAGCAGCAGCGTGGACTGCGGGTTCACGTTGACGAACACGATCTCGATGGCCGCCGCATCCGGCTGGTAGCGCGCGCGCAGCTCGCCGATGCCGTCGTACAGGACCTTCAGGCGCGCCGGCAGGTCGCCGCGCGCGAGGTGGGTGGTGGTGATGGTGCCGCTGGCGACGTACTGCAGCGTGTGCCCGTCCATGTCGACGACACCGAAGCCGGTGGTCTGCAGGCCGGGATCGATGCCGAGAATGCGCATGGCCTGATCTTAAGGCTCAGGACCCGAAGTACCAGCGTACCGAGTGAAAGAAGATGGGCGCGGCGAAGCACAGCGCGTCCACGCGATCCAGCAGGCCGTTGGCGCCCGTGACCGACCTGCCGCTCGGTCCCCAGGCCGTCACGCCGCGATCGCGCTTGAGCGCCTTCATCACCAGGTGGCCCAGCGAACCGGCCACGCAGGCGACGAAAGCCGTCAGCAGCGCCTGCACCGGCTGGAAGGGCGTGATGAAGGAGAGCATGGCCCCCAGCGCGCTGCCGGCGATGACGCCCCAGCTCCAGCTTTCCCAGTGGAAGCTGCTGCTGATGCCCGGCAGGCTGGGCGGGCGGCGCAGGCGGCGCGTCACGAGGTGCTGCACCAGCATGCAGGTCTGCACCACGATCACCAGGAAGAACACGAGGAAAGCCTGCTTGCCTTCGTAGTTGCGGCGCGGGAACTGCAGCAGGAGCAGGGCGGGCACGTGGCTCATGCCGTAGATGCAGACCATGATGCCCCACTGCAGCTTGGCGTTGCGTTCCAGGAAGCGCTGCGGGTCGCCGGACAGGGCGCTCACCACGGGGATCGCCAGGAACACGTACACCGGCACGAACACGGTGAACAGGTCGAAGTGGCGCGTGCCCACCAGCCAGAACTGGATGGGCAGCACCACGAAGAAGGCCAGCACCAGGCTGCGGTGGTCGCCGCGCCGCGTGGGCGAGAGCGTGATGAACTCGCGCAGGGCGAAGAAGGCGATCACGGCGAACAGCAGCGTGGCGAGCGTCTCGCCGCTGGCCCAGGCCACCCAGAACACGACCACCATCCCCCACGACGTGGCCAGCAGCGCGCGGAAATCGTGCAGGCCGGTCTGCCAGGTCTCGTCGTGGGCGGTGCGCCGCTCGCGCAGCGTGAGCACGAACACGGCCAGGCTGGTGAGCACCAGCACGCCGAACACCGCGACGAACAGGGCGCCGACCTGCTGCGAGGGCGTGAGGCTGCGCAGGAAGGCGTTCATACGTCGCGCAGCGCGATGACCGCGGCGCGTGCCCGGTCGAGGAAGGCGCGCCGCTCCTCCCCCGGCTCCACCCGGATCGGCGCGCCGAAGGTCACCGAGCAGAGGATGGGCACCGGAACGACCTCGCCCTTGGGCATGACGCGCTGGATGTTGTCGATCCAGGCCGGCACCAGCACCACCTGCGGGAATTTCATCGCCAGGCTGTACAGGCCGGACTTGAAGGACTGCGGTTCCTCGCCGTCGCCGCGCGTGCCCTCCGGGAACAGGATGATGGAGTCGCCGCTGGCGAGCGCCTCTTCCAGCGGCCGCAGCGGGTCGCTGTCGTCCTTGCGTTCCCGGTCCACGTAGACCGCGTTGAAGACCGCGGTGGTGATCCATTGGCGCAGCGGCGTCTTCGTCCAGTAGTCGCGGGCGGCCACCGGGCGCGTGATGCTGCGCAGTTCGTGCGGCAGCGCGGCCCAGATCATCACCAGGTCGGCGTGGCTCTGGTGGTTGGCGAAATAGATGCGCTGTTCCGCCTGCGGCGGGCAGCCGTACCAGCGGGCCTGCGCGCCGGTCAGCACGCGCACGAGTTTCAGCAGGAACCATCCCAGGGCGCGGGCGGCCCACGGGGACAGGGTTGCGTTCAAGGCAGCTCGGCGTCGCGCATGCGCGCGACGATGGTGGACGTGCGGCCCGCGAGGTAGCTGGAACCGGGCATCTTCTCGAAGCGCTTGGGCTGCGGCAGCATCACCGCCAGCCGCGCGGCTTCGTAGGCGCTCAGCCGGCTGGCCGGCTTGCGGAAGTAGTGCTGCGCCGCGCCTTCGGCCCCGAACACCCCTTCGCCCCACTCCACGCTGTTGAGGTAGATCTCCAGGATGCGCTGCTTGGACAGCGTGTTCTCCAGCACCATGGTGAGGACGAACTCCTGGCCCTTGCGCATCAGGCTGCGTTCGCCCGAGAGCAGCAGGTTCTTGGCCAGCTGCTGGCTGATGGTGGAGCCGCCGACGATCTTGGGCGGCCTGGCGCGCGAGGGGGCGAGCATGGCGCGCTTGGCGGCCCGTTCCTCCGCCTTCAGGTTGCGTTCCCAGGCCTTTTCCAGCGCGTCCCAGTCCACGCCGTCGTGATTGACGAAGCTGCCATCCTCCGACGCGATGACCGCCCGCTTGAGGTTGTCGGAAATGCGCTCGTAAGGCACCCACTGCTGGCGCCAGCGCAGCTGACCCTTCTCGGTGGCGATGCGCCAGGCCTCCGAGCGCTGGAAGGTGGTGGATTCCGGGTCGACCACCAGCATCAGCGCGATGCGGCCGACGAAGAACAGCTGCAGGGCCGCGAAGGCCAGCGCCACCAGCGCGACCCAGCGAAACAGCGCCTTCATCGCGCCAGCTCCAGTCGCAGTTCGTCCAGCACCTGGGCCGAGGGCGGGCGGACGCCGCGCCAGATCAGGAAGGCTTCGGCCGCCTGCTCCACCAGCATGCCCAGGCCGTCGCGGCCCACCGCGCCGTGGTCGCGCGCCCACCGCAGGAAGCCCTCGGCCGCCGGGCCGTACATCATGTCGTACGCCAGCGCGCCGGGCTTGAGCACGCGCGCGTCCACCGGCACGCCGCTGCCGCTCAGGCTGCTGGCCGTGCCGTTGATGACGACGTCGAAGCTTCCGCGCACTTCGTCGAGGCCGCAGGCCTGCAATCCGACACCCTCGGCCGCGGCCAGCGTGGCATGGCGATCCACGAGCGCCCGCGCCTTGCCCAAGGTCCGGTTGGCCAGCACGATGCGCGCCGGCCGCGCCTCGATCAGCGGGCCCAGCACGCCGGCCGCGGCGCCACCGGCGCCCAGCAGCAGCACATCGCGGCCCGCCAGCCTGATGCCGGCATTGTTCTCCAGGTCCTTCACCAGTCCGATGCCGTCGGTGTTGTCGCCGACGATGGTGTCGCCCCGGAAGCTCAGGATGTTGCACGCCTCGGCCAGGGCCGCGCGCGCGCTGCGGTGGCTCACCAGCGAGGCGGCCTGGAACTTGAAGGGCACGGTGATGTTGCAGCCCTTGCCGCCCTCGGCGATGAAGGCGCGCACGGCCGCGGGGAATTCGTCCAGCCCGATCAGGCGCTTGCCGTATTCCACCGGCTCGCCGGTGAGGGCGGCAAAGCGCGCGTGGATCCACGGCGACTTGCTGTGGTCCACGGGATTGCCCATGACGCAGTAACGGTCCACGGCGGGCTTCAGCGGTTGGTGAGCTTGGTCTCGAGCGTGTCGTCGCGCGTGAACTTGAAGCGCGAGACCACGACGATCTGGTCGGCCCGGCGGCGCATGGCGTCGTTGAAGCGGCCGAAGGGGCCCGCGGCGCGCGCGATGCTGGCCGCGCGGCGATCGAGCACGTTGTTGCCGGAGGTCTCCACGACCTCCGTCTCCAGCACGCGGCCGTCGTGGTTGACGGTGACGATCATGGTCAGCTCGCCATAGAGCTTGCGCCCGGCGAGCTCCGGGAAGTTGTGGGTGCCGCGGTCCTCGATCTTGCGCCGCAGCGTGTCGTAGTAGACCGCGTACACCTCCTCGCGCGTGGAGGGGCTGATGTAGCGCTTCTTGGGCCGCGCGTTTTCCTCGTTGATGCGCTTCTCGATCTCGGCGAGCAGCTTCATCAGGTGGCGCCGCTTCTCCTCGCGCGCCGCCGCTTCCGGGTTGGTCCGGACTTCCTTGGGGTCCGCCGGCGGCATGGCCGCCAGCGCCTTCTTGATCTGCGCGAGCATCAGCTGCTGCTGCTGCTGCATCTCGTCGATCTTCTTGAGTTCGTCCTCGGCCGCGTCGCCCACGCTGGTGAGCGCCGAAGGCGGCAGCGGCGAGGTCGCGCGCCCCTTTTCCGCCTCGCCCCCGCCGGCCAGCGTGGCCTGCGCGATGGCCTGGGCGCGATCGGGCTTCTCGTTGCTGCGGGCGTTGACCAGCACCACCTCGAGCGGGGTGTCCTGGAAGACGCGGTTGAAACCCTCGGGATCCACGATCCGCACGAACAGCACGGCGGCGTGGGCCAGGAGGGACACGCCCAGCGCGATCTGCAGGGTGCTGAGGGACTTCAGGTTCACGGAGGCTAATTATCGGCGGCAGCGGGGGCCGCGGCGGCTTCGTCCTCCGGAGTGTCCGTGACATCCACCGCGATCGCAATCGGGCCCGCGACGGTTTCCTCCTCGGTGTCGTCCTCCGCCGACACTGCGGCCTGCGGCGCGGCGTCCAGGCGCTGCGTGACGGTGCCGTTCACGTCCAGCGTGATCAGGTCGATGTCGCCCAGCTTCACCCGCACGCGCGCCCCCCGCGGCAGGTCGCCCGCGCCCAGCACCGGCAGCACCAGGGGCAGGGTGTCCGCGCGGGCCAGGCCTTCCTTGAAGACCGTGGCCTCCAGCTCGCGGATGTCCTGCTGCTGCAGGTACTTCAGCGTCCAGAAGCGTTCCATGCCCGCCTGGTGGCCGTTGTAGGCGGCGTAGGCCGCGTCGAAGGCGGAAATGATGGAGAACAGCTCCGCGTCCTTGGGCTTGAACGGTGCCACCAGCGCCGCGGTGCGGCCGTGGCGCGCCGCCGCGATGATCTGCCACTGGTTCACCAGGTCGGTGTAGCGGCGCAGCGGCGAGGTGCTCCAGGCATAGGCCTTCACGCCGATGCCCGCGTGGGGCTGCGCCTTGGTGCCCATGCGCACCTTCACGCCGGGCGCCAGGCTGGCCTGGCTGCGGTAGATGCCGGGCACGCCGATGTCCGCCAGCCACAGGCCCCAGGTGCTGTTGGCCAGGATCATGGCCTCGGACACGATCAGGTCCAGCGGCGCGCCGCGCGCGCGCACGGTGATCTCCACCGGCTCTTCGCCGGTCGGGCCGTCCTCGCCCGCGGTGGGCACGCGGAAGTTGTAGTCCGGCCGGTTGAAGTTCTCGGGCTTGCCGCGCACCACCTCGCGCTGCGCCTTGAGCTGCCTGGCCAGCCGGAACAGGAAGCACAGTTCGGCGTGGAAGCGGGTGGCCGGCGTGGGCACCGCGTCCTCCGCCGCCGACGGGCTTTCCAGGAAGGCCTCGGTCAGGTAGGAGTCGAGCTGGTCGTGCCGCAGGTTCACCGCGATCGGCACGCGTTCCAGCCGGGTCTCGCTGGCCTGGATCTCCAGCGTGGCCTCGTCGAAGCGCACGTAGAGGGACACGGCGGGGCAGTCGCGGCCTTCCATCAGCGTGTAGGCCTGCACCACGTCGTCCGGCAGCATGGTGATCTTGTGCCCCGGCATGTACACGGTGGACAGGCGCTGGCGCGCGAGCTGGTCCAGCGGCCCGCCGGCTTGGATCGCCAGGCCGGGCGCCGCGATGTGCACGCCCACGGTCACCGTGCCGCTGCCCAGCCCCTGCACGGACAGGGCGTCGTCGATCTCGGTGGTGCTGGAATCGTCGACCGAGAATGCCTGCACCGGCGCGAGCGGCAGGTCGTCCTTGATGGCGGGCGCGGCCACCGGCGGGAAGCCGGTGCCCTTGGGGAAGTACTCCAGCAGGAAGCGCTTCCAGTGGAACTGGTAGGGCGAGGTGATCGCGCCGGCCTTCTGCAGCAGCGCCAGCGGCGCCGTCTGGGTGCTGCGCGAGGCCTCGACCACCGCCTTGTATTCGGGCGCGTTCTTGTCCGGCTTGAACAGGATCCGGTAAAGCTGCTCGCGGATCGCCGGCGGGCAGCTGCCCGAGGCGAGTTCCGCGGCCCAGGCGACGATCTGCGCCTGCACCTGCTTCTTCTTCTCGATGGCCGCCAGCGCCTGCTGCAGGACCTCGGCGGGCGCCTTGCGGAAGCGGCCCTTGCCGGCCCGGCGGAAGTAGTGCGGCGCCTCGAACAGGCGCAGCAGCGCGCCCGCCTGCTGCGGCAGGCTGGCGTTGGCGCTGAAGTACTCGCGTGCCAGGTCGCCGAAGGCGAATTCCTCCTCGGGCGCGAACTCCCAGGCCAGGTCCAGCTCGATGGTGGACGCCACCTCCTGGGCCTCGCGCAGCAGCTCCTGCGGCTGCGGCTTCTCGAACTTCAGGAGGACGTTGGCGGACTTGACCTTGACCCGCTTGCCGCTCTCGAGCTCCACCTGGGCCGAGGCGTCCGTCTCGGACAGCACCCGGCCGGCGAGGAATCGGCCGGCATCTTCGAACAACACGAACATAGGGGGCGATTGTCCCATGCCGCATTTCGGCCACGGTCGCGCTTGGGCCGGGCGGGCGTCGCGGCTGGGGCTGCGCCGCTCGCCACGACCTACGCCAGCCGCAGGAAAGCGAGCACTTCCTCGATGTGCCGGTCGAAGTCGGACAGGGCGTGGTCGCCGCCTTCCAGCAGCTTGACGCGGATGCCGGGATAGCGGCCGGTCATCTCCCGCCAGTCCAGCACTTCGTCGCCCTTGGCGATCACGGCGAAGTAGCGTTCCGGGTGCCGCACGGGCCCGCGTTCCAGCGCCCGCAGTTCGTCCACGAATCCGGGCGCGAAGTAGAAATGTTGCGACGGGTCGTGCCAGGAGGTCTGCTCGCCGATGTGGCGGGCGAGGTCGCGGGCCGGGTCCACGGCGGGATTGAGCAGCACGGCGCGGCAGCCGGTCTCCTCCGCCACCCAGGTCGCGTAGAAGCCGCCCAGGGACGAACCGACCACCGCCATCCGCTCGCGCGGCCAGCCGGCGATCGCGTCCCGCACCATCTCCATGGCGGCCTTCGGCGAAGGCGGCAGCTGCGGGCACAGCCAGGTGACGCCGGGGTGGCGCTCCCGCACGGCGGCCTCCATCTTCCGCGCCTTGAAGGAGCGCGGCGAGGAGCGGAATCCGTGCAAATACAACAGGTGGGTGGCGGCCATGCCCCGGATGGTAGAGGGGCGGGTATGCCCTTTCACAATCATCGGCGCTTAAGCGAAACTCCTGGAAACGGAGAGGCTGTTGGCGCAAGAAGAACGAGCCGGGACCACCCCCGACGCTTCCGCCGAACTGGTGAAGCGCAGCGTGGCCATGATCCTCGCCCAGACGCGGGCCGGGGCGACCGCGGCCTTGCTGATGGGAGCCACGCTGGGAGTGATCTTCGTGCCGGCGGTGGGATGGGTGCCCTTCGCCGCCTGGTACCTGGTGCTGGCCCTGGGCATGGTGGCGCGCCAGCCCTACTTCCACCGGCTCGTGCAGCGCGACGGGGCCACCGCGTCCACCCTGCGCCGCATCGCCGGCGTGGCCGCCGTCACGGGCTGGTTCACCACGACCTCGGTTCCCCTGTTCTCGCGCGCGCTGTCCGTGGGGGACCTCGGGGTGCTGACCATCATCACGGTGGGCTGGGTCTGCCTGGCGGTGGCGGTGCTCGCCGTGCAGCCCCGCGTCTACGCCCTCTACCTGACCGCCTGCCTGGCCACCGTCTACCTGGGCTGGATGGGCCATGCCGGCACCCGGGAGCTGCTCCTCATCGCCGTGGCCATGCTGCTGGGCGCCCCCATGCTGGTCCGGCTGGCCGGCGTCGTGCAGTCGCAACTGCGCGACGCGGTGGAAGCCGCGCAGCAGAACGCCGTGCTGGTGGGGCAGCTGCGCGAGGCGCTGGGCAAGCAGCAGGAGACGCAGCGCGCCCGCTCGCGCTTCCTGGGCGCCGCCAGCCACGACCTGCGCCAGCCGGTGCAGGCGCTGCTGTTCCTGTCCGACATCTTCCGCAAGTCCACCGACCCCGCGCGGCGCGATGCCATGGCGCTGCAGATCGTGCGCACCGGCGAATCGATCGACGGCATGTTCCGCCACCTGGTGGACTTCGCGCAGATCGACGCCGGCACCATGAAGGCCGTGGTGCAGCCGGTGCAGCTGGAACAGCTGGCCGCCGCCGCGGCGTCCGGCTTCGCCGAGAAGTGCGCGGCGCGCGGCCTGCGCTTTCGCAGCGAGATCCGCGACCCGTGCACGGTCGGCGCCGATCCCGTGCTGCTGGAACGCATGCTGCGCAACTTCCTGGACAACGCGTTCAAGTATTCGCTGCGCGGCGAAATCGTGCTGCGCGGCGAAGTGGCGGGCGACACCGCCGTCGTCTCGGTGAGCGACCAGGGCGTCGGCATGGAGCCGGAGGACCTGGAACAGGCCTGCAACGCCTTCTTCCGCGGCCGCTCGGCCAGCCTGGCGGAGGCCGAGGGCATCGGCCTGGGGCTGGCCATCTCCCGGCACATGTCGGACCTGATGCAGGCTGGCCTGCGGCTGGAATCGCAGCCGGGCAAGGGCACCCGCGTCACCATCCGGCTGCCGCTCGCGCGCCCGGACGAGAGCGTGGCGCCGCGGCGGCCGCCCGGGAACAGCGAGGCGCTGCTGCGCGGCCGGCTGGTGGCGGTGCTGGAAAACGACCGGCTGGCCCGCGAGGCCCTGTGCGACTGGCTGCTGGAGGCCGGGGCGCGGGTGGCGCAGGCCGCGTCGCTGGCGCAGCTGCAGGAGGTGCTGCGCAACGCGGACAGCCCGCCGGACCTGATGCTGGCCGACTTCCGGCTGGCCGAGGGCACCGGCGTGCAGGCGGTGGAGGCGGTGCGCGCGACCTACGGGTGGGTCCCGGCCTGGATCATCTCCGGCGAGCCGGACATCATGGAGCGCGGGCTGGACCTGCCGGTGCTGCAGAAGCCGATCACCCCGGAGCGGCTGCTCGGGGCCCTGCGCGCGGCTTTCCCGGACGCGGACACCTCCCCCGGCGGCCTGGCCTGAACGGCGCTCAGAACACGGAGTCGGGCGAGGAGGCCTGCAAGTCGCGGATGCTCACGCCGGCGCGGGCCAGCGCATAGACCGCCTCGGTGCGGTTGGAGACCACCAGCGCGTCGAGGATGTGCGCCACGTGCGACTTGACCGTGGTGTCGGACAGGCCGAGGTCGCGCGCGATCACCTTGTTGGGCTTGCCCTGGACGATGCCCAGCAGCACCTGGCGCTGCCGCTCGGTGAGGTGGGCGCCCAGGCGGCTCCAGGCGTCCTGCTGCGCCCGGGTGACCGGCGAGCCGACGCTGAGGCTGGTGGGCGGCAGGTAGACGCCGCCCGAGAGCACCAGGGACAGCGCGGCATTGAACTGGTCGCTGGGCGCCGACTTGGGCACGAAGCCGAAGGCGCCCAGGTCGATGCATTCGCGCACGACGGCCGGGTCTTCGTTGCCGGACAGCACCAGCACCGGCACGTCCGGGCGGCGGCCGCGCACCGCGCGCAGGGACTCCAGTCCCTGGTAGCCCGGCATCTGCAGATCCAGGATCATCAGGTCGACCTCGAGCCCGGCGTCCAGCCGCTGGAAGGCGGTGTCCAGCACCGAGCATTCGATGACGTTGACGTCCAGGCCCGTGTTCTGCAGCGTGTAAACGACGCCGCTGCGGTACAGGGGGTGGTCGTCGACGACAAGGATGTTCATGGCGGGTGCGGCGCATGTTAGCAGCCGGCCCTGCCCCGACTACGGCCATTGGGATGAGGGCCCGGGAGATAATCGCGCGATGGCCGCAGTCTTCGATCAGCCTTCGCTCCGCCAGCGACTGGCTCCCATGCTCCAGGGCTTCGACGGCCCGCTGGCATTCGCCGTGTTCCTGCTCGCCTGCGCGGGGCTGCTGACCATGTACAGCTCGGGCTTCGACCACGGGACCCGCTTCATCGACCATGGGCGCAACATGGCGCTGGCCGGCCTCATCATGTTCGTGGTGGCCCAGGTGCCGCCGCAGCGGCTGATGAGCTTCGCCGTGCCCTTGTACGTGCTCGGGGTCGCCTTGCTGGTGGCGGTGGCGGTGTTCGGCATCACGAAGAAGGGCGCGAAGCGCTGGGTGAACCTGGGCGTGGTCATCCAGCCCAGCGAGATCCTGAAGATCGCCATGCCGCTGATGCTCGCCTGGTGGTTCCAGAAGCGCGAGGGCCAGCTGCGGCCGCTGGACTTCATCGTCGCCGTGCTGCTGCTGGCGCTGCCGGTGGGACTGATCATGAAGCAGCCGGACCTGGGCACCTCGCTGCTGGTGCTGATGGCGGGGCTGTCCGTGATCTTCTTCGCCGGCCTGTCCTGGAAGCTCATCATTCCGCCCTTCCTGATGGGCGTCGTGGCCATCGGGCTGCTGGTGATCTTCGGCGACACGCTGTGCGCCGAGGGCGTGCGCTGGGTGATCCTGCACGACTACCAGCAGCAGCGCATCTGCACGCTGCTGGACCCCACGCGCGACCCGCTGGGCAAGGGCTTCCACATCATCCAGGGGATGATCGCCATCGGCTCCGGCGGCCTGTTCGGCAAGGGCTTCATGCAGGGCACGCAGACCCACCTGGAGTTCATCCCGGAGCGGACCACCGACTTCATCTTCGCGGCGTATTCGGAGGAGTTCGGGCTGCTGGGCAACCTGTTCCTGATCGCCAGCTTCCTGTTCCTGGTGCTGCGCGGGCTGGCGATCGCGCTGGAGGCGCCGACGCTGTTCTCCCGGCTGCTGGCCGGCGCGGTGACGATGATCTTCTTCACCTACGCCTTCGTGAACATGGGCATGGTCAGCGGCATCCTGCCGGTGGTGGGCGTGCCGCTGCCCTTCATCAGCTACGGCGGCACCGCCATGGTGACGCTGGGGATGGCGCTCGGGATCCTGATGTCGATCTCGAAATCCAAGCGGCTCGTGCAGAGCTAGCACGACTGTCCGCTCTCCCGAAGGGGGTAGGCGGCGCCAGCCGGACGGGCGCATGATCGCGCTGTCGTTTGGTCGGATCGGGTCCCCCCGTTATCCTGCAGTACGGGCAAAAGGAGGCCTTCATGCGAGTCCTGGTGTGCGATGACCACTCCCTGTTCCGGGAAGGGCTGCGGCTCCTGCTGGAAAAGCTGGACGCCAGCATGGAGGTCACCCTCACGGCCTCGGCGGAAGAAGCCCTGGCGGCCACCCGCAGCGCCATGTTCGACCTGATCCTGATGGACTGGCACATGGACGGCCTGGCCGGCGCGCGCGCGCTCGAGGCCCTGCGCGAATCGGCGCCGCTCACCCGGGTGGTGGTGCTCTCGGGCGACCGCAACGCTGAACTGGTGCGCAGCGCCGTGGACCTGGGCGCCGCCGGCTTCATCCCCAAGGATTCGCCGCCCGCGCAGCTGATGATCGCGGTGAAGACCATCGCCGACGGCGGGGTCTACCTGCCCACGGGCGGGCTGGCGCCGATCCAGACGCGCGACGTGCGCGACGCCTTCCCCATGCTGACCGAGCGCCAGGCCGACGTGCTGCGCGCCGCCTTGCGCGGCAGCTCCAACAAGCTGATCGCGCGCGAGCTGGGCATCAGCGACGGCACCGTCAAGACCCACCTTCGCGCCATCTACCAGGAACTGGGCACCCGCAACCGCACCGAGGCCGTCTACATGGCCGCGGAGCAGGGCGTGCGCATTTCCTAGGCCCGCAGGAAGCTCGTCTCCAGCTTCCACTCGCCGCCCACGCGGCGCGCCTGCAGGATCCCGCAGCCTTCGATGCCCTCGCCCTGCGTGTGCGCGCTGACCGCGCAGTCGTAGGTGCTCTCCTTGCCGTCCGCCTTCCACTGGAAGCTGAAGCTGTCCTCCAGCAGCAGGTTCCAGCGCGTCTCGTTGGCGAAGGGGTAGGGCGCGTACAGCGCCGGCGCGTGGTGCGACTCGAACGCCACCTCGGCCCCGGTCGCCCGGTTGCGCACCCGCACGCGCGCGCTGCAGCCCAGGTGCAGGTCCCCGGAGAGGAACACCAGGTTGCGCACGCCGTGGTCGCACACGAAGGCGAGCAGGCGCTGGAAGGACGCCGGGTAGCCCTGCCAGTTGTCCAGGCGCAGCGGCGCGTCCAGGTACTGGCGCGACCGCGGCAGCAGCATGGCGGCCGAGCTCACGATCTTCAGGTCCTGCGCCGGTGCCTCGGCGAGCCAGGCCTCCAGGCTCGCGGTCTGTTCCGCGCCGAGGATGGTGGCTTCGGCGATCGTCTCGCCGCTGCGGTATTCGCGCGTGGTCCGGGTGTCGGCCATGAACAGGCGCCAGCCCTCGCGCGGCTCCCCGGGCTCGGGGTGCGTCATCCACAGGTGGCGCGGCGGCGTTTCCTCGCCGCGCTGGTAGCGCCAGTAGGCGGCCAGTCCGCGCTGGTGGCGCTCGCCCTGCGCGCCCCGGCCCCACGGTTCCCAGTCGTCGATGAACTCGTGGTCGTCCGGCGTCATGCAGGTCACCCGCCGCAGGTCCTGCGGCAGCCGGGCCCAGGGGCCGTCGCCGCAGGTGAGCTGCTCGTAGGGCAGGCGGTAGCGGTCGTCCATGCGCGCCGGGTCCAGCAGGCCGTAGGTGGCGTCGGTATAGACCTGGTCTCCCAGCAGCAGCAGGCGCGTCGGCAGTTCCGCGCCGCCGGGGAAGCGCCGCGCGATCGCCTCGAAGGTGCGCAGCGCGGGCAGCCGGTCCAGCATGCCGGCCGGGTACTGGCAGCTGGCGAACACGAAGGTGAAGCTGTCCCTGCGGCCCACCGGCGCGAAGGCGCGGCTGGCGGCGGCCGGCACCGGCGCGGCCCGTTCCGGCGGGCTCACGAACAGCCGCTCCAGATCCGCGCCCTGCTGGCGCCGCAGCGACTGCAGCGCGTGATCGAGTTCGGGTGCCGCGACCTTGTCGCTCGCCGCGGCCGCTTCGCGCTCGCGCACGGCGGCTTGCGCGCCGCCGGCGGCGACGTGGTCGGCGAAGGCGCCGAGGCGGTCCTCCGGATGGTCGTAGCGCAGCAGGCAGACGAAGCGCTCCGGGTCCCCTTCGCCGCTGAAGGGCAGTTCGCGCAGGTGGTCCACGGTGATGCGGTGCAGGGTGAACATCGTGTCGGCGCCGCCTGCCACGCGCCACTCCCCCGCCTCGCGCCGCACCGGCGCCAGCAGCCCCCAGGCGTCGCCCAGCGTGCGGTCGGCGCAGGCGAACCAGCTACCCTGCTTGTGCACCAGCCCGTTCGACGGGGTCTGCCACAGCCAGCTGCGACTCGGATTCGTCATGGCGCTGCTCCAGGAACTCGGAAATGTGGACGAAGACGTCCCGCTCGGCGTGCCGGCCGATCAGGCAGTCCTGGTGGCCGTAGCCGGCGATGCGCCGCACCCGCAGCGGCACGCCGGCGCGCTGCATCTGGCGCTCGAACACGTCCAGCGTGGCGACGTCGGCCAGCCCGTTGTCCTCGCCGTGGATGCTGAGCGTGCCGTGCCGCGGCCACAGGTCGTGCAGGGTCGCGCCCTGCGTGTCGATGGCGCGCCCGGCGGCGTCGGTGATGGTGTTGCAGCGCGCGAAATGGATCGCCTGCGCCACGGTGTCGAGGTTGAGGGGGCCGAACAGGTCCTGGATCGAGCGCAGCGTCCTGCTTTCGACGTTGCCCAGGCTGAAGTCGCGCGCGTAGAGCGCGTCCATGCGGTGGCGGAAGGCCGCCCAGGGCGCGCGCTTCCACGGCGGCAGGAAAGGGTTCTCGCGGCGGAACTCGCTGTCGGGGTAGGGGATGGTCGCCAGCACGCGGTCCAGCAGGCCGCCGCCCACCCCCTTGGCTTCGGTGGGCACGGTGAACTGGTAGTCCTCCGGCAGGATCACCTGCCGCAGCACGCGCATGAAGTAGGCGCGCAGCACGTTGGCGTCGCTGTACACCAGCGTCGGCGCCTTCTGCGACAGCACGATGCGGCCGATGCCGCCGCGCAGCGCGCGCAGTTCGTCGGGATAGCGCTTCGCGCGCGGCCCGCCGCCGCCCGGCTCGACCAGGTCGAACTTCCACAGGTCGGTGGGATGCGTGAGCAAGGCGGTGCTGAGCATGACCGCGCCGATGCAGTGCGCGAACACGTCGACTTCGGGCTGCTGCGTGACCGCGCGGATGCGCGCGATCGCCACCGGGATGTCCGCCAGCGCCGCGTCCTCGAAGTGCCAGGGCAGGCGGGCCGAGGCCATGCCGGCGCTGGTGCGCAGGTCCAGCACCCACACGTCGTGGCCGCGCTCGTACAGGTGCAGCGCGAGCGGCTTGGGCAGCGCCTCGTGGGTAAAGGTGGTCCCGCTGGCGCTGTAGCCGTGGATCAGCGCCACCGGCCGGGCGCCCTCGCGCGCGTAGCGCGTCAGGCGCAGGCGCACCGGCACGCCGTGGCGCGGCGGCTCCAGTTCGATCTCCTCGATGCGCGGGACCGGCAGGCGCTCCGGCGTGGCCGAGGGCAGCAGCTCGGCGCGCCGGTGCGGCGCCGGGTCGGGCGCGCGGAAGGACCACAGATGGATGCTCAGCAGCATGCGCGCCCAGCACGCCGCCCAGGACGCGAGTTCCGCCAGGGCGACGACCTGGTTTTCCTGGCGCGTGATGCGCACCAGCGGGAAGCCCTGGCGCGCGAGGAAGCGGCCGTCCAGCTCCAGCATGCCCGGGCCCAGGGTGGCGGGCCACTCGGTGAGCTTCATTTCCGTGAGCTGGCGCCAGGGATTGCTGCAGCGGCCATAGGTGAGGCGCTTGGCCCCGCGCAGCACGTCGCCGGTCTGGAGCAGCGCGCGGCCGTCCGCCGAGGGCTTGACGATGTCGCCGACGCGCACGGTGTAGTCGAAGCAGCGCGCCTCGGCCGCGCGGGCGGCGGAGGCGCAGAACTGGGAGAACTTCAGCGTCTGCTGCGTCGTGCGCACCACGTACGCATCCCAGATCTCGCGGGTGCCGCGGTTCAAGAACCAGTGCCAGGCCGCCTTCCACTTGCGCCAGCCTTCGCCGCCGGGCTCCTGCCGCAGCAGGTCGAGGTCGCCGTGCACCCGGGCGACGACGAGCGCCTGGTCGTCGCGCAGCGGCTCGGGCCAGGTGATGAGCCGGCGGCGCGTCTGCGCATCGCCCGCGTAGACGCGGACGAAGGAGCGTTCGCTGTCCACCTGCAGCCGGGGCCGCTCGCCCGCCAGCATGGAGGCCACCATCACCGGCGTGTAGCGCAGGGTGAGCTCCACCAGGTGCCGCCCCGAGCGCCCGATCAGCCGTTCGGCGATCTCCACCTCGGTCTGGCGCGGCCTGGGCGGCGTGCAGTGCTCGGGCGGGCGGAACACCGGCCGCCGCGGCACCGGACGCAGCGGGGCGCCGGCGGC
>JALHLO010000005.1 GCA_022844525.1 Ramlibacter sp.
CGACGTGACGAACGGCGGCGCCCGGCGGCCAGTTCCAGGTGAAGGCGGTCGATGCGCGCCAGCGCATCGTCCACCAGACGCTCGAGGCCGCCAGCACGCCGGCCGCCCGCCAGGCGGCCGAGCAGCTCGGGCTGCGGGTGCTCGCCGTGCGGCCCGCGGCGCGCCTGCAGGGAATCCGCCTGCCGACGGCGCGGCGCCGCGACTTCCCCCTCCTGCTCTTCACCCAGGAACTGGCCACGCTGATCAATGCCGGCCTGTCGCTGATCACCGCCCTGGAAAGCCTGGCCGAAAAGGAGAGCGACCCCGGCACGCGCAAGCTGCTGGGCGAGCTGGTGCGCCTGCTCTATGAAGGCAAGTCGCTGTCGGCGGCACTGGCCCAGTTCCCCGGCACCTTTCCCGAGCTGTACGTGGCGCTGATCCAGTCCAGCGAGAAGACCGGGGCGATCAGCGGCGGACTCACCCGCTACGTCGCCTACCGCACGCGCATCGACCTGCTTACGCAGAAGATCATCGCCGCCTCGGTGTACCCCGCGCTGCTGCTGACGGCGGGCCTGGGCGTGCTGCTGTTCCTCCTGGGCTACGTGGTGCCGCGGTTCAGCGCGGTGTTCGCCGAGACCGGCACGCAGCTGCCCTGGCTGTCGCGCATGCTGATGGCCTTCGGCCGGCAGCTCCACGAGCACGCCGGAGCGATGGGACTGGCCCTGGGCGCCGCCGCCGTCGCCGCCGGCTTCCTGTGGCAGCAGCCCCCGGTGCGCGCCGCGGTCGGGCGCACCCTGGCCGGCCTGCCGGGGATCCGCGAGCGGGTGTTCCTCTACCAGGTGACGCGCCTGTACCGCTCGCTGGGCATCCTGCTGCAAAGCGGCATCCCGATCCTGCCGGCCATCGCCATGGCGCGCGGGCTGGTCGGCGCCGCCATGGCCGGCCGGCTGGACCAGGCGGCCGCGCGCATCCGGGAGGGCCACCCGCTGTCCGACGCGCTGGTGCAGCACGGGCTGTCCACGCCGGTGGCGGTGCGCATGCTGCACGCCGGCGAGCAGGCGGGCAACCTGGGCGCGATGATGGAGCGGACCGCCGACTTCTACGACGAGGAGATGGGCCGCTGGATCGAGTGGTTCGTGCGGCTGTTCGAGCCGCTCATCATGATCTTCGTCGGCGCCCTGATCGGCGTCGTCGTGATCCTGATGTACATCCCGATCTTCGAGCTAGCGGGAAGCATCCGTTAGGCCGGGCATCGTGCTGTCGGCGAAGGCGCTGTCGGTCCAGCCGCTGTCCATCGCGTCGGGCCGCGACAGGCCCATCTTCTCGATGCGGTAGCGCATCATGTCGCGCGTCAGGCCCAGGATCTTGGCCGAGCGCGACACGTTCCAGCCGGTGCGCTCCAGCGTGCGGATCACCAGGGCGCGCTCCGCCTCGCCCAGGGCGGCGTCGTTCTTGGGCAGCGACATGCAGGGCTTGCCCACGCCTTCGAAGTGGCGCTCGCAGGCCGAGTCCGCCGTGAGGCTGGGGCACAGGGCCAGCTGCGCCGGCGTGATCACGTCGGTGGCCGCGAGCAGCACCGTCTGCTCCAGCATGTTGCGCAGCTCGCGCACGTTGCCGGGCCAGGAGTACTGCATCAGGACCTGTTCGGCGGCCTCGTTGAAGCGCAGGTTGTGCTTGCCGTAGCGGCGGCCGTGCGTGTCCAGGAAGTGGCGGGCCAGCAGCAGCACGTCAGTGCCGCGCGAGCGCAGCGAGGGGACCTTGACCGAGATGATGCGCAGGCGGAAGTACAGGTCGCTGCGGAACTTGCCCTGCCGCACCATGGCCTCGAGGTCGCGGTTGGTGGCGCTGATGATGCGCAGGTTGACCTTGAGTTCCTTGACCGAGCCCAGCCGGCGCACCGACTTCTCCTCCAGCAGCTTGAGCAGCTTGGCCTGCAGGCCCAGGTCGATCTCGCCGATCTCGTCCAGGAACAGCGTGCCGCCGTCGGCCGCCTCCACCAGGCCGGTGCGGCGTTCCTTGGCGTCCGTGAAGGCGCCCTTCTCGTGGCCGAACAGCTCCGCTTCCAGCAAGTGCGAGGGGATGGAGGCGCAGTTCACCTCCACGAAGGGGCCGTTCTGCTTGGAGCCGTCGAAGTGGATGGAGCGGGCCACCAGTTCCTTGCCCGTGCCGGTTTCGCCGTTGATCAGCACGGCTGGCAGGTTGCCGTCGGCGATGCGGCGCTCGGCCTCGACCACCCGGTTCAGGGTGCCCTTGAGGTCCTGCATGGTGGGCGAATCGCCGATCAGGGCCGCCACGCCGGCGCCCTGGGCCTGGCGCTTCTGGTGGAACTGCAGGGCCTTCTCGACCCGGGCGGCGCCGACGGCGCGTTCCAGCAGGCCGTTCAGCTCCGCCAGCACCACCGGCTTGACCAGGTAGTCGTGGGCTCCCGCCTTCATCGCCTGCACCGCGGTCTGGGCGCTGCCGTCGGCCGTCATGACGATGCATTTCACCGCCGGGTTGATTTCCCGCAGCTTGTTGAGCATGTCGATGCCGGACATGCGCGGCAGGGTCTGGTCGGTGACCACCCCGTCCGGCTGTAGCGCGTCGTACAGCTTCATGCCTTCCTCGGCCGAGCCGCAACTCTGCGCTTCCCAGCCGTTGCGTGCCAGATAAGCGCAGATGTTGCCCGCCTGGGTCACGTCGTCTTCAACTACCAGAATGGTTCTGCTCATCTTGTCCGTCCCGTCTATGCAATCCTGAACTGGAGCCGCACCGCCGTGCCGGCGTCTTCCACGCTCGACAGGGACACCGTCCCGCCGAAGCGCTCCATCACCCGCTTGAGCATCGGCAACCCCACCCCGAGCCCATGCGGCTTGGTCGTATGGAAGGGCTTGAAGGCCATGGCGAGCTGCTGGCTCGTCATGCCCATGCCGTTGTCCCGGATGACCACCTCCACTCTTGCGGGCTGGTCCACCGGGTGGATATCGATCTTGATCTCGCCCCCACTGCGCGGCAGAGCCTCGATCGCGTTGGACACCACGCTGTGCAGCGCCTGCGTCATCAGCGCCGTGTTGCCGTGTACGAGCGGGCACTTGCGGTCCGGGTTCCACGACACCCGGATACCATTCTTCACAAATACGTGATTGAAGGAATCCAGCACGTTCGAGAGCACCGAGGCGATGTCGATCGGCTGCGCCTCGGCGGTCAGCGGCCGCGAATACACCAGCAGTTCGCGCACCGAGGCCGACAGGATGTCCACCTGGCCGATGATGTCCTCGGCGTTCTTGCGCACCGACGGATCGTCGGTGCCGAGCGCCAGTTCGGCGCTGGAACGCACCGTGCCCAGCGGGTTGCGCAGGCTGTGGGCGAGCGCGGAAGCCATCTCGCCGACGGTCACCAGCGACTCGTTTTCCACCAGCTGCTTCTGCTGCTCCGCCATGAGGGCGGCGGCCCGGCGCACGATGCTGTAGAGGCCCAGGTAGATGACCACGCCGCCGGCCAGCGTGGTCGTCCAGACGACGATCTGGCCGCGCTGGACCACCGAAACGAGGTGCTCCGGCTCCTTGTAGACCTCCAGCACCACCCCGACGCGGCCGCGGGAGTCCAGCAGGGGCAGGTAGTTCTCGACGAAGAACGCGGTCGGCTGGACGACGAAGCGCTGTTCTTCCTTTTGGGAAATGTTGCTGGCGTGCCGCCGGACCACCTGCCGGCGCGAGCGGAAGGCTTCCTGCAATTCCTCGTTCTCGCGCGACTCGCTGCCGATCAGGCTGGGGTTGGTGGACCACACGATCCGCCCGTCCATGCCGTAGAGGCTGGCCAGCAGCACGCGCGGCAGCGTCCCCAGGTGCTCCAGCACCTCGGTGCGGGCGCGGTCGGTCGCCGAGCGCTGCACGCCGAACGGCCCCGGGTCGACCCGGTAATCCATGAAGCGGGACAGGTCCAGGGCGGCCGGGCCGAGGCCGATCTGCCGGCCTTCGACGGCCACCGTGTTCTCGGTGAATTCCGCCGTGACGGCGCCGTCGTGCTGCAGCGCCTCCTCGGCGACGAAGCGGGACAGCACCACGCCGGTCACGATCGCCACCGGCACCAGGAGCGCGAGGCTCGCGATGGAGAACCAGCGCAGCAGGTTGAAGTGGCGCGGGATCTGGCCGGAACTCACGGGCGCGCTCCCGGCCTCACGCCGCGCCTTCCAGCGCGCGTACCAGTCGCCCAGGTACTTCCTTGTGGCATGGCGCCGCAGTCCTCCATCGGTGGCCTGCGGCGCCTCAGCCTTGCTGTCGGCCGGGATCATCCTGTTCCCCTCTCCAGAACCCTGCGGGGCTTCCCGCAGTGTCATGGATTCCACAAACAAATGTAAGAGAACGCCGCAAATTAGCCAATGATGTAAGCGAAGAACATGCCCATGGTTTACCCAGGAACAAGATTCATCGCGAATTCGGCTAGGGGAATTGCCTATTCCACTGGGGAGCGGCCGCTGGTCGGACGGCGGGCGCAGGCGCGCGCCCGGCCCCGGCGTGTTGCCGGTTTCGGGAATGCGAAAAGGGAGGCGGGCGGGGTGCCGGCCGCGCCGCCCCGCCCCCAGGGACGGGCGCGGCGGGTTGGAGGCCTTACTGGCCCGGCGTGTCCGTGGGCCGGGGCACGGTGATCTGCGCCTTGAACCGGTTCTTCAACATTTCGTAATACGCCATCGCCTCCGCGGTACCCCAGGACTGCGTGTACTGCGTGACTTCCTGTTGCGCCTGCTGCGGCGCGACCGTGCTGCGCGGCAGCAGCTTGTTCACCTTCACCACCGCATAGCCTTCGGGCCCCAGGTCGACGCCGGCCAGCGCCGGCAGCTTGGCCGGGTCCAGGCGCAGCGCCGCTTCCACCACCTGGCGCGGGTGCTTGCCGACGTCCGTGCGCGACAGGGGTGCGGCGGCCGGCAGCTCCGCCGCCGCGGGGTTGGCCTTCCAGGCCGCCAGCTTGGCCTCGCCGTCCTTGCGGGCCAGTTCCGCCGCCTTGGCGGCCACCACGCGCTCGCGCACCAGCTCCTTGACCTCGTCATACGGCCGGGTGCGGGCGGGCGAGTACTGGGCGATGCGCCCCGACACCATCTGGTTCGGGCCGAACTCCACCGCTTCGGTGTTGCGCTTGCGTTCCACGGCGTCCGGCGCGAACAGCGCGGTGAGGAACTTCGGGTTGGCCAGCGGCCCGGTGGCGTTGGGCGCCGGCGTGCGCGTGACGTTCTGCGCGGTGCGGATCTCGAGCTTGAGCTTGTCGGCCACCGGCTTGAGCGAATCCGACTGCTCGTACACCGTGTTGCTGAAGGTCTCGGCCGCCTCGGCGTATTTCTTCTGCGCCTGCTGCTTGCGCAGTTCCGCCTCGAGCTCCGGCTTCATCTCCTCGAAGCTGCGCTGCTTGGGCGTCTTCACGTCGGTCAGCTGGATGACGTGGTAGCCGAACTCCGATTCCACGGGGCCGGTGATCTCGCCCTTGTCCTTCAGCGCGAACACCGCGTCCTCGAAGGACTTGACCATGGCGCCGCGGGCGAAGAAGTCGAGGTCGCCGCCGCGCTGCGCGGAGCCTTCGTCCTGCGAGTTCTTCTTCGCCAGCTCGGCGAAGCCGGCCGGATTCTTCTTCGCCTGCGCCAGCAGCTCCTCGGCCTTCGCGCGCGCCTTGGCCTTGTCCGCCTCGGCCGCGCCCTTGGGCACGGAGATGAGGATGTGGCTGGCGCGCCGCTCTTCCTGCCCGCCCATGCGCCCGGCGTTCTGCTCGTAGTAGGTCTTGAGGTCCGCCTCGTTGACGGCGACGCCCTTCTGCGCCGCCGCCAGGTCCAGCACCACGTATTCGATCGCCGCCTGCTCGGGGGCCTGGAACAGCTTCGGGTTGTCCTTGTAGAAGGCCTGCAGGTCCGCCTCGGTCGGCTCCACCTTGGCGCGGTAGTCGGCGGCGTTGAAGCGCGCGACCTGCGCCTCGCGCGTCTCGAAGAAGCTGTTGAGGGCCACGCCGGCCTGGGCCGGCGGCACGAAGGCGGACTGCGTGACCCCGGCCAGGACCTGGCGGGTGGCGAGGTCGTTGCGCACCTGGTTCTCGAACATCTCCGGCGTCATGCCGTTCTGCGCCAGCAGCGCGCGGTAGCGCTCGATGTCCAGCTTGCCGTCCGCACCGCGCAGGCGCGCGATGTCCTGGTTGGCCTGCAGCTCGCGCGCCACGCGCTGGTCGGTCACGAGCAGGTTCGAGTCGACCACCGCGGCGGCCAGCACGCGGTCGCGCACCAGGCGCTCGAGGGTGCCGTAGCGCGCCTGCGGCGAGTCCAGCAGCTTGGCGTCGATGCCGGGCATCTGCTGGCGCAGGCGGTCGACCTCCGCGCGATGCGCGTTGTCCCAGTCCTGCTGGAAGATCTCCTGGCCGTCGACCTTGGCGACGGGCTGGCCCTTCTCCTGCATGCGGTCGTAGCCCTGCACACCCAACAGCACGAAGGAAGGCACGATCAGCAGGAACAGCACGAACTGCATGATCTTCATGTGCTTGCGGACGAAATCGAACATGGTCTGGTGACTCGCGGTCTACGGAACAAACAAAAAGGCGAACCGCGGTTCGCCTTTGCCTTCATTTGGTGGGTGCTGACGGGATCGAACCGCCGACCTACGCCTTGTAAGGGCGCCGCTCTACCAGCTGAGCTAAGCACCCCACCGGGGAAGCCGACTCAGTTCAGCGCATCCTTGAGCGCCTTGCCGGGACGGAACTTGGGCACCTTGGCAGCCTTGATTTTAATCTGTGCGCCGGTGCGGGGATTGCGGCCGCTGCGCGCGGCCCGCTTGCCCACCGCGAAAGTGCCGAATCCGACGAGCGAGACCGAGCCGCCCTTCTTGAGCGTGGTCTTCACCGCGCCGATCATCGACTCCAGCGCGCGGGTGGCGGCGGCCTTGGAGATGTCGGCGTGTTTGGCGATGTGCTCGATCAGTTCAGTCTTGTTCACAGGGGCCCCTCGTGCAGGAAATGAGTGTTGTGGACGGTGGTGTCTCTTCAAAAATTTGTCTCCCGTTCCCGGGACGCTGCAGAGTGCGTGGCGGGAAGGGGAGACAGTGCGTGCGGCCTTGCGGCCACTGGCGATGATTAGAGAACAGCGCCGCTCGGAGTGTCAATACACCATGCGGCAATACAACACGCGGCCGCGCATTCTAGCGGCAAGCTGACGGGGGGCAATGCGCCGCGGCGCGCGCCTGTCGCATGGACAAGGGAGCAGGGGCCGCGCCGGGGCCTTGGTGCGCAGCAGCAAACCCTTACACCCTCGCCGCCTTACAGCGCGGCGGCGATGGCCTTGCCCACGTCGGTGGTGCTCGCCTTGCCGCCGATGTCGCCGGTGCGCGGGGCGCCCGACTTCGGGTCCAGCACGGTCTCGATCGCCTTCAGGATCGCGTCGTGCGCTTCCTTGTGGCCCAGGAACTCCAGCATCATCGCGCCGCACCAGATCTGCCCGATCGGGTTGGCGATGTTCCTGCCGTAGATGTCCGGGGCCGAGCCGTGCACGGGCTCGAACAGCGAGGGGAAGCTGCGGTCCGGGTTCAGGTTGGCGCTGGGCGCGATGCCGATGGTGCCGGTGCAGGCCGGGCCCAGGTCGGACAGGATGTCGCCGAACAGGTTGGTGGCCACCACGACGTCGAAGAAGTCCGGGCGCTGCACGAAGTGGGCGGTCAGGATGTCGATGTGGAACTTGTCGGTCCTGACCTGCGGGTACTGCTTCGCCATCTCGGCGACACGCTCGTCCCAGTAGGGCATGGTGATCGCGATGCCGTTGGACTTGGTGGCGCTGGTCAGGTGCTTCTTCGGCCGCGAGTTGGCCAGCTCGTAGGCGAACTTCAGCACGCGGTCCACGCCGTGGCGCGACATGATCGTTTCCTGCATCACGATCTCGCGCTCGGTGCCCGGGTACATGCGGCCGCCGACGGCGGAGTACTCGCCCTCGGTGTTCTCGCGCACGATGTACATGTCGATCTCGCCCGGCTCGCGCCGGCTGCCGTCCTTGCGCACGACCGGCGCGATGATGCCGGGCATCAGGCGCGCGGGGCGCAGGTTCACGTACTGGTCGAACTCGCGGCGGAACAGCAGCAGCGACTGCCACAGCGACACGTGGTCGGGGATCTTCTCGGGCCAGCCGACCGCGCCGAAGAAGATGGCGTCGTGCCCGCCGACCTGGTCCTTCCAGTTCTCCGGCATGTACTGGCCATTCTTCTCGCAGTAGTCCCAGCTGGCGAAGTCGAAGTGGTCGAACTGCAGGTCGATGCCGAACTTGCGGGCGGCGGCCTCCACCACGCGCACGCCCTCGGGCATGACTTCTTTGCCGATGCCGTCGCCGGGGATGACTGCAATGCGTTTCTTGCTCACGGTTTGCTCCTGAAGAAGGTGAGGATCTCGTCCAGCAGAAGGGCGGGCGCCTCTTCCGCGATGTAGTGGCCGCAGGGCAGGCTGCGGCCGGAAAAATCGTCGGCGCAGGCGCGCCACAGCGCCGGCACGTCGAAGCAGCGGCCCACCGCGCCGTGCTCGCCCCAGAGCACGCGCAGCGGCTGCGCGAGCCGCTGTCCCGCATCCAGGTCGGCCTGGTCGTGCCGCAGGTCGATGCCGGCGCCCGCCCGGTAGTCGGCGACGATGGCGGCGGCGGTGCCGGGCAGGACGGCGCAGCGCTCGTATTCGGCCAGCGCCTCGGGCGCGAAGGCAGCCAGGCCGGCGTGGCGCGCGCCCATCACGCTGCGCAGGTAGCGCACCGGGTCGGAGGCTATCAGCGCTTGCGGCAGCGGCCCGGGCTGGACCAGGAAGAACCAGTGCCAGTAGGCGCGCGCGAAGGCCTCGTTCGTCTGGCGGTACATGGCCAGCGTGGGCGCGATGTCCAGCAGCAGCAGGCGCTCGACCGCCGGCGCGTGGTCCAGCGCCAGCCGGTGCGCCACGCGCGCGCCGCGGTCGTGGGCCAGCACCTGGAAGCGCGCGTGGCCCAGTTCGCGCATGACATGCGCCGCGTCCGCTGCCATCTCGCGCTTCGAATAGCCGGCGGAATCCGGCCCCGCTTCCGGCCGGCCCGAGTCGCCATAGCCGCGCAGGTCCATCAGCACGACTTCGAAGCGCTGGGCCAGCTGCGGCGCGACGCGGTGCCACATCGCGTGCGTCTGCGGGTGGCCGTGCAGCAGCAGCAAGGGCACGCCCTGCCCCGCGCGGCGCACGTTCAGCGTGACGCCGTCGCGCGCGATCCGCAGGGTGTCGAAGCCTTCGAGCATGGGCAGGATTCTGGCACCCCGCAGGCGGCGCGGACAGCAATAATCCGGCAAGCCATTCTTTCCGAACGAGCAGCAATGAACCCGCACCTGGACCGCGCCGACCTGGAACTGCTGCTGGCCATCCGCGAGCACGGCAGCCTGGCCGGTGCCGCCTCGGCCGCCGACGTCGTGCCCTCGGTGATCACCAAGCGGCTGGCGGCCCTGGAAGCGCGGCTGGGCCTCAAGCTGTTCCAGCGCACCACGCGCCGCGTCGTGCCCACCGCCGAGGGCGAGGCGCTGTGCGAGCGCGCGCTCGGCCTGCTGGCGGGCTTCCGGGCGATGGAAGCGGAGCTGCAGGAGCGGCACAAGGAACCGGTGGGACGCATCCGGCTGGCGGCCACCTTCGGCTTCGGCCGCGCCTGGCTGGGCCCGGCCCTGGCCGAGTTCCAGGCGCGCCACCCGCAACTGGGCATCCAGCTGCAGTTGACCGAGCAGTTGCCCGACCTCGCCGTGGACGGATTCGACGGCGCGGTGTGGTTGTGGGCGGTGCGCGGCCGGCGCGCCAGCGAATGGACGGGGCGGCGGCTGGCGCGCAACCAGCGCGTGCTGGTCGCCTCTCCCGGCTACCTGCACGGTCGCGGCACGCCCGGCTCCATCGAGGACCTGGCGGCGCACGACTGCCTGGTGGTGCGCGAGAACGAGCAGTCCGACCTCTGGCGGCTGCAGCGCGAGCGCGATCGCGCCGAGGTGCGGGTGCGGGTGGGAGGCCCGCTGTCCAGCAACTCGGGGGAACTGGTGCGGGACTGGTGCCTGGCCGGCCGCGGGATCATGCTGCGCAGCCTCTGGGACATCGCCGGCGCCCTGGCAAGCGGCGAGCTGGTGCGGGTGCTGCCCGCGTATGCGATGGCCGACGCCGACATCCACTGGCTGGCGCCGCACACGGCCTCCACCCCCAAGCGCATCCGCCTGCTGGTGGACTTCCTGGCCGAGCGCTTCCGCGGCGAACCGTGGAAGGTCAGCGCTTCGGCTGCCGCACGACCAGGCTCACGCCCGCGGCGGTGAGCGCCATGCCGGCGACGATCAGCACCGTGATCGGTTCGTCGAACAGCACCCAGGCCATCAGCGCGGTGGTGGGCGGCACCAGGTACATGAGGCTGGTGACGGTGGTGGCGGCGCCGCGCTGGATCAGCAGGTACAGCAGCGAGCTGCCGCCCAGCGTGAGGCCCAGCACGGACCAGGCGACGGCACCGGCCAGCTCGGTGTTGAGCGAGCCGTCGGCCTGGAGCCAGCGCATCGCCTCGGCTTCCAGCAGCGCCAGCGGCATGGTGACGACGAAGGCGGCGGCGAGCTGCACCAGGCTGGCGGTGCGCACGTCGCAGGGCTGCACGAAGCGCTTCTGGTACAGCGTGCCGGCGGTGATGGAAAGAAGCGCGATGAAGGCGAAGGCCAGGTTCTGCGGACCGACCTCACCCAGCCCCAGCTTCTGCCAGACGACGAGGATGAGGCCCGCGAGGCCCAGCGCCAGTCCGCCCCACTGGCGCGCGGACACCTGCCCGCCCCACAGGGAGATCCAGACGGCCGTCAGCACGGGTTGCAGTCCGACCAGCAGCGCCGCGAGCCCCGCCCCCATGCCGGCCTTGACCGCGGCCCAGACGCCGCCCAGGTAGCCGCCGTGCATCAGGATGCCGGTGGCCGCGAGGTGCGCGAGCTGGCGGCCGTTGCGCGGCCAGGCGGCACCCGCGAGCCAGGCCCAGGCAAGGAAGGCGGCGACCGAGAGGGCGTAGCGCAGCGCCAGGAACTTCATCGGCGGCGCATGCGGCATGCCGTAGCGCGCGACGATGAAGCCGGTGCTCCAGATCAGGACGAAGACGACGGGCATCGCCCGCACCAGCGGGTCGACCCGCGCCGCGGTGCTCATGGAGCTATTTCTTCACCCGGCGCCGGATCTCGGGCAGGGCCTTCTGCAGGTAGTAGATCATCGACCAGACCGTCAGGATCGCGGAGATCCAGATCAGCCAGGTGCCCCACTGCAGGGTGTCGATCACGCCGAACAGGTGGCCGTCGAACAGCAGGAAGGGGATGGCGATCATCTGCACGGTGGTCTTGACCTTGCCCAGCATGTGCACGGCCACGCTCTTGGACGCGCCGATCTGCGCCATCCACTCGCGCAGGGCGGAAATGGCGATCTCCCGGCCGATGATGATGAGCGCCACGAACACGTCGGCGCGTTTCAGGTGCACCAGCACCAGCAGCGCGGCGCAGACCAGGAACTTGTCGGCCACCGGGTCGAGGAAGGCGCCGAAGGACGAGGTCTGGTTCAACTTGCGCGCGAGGTAGCCGTCCAGCCAGTCGGTCGCCGCGAACACGACGAACATCGTGGTGGCGATCAGGTTCTGCAGCCGGTGCTCCAGCCCGATGTAGAACACCCCCACCAGCAGCGGAATGGCGATGATGCGCGTCCAGGTGAGGAGGGTCGGGACCGTGAGGAACATGGGGCGATTGTGCATGACGCTCAATGCAGCGCCCGGTAGATCTGCTCCGCCAGCTCGCGCGAGATGCCTTCGACGGTGGCGATGTCCTCCACGCTGGCCGCCGCCACCCCGCGCACGCCGCCGAAGCGTTGCAGCAGGCGGGCGCGCTTCTTGGCGCCCACGCCGGGGATCTCCTCCAGCTGGCTGCCGCCCACGCGCACGCGCGCGCGCCGCGCCCGCATGCCGGTGATGGCGAAGCGGTGGGCCTCGTCGCGGATCTGCGCGACCAGCATCAGGGCGGCCGATTCGCGCCCCAGGTAAACCTTCTCGCGGCCATCGGCGAACACCAGTTCCTCCAGGCCCACCTTGCGGCCCTCGCCCTTCTCCACGCCGACGATCACGGACAGGTCCAGGCCCAGTTCGGCGAACACCTCGCGGGCCATGCTCACCTGCCCGCGGCCGCCGTCGACCAGCACCAGGTCGGGCAGGCGCTGGGCGCTGCCGCCGCCACCGGGCTTTTCGCGCTTCGGCCTGTCGTCCGCCGCCGCCTGCAATGTCGTGTCGGGCGCCGGGGTTTCCGTGTCCGGGGCCGGCGCAGCCTCCGGTTCCTCCGGCGGCGTCGCGTCCGGCGTGTCGCGCCCGGCCTGCGCCAGCCGCGCATAGCGGCGGGTCAGCACCTGCCGCATGGCGGCATAGTCGTCGCCCGGGGTGATGCCTTCGATGTTGTAGCGCCGGTACTCGCGGTTCTGCATCTGGTGGTGGTGGAACACCACGCAGGAGGCCTGGGTCGCCTCGCCGGCCGTGTGCGAGATGTCGAAGCACTCCACGCGGAAGGTGTCCAGGTTGTCGGGCGCGAGGTCCAGCGCCTCCACCAGCGCCCGCGTGCGGGCCTGCTGCGAGCCCTCTTCCGCCAGCAGCCGCGCCAGCTGCAGCTGCGCGTTCTTCTGCGCCATCTCGAGCCAGAGCCGCCGCTGCCCGCGGGGGTTGTGGACGGCGGTGATGCGCCCGCCGGCCTGCAGCGCCAGTGCCTCGACCAGCCGCGGGTCCGCCGGGTGGCTGGTGATCAGCGCCGAGGGCACCGGCACGCCGATGTAGTGCTGCGCGATGAAGGCCTCCAGCACCTGCACCTCCACCGGCTGCGCCTGCACCGCGTCGGCGGCGTCGTCGAACTCCTGCACCGCGGTCGCGTCCTCCACGTGGCTCGGGAAGTAGGCGCGGTCGCCCAGGTGCCGTCCCCCGCGCACCATGGCGAGATTCACGCAGGCCTTGCCGCCCTGCACCTGCACGGCCAGGATGTCGACGTCCTTGTCGGAGGCGGTTTCCACCGACTGCTGGTGCAGCACCTTGGACAGCGCGCCCATCTGGTTGCGCAGTTCGGCGGCCTGCTCGAATTCGAGCCGCTCGGCGTGCGCCATCATGCGCTGCTCCAGCGCCTGCAGCACCGTCTGCGTGTCGCCGCGCAGGAAGGCCTCCGCGTTCTCCACGTCGTGGTGGTAGTCCTCGGGCGACACCAGGTTGACGCAGGGCCCCGAGCAGCGCTTGATCTGGTACAGCAGGCACGGGCGGGTGCGGTTGGCGAACACCGTGTCCTCGCAGGTGCGCAGGCGGAACACTTTCTGCAGCAGCTGGATCGATTCCTTCACCGCCCACGCGCTCGGGTAGGGCCCGAAGTAGCGGTGCTTGCGGTCCACCGCGCCGCGGTAGTACGCCACCCGGGGGAACACGGCCGCCGACGGGGCGCCGCCGCTGCGGGTGGCGAAGCCCTGCTTGTCCGGCGAACCGGTGATCTTCAGGTAGGGGTAGCTCTTGTCGTCGCGGAACAGGATGTTGTAGCGCGGCGCCAGGGTCTTGATCAGGTTGTTCTCGAGCAGCAGCGCCTCGGCTTCCGAGCGCACCACCGTGGTCTCCAGCCGCGCGATCTTGCCCACCATGTGGCCGATGCGGGTGCCGCCGTGGTTCTTCTGGAAGTAGCTGGAGACGCGCTTCTTCAGGTTGCGCGCCTTGCCGACGTAGAGCACGCCGCCGTCCTCGTCGTAGTAGCGGTACACGCCGGGCAGCGCCGGCAGCGCCGCGACCTGCGCGAGGATTTCGTCCGAATGCATGGCCCTATTATCCGAGCGGCATGTTCTGGGACATTTTCTGCAGGGTGATCGACAACCACGGCGACGCGGGGGTCTGCTGGCGCGTGGCCGCGGAGCTCGGCGCGCGCGGGGAGCGGGTGCGCCTGTGGATGGACGATCCGTCGCCGCTGCGGTGGATGGCGCCGCAAGGCGCGCCCGGCGTCGCGGTCGTGCCATGGACCGAGCCCGCACCGGACCTCGAACCGGGCGAGGTCGTCGTCGAAGCCTTCGGCTGCGACCCGCCCGACGCCTTCGTCGCCCGCATGGCGGCGGCGCCGCGCCGGCCGGCGTGGCTGAACCTGGAATACCTCTCGGCCGAGGCCTACGTGGAGCGCAGCCATGGATTGCCCTCCCCGGTGATGCACGGGCCCGCCCAGGGCTTCACCAAGCACTTCTTCTATCCGGGCTTCACGGCGCGCACCGGCGGCCTCCTGCGCGAGCAGGACCTGGCGGCGCGCCGCGCCGGCTTCGACCGTACCGCCTGGCTGCGCCGGCACGGCATCGCCGACGACGGCGCCCAGGTGCTGAGCCTCTTCTGCTACGAGCCGCCGGCCCTGCCGCAGTTGCTGCAGCAGCTGGCCGGGGGCTCCCGGACCACGCACCTGCTGGTGACGGCCGGCCGGGCCGCCGCCGCCGTCCGCGCGGTGGGCGGCCGGTCCGGGGGCCGGCTGCAACTGCACGAACTGCCCCTGCTGAGCCAGCGCGAATACGACCACCTGCTGTGGTCCTGCGACCTGAATTTCGTGCGCGGCGAGGATTCCTTCGTGCGGGGATTGCTGGCGGGCGTGCCTTCCGTGTGGCAGATCTATCCCCAGCAGGACGAGGCCCACCACGCCAAGCTCGACGCCTTCCTGCGCTGGCTGCAGCCTCCCGCGGACCTGCGTGCCTTTTTCCTCGCATGGAACGGCGTCACCGGGGAGCCCCTGCCCGCCCTGGACGTCCCGGCCTGGGCGCCCGCGGCGCGCCGGGCCCTTGACCAGGCGCAAGCATTGCCCGAGCTCGCGACCGAGCTTCTGCGCTTCGCGGCCGGGCGCGCTAGAATATAGAGCTTTGCGCACGAGGCCACGGCCGTCAGGCGCGCACACCTTGCCGCCACCCGCAGGCCACCTTGCGCGCGCCGCGGCTTCACCGAAGACACCGTCATGAAAATCGCTCAAGAAATCCGCGCCGGCAACGTGATCATGCACAGCGGCCAGCCCTGGGTCGTGCTGAAGACCGAATACTCCCGCGGCGGCCGCAACGCGGCCACCGTGCGCATGAAGCTCAAGTCGCTGCTGAACAACCAGGGCACGGAAACCGTGTTCAAGGCGGACGACAAGATGGACCAGATCATCCTGGACAAGAAGGACTGCACGTACTCCTACTTCGCCGACCCGATGTACGTCTGGATGGACGCCGACTACAACCAGTACGAGGTCGAGAAGGAGAACATGGGCGACGCCCTGAACTACCTCGAAGACGGCATGCCGGCTGAAGTGGTGTTCTACGAAGGCAAGGCCATCTCGGTCGAGATCCCCACCAGCGTCGAGCGCGAGATCACCTGGACCGAGCCGGCCGTCAAGGGCGACACCTCCGGCAAGGTGCTCAAGCCGGCCAAGCTGGCCACCGGCTACGAGATCGGCGTGCCGATCTTCGTGGCGCAGGGCGACAAGGTGGAAATCGACACCCGCACGGGCGAGTACCGCCGCCGCGTCTGAGGCTGCACAATCCGGCAAAAGGCTCCGCAAGGAGCCTTTTTCATTGGCCATGCCCTTCGAGCCCTCCCGCGTCGCCGTCCCCTTCCGCATGCAGCCCGGCCTGCAGCGGCTGGGCGCGGACGCGCGGCACCTGACGCCGCTGGCGGCGGGCAGCCCGCTGTGGCAGGAGAAGAAACGGGTGCGGGACGCGGGGGCCAGCCGGCTGGCCGTGCCGGGGTTCGATCCGCAGCCGGCCATCGAAGCGATCCTCGCCCGCGCTGCCGCCGAAGGTATCGCCGCCGCGGAGCCGATCGAACTGGCCTTCGAGGAGGACTTCGCCGTGCTGGATGGCGCCAGTTCCACCCTGCCCTGGCTGTGCGTCTGCGTGCCCTCGCACTGGGCGCCCGAGGAGAAGCTGGGACTGCCCTTCGCCGCCGTCCACGCACCGGTGGCCGACAACCAGGCGCTGCTGGCGGCCAGCCGCCAGCTGGTGCAGCTGGTCACGGCCGGCGAGCGCTTCGAGCGCTTCGTCTGGACCGTGACCCCCAGCGGCCGCCACGACCAGCATCCCGGCCGCCACCCGCGCACTCCCTGGCCGCAGACGGCGGACCCGGACGCGTTCGCCGCGCAATGCTTCCTGCGCTCCGAGCGCCAGACCTTCTTTCCCATCCCCGGGCGGAACCAGTCGGTGTTCACCATCCGCGTGATGCTGCAGCCGCTCGCGGACGCGGTGGCGCGCCGCGAGGACGCGCAGCGCCTGCACGAAGCCCTCGCCTCCATGAGCGAGGCCGTGCTGGCCTACAAGAACCTGGCCGCCGCCCGCGCGCCGCTGCTGGCCTGGCTGGCGGCCCGGGGCGCCTGATGGAGCTGGTCGCGCGCATCGCGCAGGTGATCGTGCCGGTGTTCCTGATCGTGGCGGTGGGCTACGGCTACGCCCGGCGCGCGCGGCCCGAGATGAGCGGCTTCAACCGCATCGTGCTGGACGTGCTGTCGCCCTTCATCGTCTACACGGCGCTGGCGGGCAAGGAGTTCCAGCTGCGCGAGCACCTGCCGCTGCTGGCGGGCGGCGCGCTGCTGATCCTGCTGACCGGCGTGGTGGCCTGGGGGCTGGCCCGTGCGGCGAACACGCAGCCGCGCACGCTGGTGCCGGTGGTGATGTTCACCAACTGCGGCAACATGGGCCTGCCGCTGGCCCTGCTAGCCTTCGGGCCGCAGGGCTTCGCCGCGGCGGTGGCCCTGTTTTCGATCAGCAACCTGATCCACTTCTCGCTCGGCTCGCGCATCACCAGCGCGCAGGCCCGCACGCGCGAGCTGCTGCTCAGCCCGCTGATGATCGCCAGCGCCCTCGGCTTCGCCAGTGCCGCCAGCGGCGTGCGGCCGCCCGACATGATCTTCACCGGCATGAAGCTGCTGGGCGACGCCATGGTGCCGCTGATGCTGTTCGCCCTGGGCGCGCGCCTGACCCAGCTGCGCCGGCGCGACGTGCCGCTCGGCCTGCTGGGCGCCTTCGCCCGCCCGCTGATCGGCCTGGCGGTCGCCCTGCCGCTGGCGTGGGCGCTGGGACTGGAAGGCAGCGCGCGCGCCCAGCTGGTCCTGTTCGCGGCCCTGCCGCCGGCGGTCATGCAGTACCTGCTGGCCGAGCGCTACGAGCAGGAGCCGGAGCGGGTGGCGGCGATGATCCTCCTGGGCAACGCGCTGGCGGTGCTGTTCTTGCCGGTGGGGCTGGCGCTGGCCCTCTAGCCTTCCTGCCGCCTCAGTGGCGCGTCAGCGCCCAGACCAGCACGCCGGCGACGGTCACCGCGCTGCCCACCACCGCCGCCCACAGCAGCGGGTGCAGCGCGCTGGCGCCGCCTTGCGGGCGCCCGGCCAGGGGTTCGCTGCCGGGCCAGGGGGCGGCGAAGGGCAGGCTCTCGGCAAGCTCGCCGGCCGCTTCCGGCGTGAGCAGGTCCAGGCTGACGCGCTGCATGGACTTGTGGGCGGTGCGGACCCACAGGTCCACGACGGTGCCGCGCAGCCGGGCATGGGCGATGTCCTCCAGCGGGAACTTGACGCGGTCTTCCTTCCAGAACAGCCCTTCGCGGTAGCGCCCCGACACGCGCAGCACCTTGGTCTGCACGCGCACCTCCAGGCCTTCCTTGAACGGCGGGATCTCGTGGCCCCGGCCCTCCACCTCGAGCAGGCGCGCCGAGTGGATGCCGTGGACCACGGAATAGCTGCCGCCGCCGGGCGGACGGCTGTTGCCGCTGGCGGCGAAGCCGGCCTCCGGCTGGCCCTGGCGCAGCAGGTCGGCCACGGTGGTGCGGGTTCCGTCCGCGGCCAGCAGCACGTGCTTGCTGGTCAGCGTCTTCTTCACCCGCATGCCGACGATGGTGCGGCGGTCGTAGGGCCCGACTCTGCGGCCCTCGAGCAGCACGTGGTAGACCGGGTTCTCCACCTCGTCCCCTGTTGTTTGCCCGACAGGATAGCGGCACCTCGACAGTCGCCCAGCGCGGCGGGTTCACGATTCCGGCCACAATCGCCCCATATGTCTTCGACCCGCAACATTCACGACCGGCGGCTGGCCGACGCCTGGGCCACCCTCAAGGCGCACTCCGACGCCGGCCTCCCCCTCGACCCCGACGCCAACCGCCTGGCCTTCGTCGATCCCGAATTCCTCCTGCGCCGCGAGACCCGCGGCATCCGCTTCCAGCTGGAGCTGCTCAAGCCCGACCTGGAACAGCAGGCCCACGGCATCGAGAACACCGTGGTGGTGTTCGGCAGCGCGCGCCTGCGCGACCGCGAGACCTCCGAGGCGCTGCTCAAGGGCGCCGAACAAGACGCCGACCCGGCGGCCCAGGCCCGGGCCCGGGCGCGCGCGCGCAACGTGCACTACTACGAGAAGGCGCGCGACTTCGGCCGCCTCGTGGCCGAGTACAGCGCCGACAAGGAGCCGCGCGACAAGCTGTTCGTCTGCACCGGCGGCGGCCCCGGCGTCATGGAGGCGGCCAACCGCGGCGCCCACGAGGCCGGCGGCATCAGCGTCGGCCTGTCGATCGCGCTGCCGATGGAGGAAGGGGCGAACGAGTTCGTGACGCCGGCGCTGTCCTTCAAGTTCCACTACTTCGCGCTGCGCAAGATGCACTTCATGATGCGGGCGAAGGCGCTGGTGGCCTTCCCCGGCGGCTTCGGCACGCTCGACGAGCTGTTCGAGGTGATCACGCTGGTGCAGACGCGCAAGGCGCGCCAGGTGCCCATCGTGCTGTTCGGCACCGACTACTGGAAGCGGCTGATCAACTTCGACGTGCTGGTGGAGGAAGGCATGATCTCGCCGCCCGACCTGGACCTGTTCCAGTTCGCCGACGACCCCGAGACGGCCTGGAACCTCATCAAGACGTTCTATCGGCTCTGAGCCCCGCGGCCAGGCGCGAGCCCGCGCCCACCATGGCCGCCGTCGCCCAGAAGACGGCGCTGATGCCCACCACGGTGCCGGCGGCGCCGAACAGCATGGGCATCGCCACGCTGGAGGCGTTGATCACCATCAGCCGCATGCCCACCGCCTCGCCATGGCGGTGGTGCGGCGTGATCTGGTGCAGCATGCTCATGATCATGGGCTGCACCGATCCCAGCGCGATCCCGAGCAGCACCGAGCACACGCCCATGGACAGCGGCGTGTGCATGAACGGGTAGACGGCGTAGACCAGCGCGGTGGCCACCATCGCGCCGGCCACCATCGCCCACTCGCGGATGTGCGCGGCGAGCACCGGCAGCAGCACGCGGACCACCGCCGCCGCGATCGCGAAGGCGCCCAGGATGGTGCCGATCACGGAAGCGGACAGCCCGCGCTCGTGCCCCAGCACCGGCACGACGAAGGTGTGCACGTCCCAGGCCGAGGACAGGAACCAGTTGACGATCAGCAGGCGCCGGAACATCGGCTCGCGCACCAGGTCCCAGGCGCGCGCCTTGCCGGCGTGGGCCGGCCGCTGCGGCAGCGGGGCTTCGTGCGCGCCGCGGATCCAGGCCCAGGCCAGCAGCGGCAGCACCGCCATCACGAGGAAGGCCCAGCGAAAGCCGGCGTGGTCGATCACCAGGCCGGCCACGAAGGGCCCGAGGAAATTGGAGAAGGCGGGGCCGATCGCCAGCCAGGAGAACACCTGCTTCAGCTGCGTGGGCGTCTGCGCGGCGCGACCGACGTGCCGCTGCAGCGCGATGACGGCGGCACCGGTCGCGCCGCCGGTGAGCAGCGCGCTGGCGCACAGCACCGGGAACACCGGCCACGCCACCGCCATGCCCGCGCCCAGGGTTGCCATGGCGACGCTCCACGCCACCGGGCGCTTGAGGCCGTGCCGGTCGGCATAGCGGCCCGCCGGCAGCGCCAGGAAGACCTGGGTCAGCGCGTACAGCGCCAGCAGCACGCCCACGGCGGCCTCGCTGTAACCCTCGCGCAGCGCCAGCAGCGGCGACGCCATGCGCATGCCGGCCATGCAGGCATGCAGGAAGACGTGGCCGGCGATCAGGCGCGCGAGCTCGCGCGTCAAGCCTCGGTGTTCAGGTGTCGCCGTCGTCACCGTTGTCGGCCATCGGCAGCAGGGCCTGGGCCTGCGCGTCGGGGAGCGCCTCGACGTCCTTGAGCGCGCGGCGCATCATCTTGGCGCGGGTGTCGGCCTTGTCCACCGTGTCCGCCGCCTTCTGCACCTGCTCCTTGATCTTGGCGACCCATTCCCCGTACTTCTCGAACTCGGTCTTGACCGCGCCCAGCACCTTCCAGACCTCCGAGGCCTGCTGCTCCAGCGCCAGCGTGCGGAAGCCCATGTGCAGGCTGTTGAGCATGGCCAGCAGCGTGGTCGGGCCGGCGAGCGTCACGCGGTAGTCGCGCTGGATCCGGTCCATCAGTCCCGGGCGGCGCAGCACCTCCGCGTACAGGCTCTCGATCGGCAGGAACAGGATGGCGAAGTCGGTCGTGTGGGGCGGGCACAGGTAGGACTCGCAGATCGACTTGGCCTCGTCCCGGATGCGCACTTCCAGCGCGCGCCCGGCGCTGTCCACGCCCACCGCGTCGGCGCGGTCGTGGGCGTCGAGCAGGCGCTCGTAGTCCTCGCGCGGGAACTTGGCGTCGATCGGCAGCCACACCGGCGTGCCGTCGCTGCTGCGGCCGGGAAAGCGCACGGCGAAGTCGACGCGCTGGTTGCTGCGCGGCTTGGTCTCCACCTGCTTGCCGTACTGCTCGGGCGTCAGCACCTGTTCCAGCAGCGCCTCCAGCTGCACCTCGCCGAAGATGCCGCGGGTCTTGACGTTGGTCAGCACGCGCTGCAGGTCGCCCACGCCCTGCGCCAGCGACTGCATCTGGCCCAGGCCCTGGTGCACCTGCTCGAGCCGGTCGGCGACCTGCTTGAAACTCTCGCCCAGGCGCGTCTCCAGCGTGTTCTGCAGCTTCTCGTCGACCGTCTGGCGCATCTCGTCGAGCTTGGCGGCATTGGTCTGCTGCATGGCGGTGAGCTGGGTTTCCAGCGTGGCGCGCACCTCGGAGATGCGGCGCGCGTTGGCCTCGCTCAGGTCGCGCAGCGAATCCGAAATCGTCTTCTGCGTCAGCGCGAGCTGCTGCGCGAAGGCGTCGATCTGCGCGTTCTGCGTGCGCGTGGCCTCCTGGGCCTGCTGCATCAGGGTCTGCTGGAAGGACTGCAGCGTCTGCATCAGCTCGCCGCGCATGCCGCGCGAGGATTCGCTGATCTCGCGCCGCAGCTCGCGCTCCAGCCGCTCGTTGGCCGCCATCAGCTCGGCGCGCCCGGTGTCCACCACCGGCGGCTTGCGCATCAGCACGGCCACCAGCAGCACGACGCTGGCCAGGGCCAGCGCCATCACGATCCAGATTTCCACGGATTACTTCAGCACTTCGGGATTCAGCGGCGTGAGCGGCTTGCCGTTCACGAGGAAGCCGATCAGGTTGTCGGCGGCGAGGTCGGCCATGGCCTGGCGCGTCGGCACGGTGGCGCTGGCGATGTGCGGGGTGAGCACCACGTTGGGCACGGTCAGCAGGTCCGGGTGCACCTTGGGCTCGCCCTCGAACACGTCGAGGCCGGCGGCGGCGATCTTCTTGTCGCGCAGCGCCTGCGCCAGCGCCGCGTCGTCGACGATGCCGCCGCGCGCGATGTTCACCAGCGTCGCGGTGGGCTTCATCTGTGCGATTTCCTTCGCTCCGATCGCGTGGTGCGACTCCGCCGAGTACGGCAGCACCAGCACCAGGTGGTCGGCGGTCTTCAGCAGCTCCTCCTTGGAGACGTAGCGCGCCTTGCAGGCGGCCTCCAGGTCGGGCGCGAGGCGCGAGCGGTTGTGGTAGATCACGTCCATGCCGAAGCCGTGGGCGCCGCGCCTGGCGATGCCCTGGCCGATGCGGCCCATGCCCAGGATGCCCAGCGTGCTGCCGTGCACGTCCGAGCCCGCGAACATGTCGTAGCTCCACTTGGTCCACTTGCCGGCGCGCAGGTAATGCTCGCTCTCGGCGATGCGGCGGGCGGTGGCCATCAGCAGCGCGAAGCCGAAGTCGGCGGTGGTCTCGGTCAGCACGTCCGGCGTGTTGGTGCCCAGCACCTTGCGCGCGGTCATCGCCGGCAGGTCGAAGTTGTTGAAGCCCACCGCCATGTTGGCGCAGACCTTCAGCTCCGGGCAGGCGGCCAGCACCTCGGCGTCGATGCGCTCGGTGCCGGTGGTGAAGGCGCCGGCCTTGCCCTGCAGACGGGCGATCAGGTCGTGCTTGCTCCAGGCCGCGTCGGCCTGGTTGTGCTCGACCTCGAAGTGCTGTTGGAGGCGGGCGATGGTCTCGGGGAAGACGGCCCGGGCGACGAGGATCTTTTGTTTGCTCATGGGATTACCGGAACCAGATGAAGGTCATCAGGATGAACAGTGGGACGAGGATGCCGACGGACCAGACCATGTAGCCGAAGAAGCTGGGCATTTTCACCCCGCGGTCCTCGGCAATGGACTTGACCATCAGGTTGGGCGCGTTGCCGATGTAGCTGTTGGCGCCCATGAAGACGGAGCCGGCCGAGATCGCGGCCAGCACCGGCGCCAGTTCGGTCATCAGCTGCTGCGGGTTGCCGCCGGCCGTGTTGAAGAAAACGAGGTAGGTCGGCGCGTTGTCCAGGAAGGAGCTCAGCACGCCGCTGGCCCAGAAGTACATGGCCGGGTCGGGCGTGCCGTCCGGCCGCGTCACCGCCGCGATCACGGCCCCGAACGGGCCCTCGATGCCGGCGCGCAGCATGGCGATCACCGGGATGATGGTCAGGAAGATGCCGGCGAACAGCTTGGCGACCTCCTGCATCGGGCCCCAGGAGAACTGGTTGTCTTCGTGCACGGCCGAAGGCGTGATCCTCAGCGACACGAAGGTCACGACGACGAGCCCGATGTCGCGCACCAGCCCGGGCAGGCGCACTTCCGTGCCGAACACGTCGAAGGCCACGGAGGACTTCCAGAAGCCGCTCAGGAGCACCAGGCCGACGACCGCGCCCAGCAGCCAGAAGTTGCGCGCGCCGTCGAAGCCGATGCCGCGCGTGTCGGGCGTCGGATCCTCCGGCTGCAGCTCCTCGCGCCGGTGGTAGTACCAGGAGTCCAGCGCATAGAAGATCACCAGCAGCGATCCCACCAGGAACAGCGTTTCCGGGAAGATGTGGCGCACCGTCCAGAAGAAGTCCACGCCCTGCAGGAAGCCCAGGAACAGCGGCGGGTCGCCCAGCGGCGTGAGCGAGCCGCCGGCGTTGGAGACGATGAAGATGAAGAACACCACCGTGTGCGCCACGTGCCTGCGGTTGTCGTTGGCGCGGATCAGGGGGCGGATCAGCAGCATCGAGGCACCGGTCGTCCCCATGAGGCTCGCGAGGAAGGCTCCGATGGCGAGGATGGCCGTGTTCAGGCCCGGGCTGCCGTGCAGGTTGCCCCGGATGTAGATGCCCCCCGACACCGTGAACAGCGCCGTCAGCAGGATCACGAAGGGGATGTACTCGCCCAGCATCACGTGCACCAGCGCCGACCCGGCGGCCCCGGGGCCGAACATGAGGGCGAAGGGCAGCAGGAAGGCCAGGGCCCAGCCGGCGGCGATCTTGCCGTAGTGGTGGTGCCAGAACCAGGGCGTCAGCAGCGGGCACAGGGCGATCGACAGCAGGATCCCCGCGAACGGCACGCCCCACAGCGGCGAAAGGCGGCTGGCATCGAGCTCCGCAGCCCCCGCCGCGAGCGGCGCCAGCAGCGCGCAGGCCACCAGCAGCGGCCGGAACTTGGTCATCGGGTCTCCTCGTGGTCCCGGCGCTGGCCCGGGGCGGTTTTTCTTGCAGCGGCGCCGAGCATAACCAATCCGCCGGCCCGCCCCGCGGCCATGGGTAGGCGCCTGCCTACCGCGCGTGCGGCGGGCTTCCTACCGGTTGAGTCAATGGCGCGCGCGACCATCGCCGCAGCAAGGAGCGACGGGCGGGCCGTCCCATGGGAGAACTCGATGAACCAGGATCGCATCCAGGGCCGCTGGAAGCTGTTGAAGGGCAAGGTCAAGGAACAGTGGGGCAAGCTCACCGACGACGACCTCGACGTCATCGCCGGCCGGCGCGACCAGCTGCTCGGGCGCATCCAGCAGCGCCACGGCGTGGCCAGGGACGAAGCCGACCGCCAGGTGCGCGGCTGGGAGCGCGCCAGTCCCGACCACTCGCTGGACGACTCCCGCAGTCCCGCCGACAAGACCCGTTGAGGAGAAAGAGCGCCATGACGTTCCGCATCGCCTGCCTCGCCGCCGCCCTCGCCTGCGGCGGCTCCGGCTTCGCCGCCCCGCTCCTGAGCAAGGACGAACTCAAGGCGAACAAGGTCCGCATCGAGGAGCAGTTCGACCAGGCGCAGAGCCGCTGCAAGCGCGTGGAGGGCCACGCCCGCGAGCTGTGCAACGAGAAGGCGCGCGGCGAGCGCGACATCCAGGCCGCCGAGCTGCAGATGCGGTCGGAGCCGACCATCGAGAACGACCAGAAGCTGCGGCTGGCGAAGGCCGAGGCAGCCTATTCGGTCGCGCTGGTGAACTGCAAGGCGATGCTGGGCGCGGCGCGCAGCGTCTGCCGCGACGACGCCAAGTCGGTGTTCGAGTCGGCCAGGGCCGAGGCGAAGCTGCACCAGGAGGTGGTCGCGCAGAACCTGAACTCGGAGAGCCAGGTGCGCGAGCGCACCGCGCGGGCCGACCGCGTCGCGCAGGCGCAGTTCAATGCGGCGCGCGAGCGCTGCGAGATGCTGCCGGGCGAGGCGCGCACCGCCTGCCTGGCCGACGCCAGGCAGCGCTTCGGCCGCCCCTGATCCCCGCTACTCCAGCCAGTGCGTGAAGGACGCCGCCGGTTCGCGCGGCGTGTGGAACGCGTTCACCGGCGCCTGCACGTCGGCGTAGCCCAGCGACATGCCGCACACCAGCATCTCGCCGCTGCCGGCGCCGATGTGCGGCAGGATGATCTTCGCGTAGCCGTTCCAGGCCGCCTGCGGGCAGGTGTGCAGCCCGCGGGCGCGCGCGGCCACCATGACGTTCTGCAGGAACATGCCGTAGTCCATCAGCGAGCCGCGTCCCAGGATGCGGTCGATGGTGAACATCAGCCCCACCGGCGCGTCGAAGAAGCGGAAGTTGCGCTGGTGCTGCGCGTGCATCTTGTCCTTCTCGCCCTTGGCGATGCCCAGCAGGCCGTACAGGCCCCAGCCGTTCTCGCGGCGGCGGTCGATGTAGGGCGACACCCACTGGGTGGGGTAGTAGTCGTACTCCTCGCGGTACTCCTCCGCCAGCGCCGGGTCCGCGTAGACCGCGTCGTGCGCGGCGCAGACCTTGCGCACCAGCGCGTCGCGGCTGGCGCCCTGCAGCACGTACACCTTCCACGGCTGCGTGTTGGTGCCGGAAGGCGCGCGGCTGGCGACCGAGAGGATCTCCTCGATGGCCGCGCGCGGCACTTCGCGCTCGCGCAGGAAGGCCCGGCAGGAAAAGCGGCTGGCGATGGCGGCATCGACGCTGCCGGGATCGGCCACGACGGTGGCGACTTGGGAGGTGTTCACTGCAGGGTCTCCAGCACGCGCTTGAGCGCCTGCGGCAGGGGGGTCGGGCGGCGCGTGGCGCGGTCGACGTAGACGTGGACGAAGTGGCCCTTGGCCACGGTGAGCTCCTCTCCCGCGAGGAACAGGCCCACCTCGTAGCGGACGCTGGAGTTGCCGATCTTCGCCACCCGCAGGCCGGCTTCCACCGTCTGCGGAAACTCCACCGGGGCGAAGTAGTTGCACTGGGTCTCGATCACCAGGCCGATGACCTGGCCGCCGTGGATGTCCAGCGCGCCCTGCTCGATCAGGTGCGCGTTGACCACGGTGTCGAACCAGCTGTAGTAGACGACGTTGTTCACGTGCCCGTAGGCATCGTTGTCCATCCAGCGGGTGGTGATCGTGCGGAAGGCCCGGTAGCGGGCGCGGCCCTCGGGCTGCGGCTTGGGCGGGACGGGTTCGCTCATCGCGCGCGATTGTGCCAGCGGCGCGCATAGGCCACCGCCACGCCGAAGGTGTTGACCTGGGCCTGCACGGTGTCCTCCAGCCGGTGGCCGTAGCCGCCCGCCATGGCGAAGGCCAGCGGCAGGCCGCGCTGCCAGGCCCAGTCGAACACGCGCCGGTCGCGCGCTTCCAGGCCGTCCCAGGTGAGCTTCAGGCGTCCGAGCCGGTCGCCCTCGTGCGGGTCGGCGCCGGCCAGGTAGATCACGAGGCCGGGGTCGAAGCGCTGCGCGAGTTCGTCCAGCGCGCGCTCCAGCGCCTGCAGGTAGGCGTCGTCGCCGGTGCCGTCGGGCAGGTCCACGTCCAGGTCGCCCGCCTCCTTGCGGAAGGGAAAGTTCTTCTGCCCGTGCAGCGAGAGCGTGAACACGGTGGGGTCGCCGCGGAAGATGCGCGCGGTGCCGTTGCCCTGGTGCACGTCGAGGTCGACGATCGCCACGCGCAGCGGCTGGCGGCTGCGGCGCGCGCGCTCGGCCTGCATCAGCCGCGCCGCCACCGCGGCGTCGTTGAAGACGCAGAAGCCGCCGCCCCGGTCCGCCTGGGCGTGGTGCGTGCCGCCGGCGATGTTGGCCGCCACGCCCTCCTCGAAGGCGGCGCGGCAGGCGCAGATGGTCGCGCCCACCGAGCGGCGCGCGCGCTCGGCCATCGCCGGGCTCCAGGGAAAGCCGATCTCGCGCAGGACCTTCGGGTCGACCGAGCCGTCGCTGATCGCCTGGATGTACCCGGGGGTGTGCACCAGCGCCAGCTCGCCGTCCGAGGCGGGCGGCGCCGGCATCAGGCGGACCTCGGGTACCTCGGCCGCCAGGCGGTCCCGCAACAGGCGGTACTTGCCCATCGGGAAGCGGTGCCCCGGCGGGAGCGGCAGCACGAACTGGTCGGTGTAGAAGACTTGCACCCGGCCATTCTCCAAGCCCCCGGCGCTAGGTAGGTTCACCTATATTGCTGCGGCGCAACAAAAAACCCTTGCAATGGGCGCGGCCACCCCTATACTTCCACCCATGCTGCACTGCAACATGTCCAGCGCAGATACCTAGAAGTTGCTTCCCCACTTTTTCAACCCGGAGAATTCCATGCTGACCGCTGAGCAAATGCTGGCCGCCCAGAAGGCGAACGTCGAAACCCTGTTTGGCCTGACCACCCGCGCCTTCGAAGGCGTCGAGAAGCTCGTCGAGCTGAACGTCACCGCTTCCAAGGCCGCCCTCGTGGAAGCCGCCGAGACCACCCAGAACATGCTGTCCGTCAAGGACGCGCAGGAACTGCTGGCCCTGCAGGCCTCCCTGTTCCAGCCCCTGGCCGAGAAGACCGCTGCCTACAGCCGCCACCTGTACGACATCGCCTCCGGCACCACCGCCGAGTTCGGCAAGCAGTTCGAAGGCCAGGTCGCCGACGCCCAGAAGAAGTTCCTGGCCGTCGTGGACAACGCCGCCAAGAACGCCCCGGCCGGCTCCGAGACCGCCGTCGCCGTGTTCAAGAGCGCCGTTGCCGCCGGCAACAACGCCCTGGAATCCGTGCAGAAGGCCGTCAAGCAGGCTGCCGACGTCGCCGAAGCCAACTTCAACGCCGTCGCCAACACGGCCGTGAACGCTTCCAAGGCCCCGGCCAAGTCCAAGCGCGCTGCCTGAATCCTGCGTGAGATTGCGGGTTCCTGACACCGGTTCGCTGGAGCAGGAACTCTACAACTAGAGTGGCATCTATCCGATACTTCTGGCGTCGAGCCAGGGGTTCTTCAGGTTGTCTCCTCGGGTCCTTCGGAACACGGGTTCAGGGATCCATTGGCCCTCAGTCGCAAGACTGAGGGCTTTTTTCATGGCGCGTGCGCCTTCGCCTCCAGCGCGGCGCGCAGCTGCGGCAACAGCGCCTGCATCGCGGCGCGGCCGGCGTCGATGGCGCGGCGCTTGCCGGCGAAATCGCCGCTGCCCATGCCGGCGAGCGCCGGCCGCACGACGATGTCCGCGTCCTTCAGCTCCCAGCTGTTGATGCTCTTGCCCATGATGGCGAAGGTCTGCAGCAGGATCTGCAGCGGGTCGGCCGAGGGGTTGCCCTCGGGCGCGCTGGAGATGTCCACCGCGATCACCAGCTCCGCGCCCATCTGGCGCGCGTAGCGCACGGGCACCGGCGACACCAGCCCGCCATCCACGAACTCCTGGCTGCCGATCTTCACCGGCAGGAACACCGCCGGCACCGCGCTCGATGCGCGCACGGCCGTCCCCGTGTCGCCGCGGCGGAACAGCACGCCCTGCCCGGAATTCAGGTCGGTGGCGACGATGCCCAGGGGCAGCGCCATGTTCTCGATCAGCCGGTTGCCCACCTGTGCGTTGACGTAGCGGGCCAGCGCCTCGCCGCGCAGCACGCCGCGGCTGAAGATCGGCAGCGTCCAGTCCGCGAAGGCCGCCTCCTCCATGTTCATGGCCACCGCCTGCAGCTGCGGGCCGCTGCGGCCGCTGGCATAGAGCGCGGCCACCAGGCTGCCGGCGGAAGTCCCCACGACCAGGTTGGGCTTGATCCCCGCCTCCTCCAGCACCTGGATCACGCCCACGTGGGCAAAGCCGCGGGCGGCACCGCCGCCCAGCGCCAGCCCGACCCGCGGCGGCACCTTGGGCACCGCCACCGGCGGCGGCTGGACCACCTCCGGCGGCGGACTGGGGGGACTGGCGCACCCCGCGAGCCAGGCCGCTGCCCCGAAAAGCATGACCTGGGTCAAGCGGATGCCAATTTTATTGAGAATGATTCGTGTTTGTTTTATCATCGCGGACAACGCAACCCAAAGACTACCCTGAAAGGAAACGCACAGATGATCTCCAAGGCCGCCGGCATCGCGACGCTGCTCCTCGCCACCGTGACCTCGGTCGCCGCGCAGGAACAGGTGCTGAACCTCTACTCCGCCCGCCACTATTCGACGGACGAGGCGCTGTACAGCAACTTCACCAAGGCCACGGGCATCAAGATCAACCGCGTCGATGCCGACGATGCCGGTATTCTGGCCCGCCTGAAGGCCGAAGGCTCCGCCTCCCCCGCCGACGTGATCCTGCTGGTCGACGCCGCCCGCCTGTACAAGGGTGAAGTGGACGGCCTGTTCAAGCCGGTCAAGTCGAAGCTGCTGGACGACGCGATCCCCGCCCAGTACCGTTCCGCCGCCACGCCGGAGGGCACCAGCTGGTTCGGCCTGTCCACCCGCGCCCGCGTCATCGTGTACGACAAGGTGAAGGTCAAGCGCGAGGACGTCGACACCTACGAGGAACTGGCCGACCCGAAGAACAAGGGCAAGGTCTGCCTGCGCTCCGGCTCGCACCCGTACAACCTGTCGCTGTTCGGCGCCGTCCTGCAGCACGTGGGCGAGCAGAAGACCGAAGCCTGGCTCAAGGGCATCGTCGACAACATGGCGCGCGCGCCCAAGGGCGGCGACACCGACCAGATCAAGGCGGTCGGCGCCGGCGAATGCCAGGTCGCGGTGAGCAACAGCTACTACATCGCCCGCCTGCTGCGCTCGACCGCGCCGGAAGACAAGGCGCTGATGGAGAAGGTGGGCATCGTGTTCCCGAACCAGCAGTCCTGGGGCACGCACCTGAACATCGCCGGCGGCGCGGTCGCGAAGAACAGCCGGAACACCGCCAACGCGGTGAAGTTCCTCGAGTACCTGGCCAGCGCCGAGGCGCAGAACTACTTCGCCAACGGCAACAACGAGTGGCCCACGGCCAAGGGCGTGAAGGTGAACAACCCCGCGCTGCAGGCCATGAGCGGCGGCGGCGACTTCAAGGCCGAGACCATCCCGCTGGCCGCCGTCGGCGGCAATACCGTGAAGGTGCAGCAGATGCTGGACCGCGTCGGCTTCCGCTGAACGAGGAAGAACAACAGGCAGTCTCCGGTCGTCCTACCCTCCCGCACCGGTTCCAGGGCCCGCCCGAGCGCGGGCTTTTTCATGCTCCATAATTGACGTTTACGTCAACGTCACACCAGGAGCAGAGATGGAAATCAAGGGGAAGGTGTTCATCGTCACCGGCGGCGCCTCGGGCCTCGGCGAAGGCACCGCGCGCATGCTGGCCGCCAGCGGCGCCAAGGTCGTCATCGCCGACATGCAGGCGGAAAAGGGCGAGCAGGTCGCCAAGGAGATCGGCGGCGCCTTCGTCAAGTGCGACGTGAGCCAGGAAGCCGACGGCCAGGCCGTGGTGGCCAAGGCCGTCTCCCTGGGCAAGCTGATGGGCCTGGTCAACTGCGCCGGCATCGCGCCGGCGGAGAAGACGGTCGGCAAGAACGGCGCGCACAACCTGGGCGTGTTCCAGAAGACCATCATGGTGAACCTGGTGGGCTCCTTCAACATGATCCGCCTGGCCGCCGAGGCGATGGCCAAGAACGAGCCGGAAGCCACCGGCGAGCGCGGCTGCATGATCTCCACCGCCTCCGTCGCCGCCTACGACGGCCAGATCGGCCAGGCCGCGTACAGCGCCTCCAAGGGCGGCGTGGTCGGCATGACGCTGCCCATCGCGCGCGACCTCGCCCGCAACGGCATCCGCAACATGACCATCGCCCCCGGCATCTTCGGCACGCCCATGCTGTTCGGCATGCCCAAGGAAGTGCAGGACGCGCTGGCCGCCAGCGTGCCCTTCCCCTCGCGCCTGGGCACGCCCGAGGACTACGCCAAGCTGGCCAAGCACATCTTCGAGAACGACATGCTCAACGGCGAGGTGATCCGCCTCGACGGCGCGATCCGCCTGGCGCCGAAGTAAGCCGCGTCCCCGCGCGGGCGGGCGGCGCCCTATAGTCCCGGGTCACCAAGACCCGGGACAAGGACCGACGATGCGCCGCCCCCTCCTCACCTGGCTTGCCGCGGCGAGCCTGCTGGCCGCCTGCGCCAGCCCGCCTTCCCGCTTCGACTACACCGTCCCGCAGCAGCCCGAAGCGCCCTCCGGCTTCACGGCCAAGCCCGGCTGGGCGAGCTCCCGCTTCGCCGTCGCGGCGGCCAACCCGCTGGCCACCGACGCGGGCTACCAGGTGCTCAAGGCGGGCGGCTCGGCGATCGACGCCGCGATCGCGGTGCAGATGGTGCTCACGCTGGTGGAGCCGCAGTCCAGCGGGATCGGCGGCGGCGCCTTCCTGCTGCACTTCAACGGCCGCGAGGTGGAGGCCTTCGACGGGCGCGAGACGGCGCCGGCCGCGGCGGACGAGCGCCTGTTCCTCGCGGCCGACGGCAAGCCGCTGCCGTTCGCGGAGGCCGTGGTGGGCGGCCGCTCGGTGGGCGTGCCCGGCACGCTCAGGATGCTGGAGATGGCGCACCGGCAGTACGGGCGCCTGCCCTGGGCCGCGCTGTTCCAGCCGGCGATCCGCCTGGCCGAACAGGGCTTCCGCGTGAGCGCGCGGCTGAACACGCTCGCCAAGGGCGACGCGCACCTGCAGAAGGACCCGGTCGCAAAGGCCTACTTCTTCCAGCCGAACGGCGAGCCGGTCGCCGTCGGCAGCACCTTGCGCAACCCGGAACTCGCGGCGGTGCTGCGGCGCGTCGCCAACGAAGGCCCGGGCGCTTTCTATACGGGCGAGATCGCGCAGGCCATCGTCGACAAGGTGCAGCGGCACCCGGGCAACCCCGGCAAGCTGGCGCTGTCCGACCTCGCTGGCTACCAGCCGAAGAAGCGCGCACCGATCTGCCACGACCACCGGGCCCGCGCGAAGGACTACCGCGTCTGCGGTTTCCCGCCGCCCAGTTCCGGCGCGATCGCCGTCGGCCAGATCCTCGGCATCCTCGCGCAGACGAATGCGGACACGCTGCCGCTGGTGGACGGGCTGCCCTCCGCCGACTGGCTGCACCTGTACACGGAAGCCGCGCGCCTGGCCTTCGCCGACCGCGGCCTGTACCTCGCGGATCCCGACTTCGTGCAGCCGCCCGCCGGCAGCTGGATGAGCCTGCTGGACCCCGCCTACCTGCGCACGCGCGCCGCATTGATCGGCGCGCAGAGCATGAAGACCGCGCAACCGGGTACGCCCGGCCAGCGCGCGGCCCGCTACGCGCCCAGCCCGGAGCAGGTGGAGTACGGCACTTCGCACATCAGCATCGTCGACGCGCAGGGCAACGCCATCGCGATGACGACGACGATCGAGGACCAGTTCGGCGCGCGCCAGATGGTGCGCGGCTTCCTGCTGAACAACGAGCTGACCGACTTCAGCTTCGCGCCCGCCGACGCGCAGGGCCGCGCCATCGCCAACCGCGTGCAGCCCGGCAAGCGGCCGCGCTCCTCGATGGCGCCCACGCTGGTGTTCGACAAGGCCACCGGCCAGCTGGTGATGAGCGGCGGCAGCCCCGGCGGGGCGCTGATCATCCACTACACGGCCAAGACGCTGTACGGCGTGCTGAACTGGGGCCTGAACGCGCAGCAGGCGATCGACCTGCCGAACTTCGGCTCCAACAACGGACCGACGCTGCTGGAGCAGCGGCGCTTCCCGGCCGGGGTGGTGCAGGCACTGCAGTCCCGCGCGCATGAAGTGCGCGAGCAGGACATGACCAGCGGGCTGCAGGCGATCCAGCGCACGCCCACGGGCTGGTTCGGCGGCGCCGACCCGCGGCGCGAAGGCGTGGTGATGGGCGACTGACCCGTCATCGCCGCGCGGGCGGACGGGCGGTGCGGCTACGCCGTGCCCGGAGCCCGCACCGGCCCCTCTTCCTTGCGCTCGATCCGCTCGTACTCCGAGATCACCTGCGCCCCCAGCAGCAGCAGCGTGGCGGCGATCTCGAAGCTCAGGAGCACGACGATCGCCGTGGTGAGCGACCCGTACACCACGGTGACCTGCGACAGCGTGGCGAAGTACCACACCAGCAGGTGCCGCGTGATCTCCCACAGGAGCGCCGCCGTCACCCCGCCGATCAGCGCGTGCCGCCAGGACAGCTTGCCCACCGGCATCACCATGTACACCGAGGTGAGCACGAAGATCTCGCCCACCAGCCCCAGCAGGTACAGCAGCAGGCCGGAGACGCCTTCGAGCGACCAGTCGCGGCCCAGGAAGTGCACGTTGTTCTGCCCCAGCGCCTGGATGCTGCCGGCCACCAGCGTCACCACCAGCAGCCCGAACCCGAGCGACAGGATGTAGCAGTAAGGCAGCAGCGCGGACACCAGGAAGCGGCGCCGCTTGATCGCGAAGCGGTGCAGGAAGATCACCGCCATGGCCTTTTCCAGCACGGTGAAGGCCAGCGAGCTGAAGAACAGCATGGTGACCAGCAGCACCCAGCCGATCACTTCCCGGTGCATGACGAAGTTGGTCAGTTCGGCCACGATCGGCTTGGACTGCCCGGGCATCAGCCACTCCAGGTACACGCCCAGGGTCGCCAGCAGCTCGTTGGCGTCCAGCACGCGGGACAGCGCGATCACGGTCAGCACCAGCAGGGGCACCACCGACAGCAAGGCGTAGTAGGCCACCGCGCCCGCGAGCAGCAGGCCCTGGTTGGCCTGGAAGCCCTTGAGCACGCGCTTGGTGAAGGTGCCGGGATGGGCGGCCACGTAGGCCATGGCAGGGCTCAGCACACGCATGCGGCCGAGTATGCCTGCGGCGGCAGTCGCCAAGGCGCCAGGGTTACAGGCTTTCCCTCATGGGTGCGCGCAAGAGCTGGGCTGGATTGCCTCACCACCCAGGAGGTCCCATCAAGCTGATCTGCCCGTGGCCCGCCGGCGGCGCCACCGACGCCGTGATGCGCGCGATCGGCGAAAGCGCCGGCAAGACGCTGGGCCAGCAGATCGTGGTGGAGAACACGACTTCGCCGAGGCCAATCAGGGCAAGTTCACCTACGGCTCGCCCGGCCAGGGCACCACGCCGCACCTGGCGGTGGAGGAGTTCGCGGACAAGGCCGGGATCAAGCTGCAGCACGTGCCCTTCAAGGGCTTCGCCGACGGCATGCAGGCCATGCTGGGCGGCCACACCATGGCGCACAGCGACTCCACCGGCTGGTCGGGCCACGTCGATGGCGGCACGGCGCGGCTGCTGGCGACCTACGGCGCCAGGCGCACGAAGAAGTGGGCGAGCGTGCCCACGCTCAACGAACTGGGCTACGACACGATCTCGGAGTCGCCCTTCGGCATCGGCGGCCCGAAGGGCATGGACGCGGCCGTCACGCGGCGCCTGCACGACGCCTTCCGCCGGACGCTGGACGACCCGGCGGTGCTCGCCGCCTTCGAGAAGTACGACCAGTCGGTGATCTACATGAACAGCGCCGACTACGAGAAGTTCATCCGCGAGCAGCACGTCAAGGAGAAGGTGCTGATCGACCGGCTCGGGCTGGCCCTGAAGACCTGAACCGCGCCAGCCGACCCCTCCTCGGTGCGGCGCCTCAGGCGTCGCGCGCGAGGCGGAAGCCCAGGTGCGACATCGGGCTGTACGGGTCGCTGCCGCGCCGCGCGCTCGCGCGGTACGACATGCAGTAGTCGGCGTTGCAGAGGAAGGAGCCGCCGCGGATCACCCGCTTGGGCGCATGGGGCGGCACGCCGGCATCCGCGGGATCGAAGCTGTCGTCGGGACCGCGCGGATTGTCGATCGCCTCGCGCGCGGCGCGCGCCTGCGCGGCGAAGTAGTCGGCGCGGTACCAGTCGGCCACCCACTGCCAGGCATTGCCGGTCATGTCGCGCAGGCCGTAGCCGTTGGGCGGGAAGGTCCCGACCGGGGTCGTGCCGGCCGCGCCGCCGGCCTCGGGCCGGACCACCGGGAAGGGGCGGTCGCGGGTGTCCCAGTAGTTCGCCTGCCGCTCGCCACCCGGCGCGAGGTCGTCGCCCCACACGTAGGTGGCCTGCTCCAGGCCGCCGCGCGCGGCGAACTCCCACTCCGCCTCGGTCGGCAGGCGCTTGCCCGCCCAGCGCGCGTAGGCCCCCGCGTCCTCGTGGCTCACCTGCACGACCGGATGGTCGCCCTTGCCGGCGATGGAACTGCGCGGGCCTTGCGGATGGCGCCAGTCCGCACCGGGCACGTAGCGCCACCACTGCGAATAGTCGTCCAGGCGCACCGGCGCCCGCGTCCCGACGAACACCATGGCGCCGGGCACCAGCACCTCGTCCGGCGGCCTGGCGGTGCCGGGGGGCAACTGCACGCGGACCGTTTCCCAGTCGGGCTTCTTCTCCGCGGTGGTCACGTAGCCCGTGCGCCGCACGAATTCGGCGAACTGGTCGTTCGTCACGTGGGTCACGTCGATCCAGAAGCCGCGCAGGCGCACCGCGTGCGCGGGCCGCTCGTCGAAGCGCGCCAGCGCGTGGTCGCTTCCCATCAGGAAGGTCCCGCCGGGGATCCACGCCATGTCCCTGGGCGTCGTGACGCCATCGCCGATGCGCACCACCGGCCGCCGGCCCGCGCGCTGTCGTGCGGTCCAGGCCCGCCAGCCCACCCAGCCGCCCGCGGCCGAGGCGGCGAGCGCGGCGCCGCCCAGCAGCAGGGTCCGGCGCGCGGGCCTAGTAGACGCCATGGCTGCGGGGGCACGCCGTGCCCGCGTTCTGCCGGATGAGCTGGCCGTCCGCCGCATCGGTGCGGGCGTCGGCGAAGAAGTCGTAGACGCTGGACAGCCCCCACTGGTCGGCGATCTGGCGCCAGTTCACCAGGTCCTGGTCGTCGACGCTGCCGTCCCGGTTGCCGTCGCCCGGGCAGGCGGGCTCGGAGGCGAGCAGGTCGTCCAGCTTCGCGGTCAGCTCGCCGTACACGCGCTGCAGTTCCACCGACAGGGGCGCCAGCAGCAGGTTGCGGTCCGGGTTGTCCAGCAAGGGCGTCGGCGTGGCCTGGTCGATCTCGTAGAACTCGTTGGTGGTCACGGCACTGCAGCTGTCGGCGGCGGTGTCGTAGGTCTGGGTCGTGTTGCGGACGATCTTGTAGCGCTCGTTGCGCAGCGCGCTGGAGATCTCGGGCAGCGTGGACACCATGGCCTGCCCCGACCGGTGCAAGGCCTGGTTGACCTGGCAGCAGCCCGCGTAGCCGGTGCCCCCGTTGGGCACCACCGAGGGATCGGTGTAGCCGCTGCCCCACCAGACGCCGGCGTTGTCCTCGCACACGCTCTTGGTCATCGGGATCTGCGTGCAGGCCGTGTTGATCACGCAGGGGCCGTTGCGTCCGCCGTTGGCCTGGGTGTTGAAGCCGCTTTGCGCGAAGTTGATGGTGCGCAGGCCGGGCTGGTCGGCCCGCGTCAGGTAGGGCAGCAGGGCCACCGAATCCAGCGAGCGCGGCACCGTCCGGTGGACGTCGATGCCCGCCAGCTCGCCGAACAGCTGGAACACGTCGACCATGTTGACCATGTGCTCCACGGCGCGGCCGGGCTGCGCCACCTGGGGACCGGCGACGATCAGCGGGTCCCAGATGCCGGTCTGGTAGGTCGTGCCCTTGGCCAGCTGCGCGTTGAAGGGCGGCTTGACCGTGAAGCCCATGGAGCCGTTGTCGCCGACGATCACGATCACCGTGTTGGTGGCCTTCGGGTCGTATTGCAGGGCGCCGTCGGCGCCGCGCCTGGCGATGCCGGTCTCCACCAGGATGCGGCCGAACTCGGTGTCCATCGCCTCGGTCATCTGGTTCTGCAGCACGCGGCCGGCCAGCACGCCGTTGCAGTCCAGGGCGTCCTTGTCGGCATGGCCGCTGTGCGGCACCAGGCCCATGGGCGGCTGCTGCAGCGGCGTGTGGGCGGCGCTGAAGCTGACGGTCGCCATCCACGGGCGCCCGGGCGCGCGCGCCTTGATCCAGGCGATCGCCGCATCGGCCTCGATCTTCGTGCGGTAGCCGCGCCCGCGCGGGTCGTCCAGCGGCACCGGCTCCACGCTGGTGCCGTTGACCACCACCAGCGGCGACACGTAGTAGGCGTTCTCGCGCCGGAAGTCCAGCGTCGCGGGCCGCACCCCGCAGGCCTGGTTGGGGACGAGGATGCCGCCGGCCTGCAGGCATTGCAGCCCCGCCGCGTCTTCGGACGGCCGGGCCCGGGTCATGATGCTGCAGCTGCCGTCCGCCCGCCAGCAGGCTCCCGTGTCGGCGCCCCCGGGCTGACCGGCGGGGGGCACGAAGCCGCAGGAATAGGTCCGGGCCGGGGCGATGCCGCCGGCGGTGGTGTCGATGGAGGCCGGCACGCCGGCGATCCAGCCGGTGAAATGGTCCCAGCCCAGGACCGACGGCGTGCCGTTGCCGGCCTGGTTGTGGTCCGGGCCGGCCAGGTGGAACTTGCCGAACATGCCGTTCTCGTAGCCCACCTGCTTGAGCAGCTTCGGCACCGTCGCGTCGTAGGGCGAGACCTGCGACTGCGCCAGGTCGTTGGGGCCGATCGCCTGGTAGATGTTGGTCCGGTGCGGGAAGCGGCCGACGAAGAAGGCGGCGCGCCCCGGCGAGCATTCGGGCATGGACCAGGTGTTGCGGAAGCGCACCCCGGCGGCGGCCACGGCGTCCATGTTGGGCACCGACGGGGGGACCGGGCCGCCGTAGCCGAAGGCCGCCATCTGGTCGATGCCGACGTCGTCCATGATGACGAACAGGATGTTGGGCGGCCGCTCGCCCCGGCCCCCGCCACCGCTGCACGACGTCAGCGCCAGCACGGCGCAGGCCGCCAGCCAGCGCCACCACGCCGTCCTTCCCTTGCGCGCCGCCATCCTCATCGCCGGATCTCCGTGGGAACGGGAAACCCGGAATCTACACGGCGGGCGCCCGCCTGCCTCGCGCCTTTGATCGGCGAACGGCGCTCAGACGTCGATCGCCGAGGCCGACCCCGCCTTCTTGCGCAGCTCGAACTTCTGGATCTTGCCGGTGGACGTCTTGGGCAGCTCGCCGAACACCACGGCCCGCGGCACCTTGAAGCCCGCCAGGTGCTTCCTGCAGTGCGCCACCACGTCCTCGGGCGTGAGGCTGGAGCCCGGCTTCAGTTCGACGAAGGCGCAGGGCGTCTCGCCCCACTTCGCATCCGGCTTGGCCACCACCGCCGCGGCCAGCACGTCGGGGTGGCGGTACAGCACGTCCTCCACCTCGATCGACGAGATGTTCTCGCCGCCCGAGATGATGATGTCCTTGCTGCGGTCCTTGATCTTGATGTAGCCGTCCGGGTACTGCACCGCGAGGTCGCCCGTGTGGTACCAGCCGCCGGCGAAGGCTTCCTGCGTCGCCTTCGGGTTCTTCAGGTAGCCCTTCATCGTGATGTTGCCGCGGAACATGATCTCGCCCATGGTCTCGCCGTCCCAGGGCACCGGCTGCATGGTCTGCGAATCGAGCACCTGCGCGCTGCGCTGCAGGTGGTAGCGCACGCCCTGGCGGGCGTTCAGCCGCGCGCGCTCGCCGATGTCCAGCCGGTCCCAGGACTCGTGCTTGGCGCAGGCGGTGGCGGGGCCGTAGACCTCGGTGAGGCCATAGACATGGGTCAGGTCGAAGCCCATCTTCTCCATGCCTTCGATCAGCGAGGCGGGCGGCGCCGCGCCGGCCACCATCGCCTTCACGCCCTGGGGCAGGCCCTTCCTCAGCTCCTCGGGCGCGTTCACCAGCAGGCCGTGCACGATTGGCGCGCCGCAGTAGTGGGTGACGCCGTGTTCGCGGATCGCATCGGCCATGGCCCTGGCCTCGACCTTGCGCAGGCACACGTTGACACCGGCGCGCGCCGCGATGGTCCAGGGGAAGCACCAGCCGTTGCAGTGGAACATGGGCAGCGTCCACAGGTAGACCGCGTGCTTGGGCAGGTCCCATTCCAGGATGTTGGAGATCGCGTTGATCGCCGCGCCGCGGTGGTGGTAGACCACGCCCTTGGGGTTGCCGGTGGTGCCGCTGGTGTAGTTCAGCGCGATCGCGTCCCACTCGTCGGCGGGCAGTTCCCAGGCGAAGGCCGGGTCGCCCTGGCCCAGGAACTCCTCGTAGGTCGTGCTGCCGATGCGCTGCGCGTCGCCGGCGAAGAGCGCGTCCTCCGCGTCGATCACCAGCAGCGGCTTCGCCTCCTTGCGCAGGGCGATCGCCTTGCGCATCACCGGCGCGAACTCCGGGTCGACGATCACGGCCTTGGCCTCGCCGTGCTCCAGCATGAAGGCGATGGCCTCCGGGTCGAGGCGCGTGTTCAGGGTGTTGAGCACCGCGCCCGCCATCGGGATGCCGAAGTGCGCCTCCACCATGGGCGGCGTGTTGGGCAGCATCACCGCCACCGTGTCGCCCTTGCCCAGCCCGGACCGCTGCAGGGCGCTCGCCAGCCGCCGGCAGCGCTCGTAGGTCTGCTGCCAGTTGCGGCGCAGCGGGCCGTGGATGACCGCGGTGCGCTGGGGGTAGACCTCGGCGGTGCGCTCGAGGAACGAAAGCGGCGACAGCGGCGTGAAGTTCGCCGCGTTGCGCGGCAGGTCCTGTTCGAAGATGCTGGCCATGCCGGTCTCCAATGCGATTGTGGGTGAAGCGTAGTCGGTTTCGGGGCGGTGCAGAATACCCGGGATCGTGGCCATCCCCCAGAACTTCATCCAGGAACTGCTCGCCCGCGCCGACGTCGTCGAGATCGTCGGCCGCTACGTGCAGTTGAAGAAGACCGGGGCGAATTTCTCGGGGCTGTGCCCGTTCCACGGCGAGAAGACGCCGTCCTTCACCGTCAGCCCGTCCAAGCAGTTCTTCCATTGCTTCGGCTGCGGCAAGAACGGCAATGCCATCGGCTTTCTGATGGATTACGCGGGCATGAACTTCGTGGAGGCGGTGAAGGACCTCGCCGGCCAGTACGGCATGCAGGTGCCCGAGGAGGACATCTCGCCGGCCGAGCGCGCGCGCCAGGCCGAACAGAAACAGAAGCAGGCGACGCTGACCGACGTGCTGGAGAAGGCGGGGGCCGCCTACCGCAAGCACCTGAAGAACTCGCCGAGGGCCATCGAATACTTCAGGAAGCGGGGCGTCTCCGGCGAGATCGCGCGCCAGTTCGGCCTGGGCTACGCCCCCGAAGGATGGCGCACGCTGGCCAGCGTCTTCCCCGAGTACGACGACCCGCTGCTGGCCGAAAGCGGCCTGGTGATCGTCAACGAGGAGGACGACAAGCGCTACGACCGCTTCCGCGACCGCGTGATGTTCCCCATCCGCAACGTCAAGGGCGAGTGCATCGGCTTCGGCGGCCGGGTGCTGGGCGACGAGAAGCCCAAGTACCTCAACTCGCCGGAGACGCCCGTCTTCAGCAAGGGCCGCGAGCTCTATGGCCTGTGGGAGGCGCGCAACGCGCTGCGCGAGCACGGCTTCGTGCTGGTGACCGAGGGCTACATGGACGTCATCGGGCTGGCGCAGCTGGGCTTCCCCAACGCCGTGGCCACCCTGGGCACGGCGTGCACCACCGACCACGTGCAGAAGCTGTTCCGCTTCACCGACAGCGTGGTCTTCAGCTTCGACGGCGACGCCGCCGGCCGGCGCGCGGCCCGCAAGGCCCTGGACGGCGCCCTGCCCTATGCCAGCGACGTGCGCAGCGTGAAGTTCCTGTTCCTGCCCTCCGAGCACGACCCGGACAGCTACATCCGCGAGTACGGGCACGAGGCCTTCGCCCGCTTCGTGCGGCAGGCGGTGCCCCTGAGCGAGTTCCTGGTGGATTCGGCGGCCGAAGGCTGCGACCTCGGCACCGCGGAAGGGCGCTCGAAGATGGTCAGCAACGCCGGCCCCCTGTGGAAGCAGCTGCCGGAAGGGGCGCTGCGCAAGCAGCTGCTCGGGGTGATCGCCGAGCGGGCCCAGCTGGGCGAGCACGACCTGATGGAGCTGTGGGGCCTGGCCCGCCCCGAAGGCAAGTCCGCGCCGAGGAAGCGCAAGGACGCGGAGTCGCCGTACAAGCAGCGCGCCTACGGCGCCGGCCGGCGGCACGCGATCAAGCCCAAGACGATCGCCATGGCGGAACACATCGCGCGCGCGGTCCTGCGCAACTCCCAGGCCTGGGACCTGCTCACCAACGACGACCACCACCTGCTGTGCGAGCTGCAGTCGCCCCATGGCGACCTGTTTTCCTGGATCGACACCCGCTACCACGAGCACGGCGGCGAGCCCTGGGCGGTGCTGCAGCTGGGGATCGAGGGCCAGCCCTTTTCCGAGCTGGCCGCCCGGCTGAACGCGCTGGACGAGATGCAGCCCAGCGGCCGCGCCCACGACGTGGAGGAGGTCGGGGAGCCGGAATTGCGCCGGGCCATCACCCTGATCCACCTGGACGCGGTGGCCGAGGAGATCCAGCGGGTGGGCAAGCTTCCCGCCTCGGAACCGGGCCGCGTCGAGCGGCTTTACGAGCTCAGCCGGCGGCAGCGGGCGTTGCAGGAAAGCCAAAAGCCCCAGGCCAAGGCTTGAATTCCTCGGCCGCCGGTATAATGTAGGGTTTGCTACGCGGCAAGAGCGACAGCAGCACCTCCGGACCGGCCCTCCGCGCAACGCGCGGCGCCCCAAGCGGGCACAGGCCACATCGCCGCAAGGACTGCACACCAAATGTTCGCCCACCCATCTTGCCCGTAAGGCCCAGGTCGGCCTTCTTTCACCCGCGCCGGGTTGTCGTGGCGCATTTTTGTTCCTGCTGTCCTGTTCAGAGGTCGTATGCCCGTTCAAAAGTCCGCGAAGCCGTCCACCGCTGCGAAACCTGCCGACCGAAAGCCAGTCCAATCCTCATCCCAAACCTCCGCCAAGGCCCAGCTGAAGGTCGTCAAGACCGACGGCAAGCCCGCCACGAAAGCAGCCAAGAACGTGCCCACGAAGTCCCCCGCCAAGCCCGCCGCCAAGGAAGAAGCGAAGAAGCCCGCGAAGAGCGCCGCCGTCGCCGATGAGGCCGTGAAGAAGAAACCCGGCCGCCCGCCCAAGGCGAGCGCCGAGGTCGCCACGCCGCCCAAGGCCGCCACCGGCGCCAAGCGGGGCCGCAAGCCGAAGGCGGCGGAACCCGCCGCCAAGGGCGAGGAGGACGTGGACCTGACCGACGTCGAGGACTTCGCCGACAGCGACCCGGTGGTCGTCGAGGAAGTGGCGGCGGTCACCGAGAAGGTCAAGCCCCTGCGCATGAAGATCAGCAAGGCGAAGGAACGCGCCTTGATGAAGGAATTCGGCCTGGACGAGACGATCCTGACCGAAGAGGAAATGCTCAAGCGCCGCCAGCGCCTGAAGAGCCTGATCAAGCTGGGCAAGACGCGCGGCTACCTGACGCACGCCGAGATCACCGACCACCTGCCCGAGAAGCTGGTCGACGCCGAGACGCTGGAAGTCGTGGTGTCCATGCTCAACGACATGGGCGTGGCCGTGTACGAGCAGACGCCCGATGCCGAGACGCTGCTGCTGACGAACACCGGGCCCACCGCCGCCACGGAAGAAGAAGCGGAAGAGGAAGCCGAAGCCGCCCTGTCCACCGTGGACAGCGAGTTCGGCCGCACCACCGACCCGGTGCGCATGTACATGCGCGAGATGGGCACGGTGGAACTGCTCACGCGCGAGGGCGAGATCGAGATCGCCAAGCGCATCGAAGGCGGCCTGATGGCCATGATGGAGGCGATCTCCGCCTCGCCGGCCACCATCGCCGAGATCCTGCGCCTGGCCGCGGAGATCCGCGAAGGCAAGATCGTCATCTCCACCATCGTCGACGGCTTCTCCAACCCGAACGAAGCCGACGACTACGTGGCGGAAGAGGACTTCGACGAGTTCGACGCCGACGACGACGACGACGGCTCGGGCGGCTCCAAGGCCCTGACCCGCAAGCTCGAGGAGCTCAAGGCGCAGGCGCTGGAACGCTTCGACCGCATCGCGACCCTGTTCGAGAAGGTCCACAAGGTCTACGACAAGGAAGGCTGGGGCACCCCGGCGTACCACAAGGCGCAGAAGGCCCTGTCGGAAGAGCTGATGAGCATCCGCTTCACGGCCAAGACCATCGAGAAGCTGTGCGACATGGTGCGCGGCCAGGTGGACGACATCCGCAAGAAGGAACGCGAGCTGCGCCGCATCATCGTGGACAAGTGCGGCATGCCGCAGGAAACCTTCATCAAGGAGTTCCCGCCCAACCTGCTGAACCTGCGCTGGGTGGAGAAGCAGGCCGCCGCCGGCAAGCCGTGGAGCGTGATCATCGCGCGCAACGTGCCCGCCATCCAGGAACTGCAGCAGAAGCTGACCGACCTGCAGTCGCAGGTGGTGGTGCCGCTGCACGAACTGAAGGAAATCAACCGCCGCATGAACGAGGGCGAGGCCTCGTCGCGCGAGGCGAAGAAGGAGATGATCGAGGCCAACCTGCGCCTGGTGATCTCCATCGCCAAGAAGTACACCAACCGCGGCCTGCAGTTCCTGGACCTGATCCAGGAAGGCAACATCGGCCTGATGAAGGCGGTGGACAAGTTCGAATACCGCCGCGGCTACAAGTTCTCGACCTA
>JALHLO010000006.1 GCA_022844525.1 Ramlibacter sp.
CGGTGGCTCCACGGCCACCGCGCCGGCGCGCCAGGTGCCGGACGACCCGGTGCCGGGCCCGGGTGCCGGCGGCATCCAGGGCCAGAACATCTTCGACGTGAAGCCGGAGGTCAAGCGCGATGCTTCGTCCGAACCGGGCTACATGGAGCAGAACAACGCCCAACGCAACCGCGTGCAGCCCGGCAACAACGCGCCGATGTGGCGCGGCGTGCAGGGCGGCGTGGAGGGCTACACCAGCCTGCCCAAGCGGCAGGACCCGGAAGCGGGCGTCCTGATCCAGGGGCCGGTGGCGTATCCCGGCTCCCGCTTCGTGAGCGCGGGCCAGGCGTGGCGCGAGGTGCGCAACAACTGGATCGTGCCCTACGGCGGCGCGCTGCTGCTGATCGTGCTGCTGGCGCTCATCCTGCATTACTTCACGCTCGGCCCGATCGGCCAGCACGGCGTGGACACCGGCCGCAAGATCGAGCGCTTCACGCCGTTCGAGCGCGCGACGCACTGGGCCAACGCCATCGCCTTCGTGATCCTCGGCGTCTCCGGGATCGTGATGGCCTTCGGCAAGTTCTTCCTGCTGCCGGTGATCGGGCAGACGCTGTTCGGGTACTTCACCTACATCCTGAAGAACCTGCACAACTTCGCCGGGCCGCTGTTCGCGGTGTCGCTGGTCATCATGGTGGTCAGCTACGCCCGCGACAACCTGCCGCAGCGCGGCGACCTGCGCTGGCTGCTCAAGGCCGGCGGCCTCCTGAGCAAGGGCCACGAGCCGCCCTCCAACCGCTTCAACGGCGGCGAGAAGCTGCTGTTCTGGGGCGGCGTGCTGGTGCTGGGCGCGATCGTGACGGCCTCGGGCATCGTGCTGGACAAGCTGGTGCCGAACCTGCTGTACGAGCGTTCCACCATGCAGGTGGCGCACATGGTGCATGCGGTGGCGTCGGTGCTGATGATGGGCCTGTTCTTCGGCCACATCTACCTGGGCACCGTGGGCATGCGCGGCGCCTACCAGGGCATGCGCACCGGCTACGTCGACGAGGAGTGGGCCAAGGAGCACCACGCCTACTGGTACGAGGACATCAAGGCCGGCAAGATCCCGGCGCAGCGCAGCAAGCCGCTGACCATCGTGGACGACACGCAGACCGTGCGGACCGTGTGAGGAGAGGACCCAAGATGAAACGACTGATGCTCACCGCCGCCGCGCTCGCCGTCTGCGGAGCCGCGCTGGCCAAGCTGCCGACGCCGGTGCTCGACGAGGCGGCCAAGGCCAAGGCCGCGGAAGCGGCCGCCAAGACCGCCTGGCAAGGCAAGGTGGACGCGTACAAGCTCTGCCAGGCGCAGGACAGGGCCGTCGCCGCCTACAAGCGGACGGCGGCTGCCAGGCCGGCCGCCGCCGCGACGGCAGGCTCTTCCGCGGTGGCCGCGGCCGCCGCTGCCAAGCCGGTGCCGACGACGGCCAGTGCTTCCCAGGGCGGCAGCACGCCGGTGGCCGCTTCTGCCGCGCTGCCCCCGACGCCCTGCGCCGACCCGGGACCTTTCGCCTACGCGCCGCCGGAGCAGAAGCCGCTGGAGGCGTCCGGCGCGCATTCGCCGGCCGCCACCGCGACCAGCCCGCCGAGCGTGCGCCCGAACGCGGCCGAGATGACGCCCAGCAAGCCCAGCGTCGCGACCAAGAAGTAACAGGCCGCCACCGCACCAAGGCCAGCCGACCGGCTGGCCTTTTTCTTTTCCTGTAGCCTTCCGGCATGTCCCGCCCCGTCCTCACCACCGCCCGCGCGCCGCTCACCCGCGGCGTGGAGGTCGTCAACGAGCACGGCGACACGGAGACGATCTCCATTCCCGCGGAGCGCTCGCTGACGGTCTACGTCGACAAGCGCGAGCTGGTGACGCTGATGACGCTGGGCGCCTACCCGGAGTGGCTGGTGCTGGGTTACCTGCGCAACCAGCGGCTGGTGGAAGCGGTCGCCGCGGTGGAGTCGGTCACCGTCGACTGGGACGTCGGCGCCGCGGCGGTGAAGACCGTCGACGGCATCGACCGCATCGAGGAGCGCACGGCGCACCGCGTGGTCACCACCGGCTGCGGCCAGGGCACCGTGTTCGGGCAGCTGATGGAGGACGTGGAGAGCGTGCCGCTGCCGGATGCGCGCATCACCCAGGCGCAGCTGTACGGCATCGTCAACGCGATCCGCCTGCAGGAGAGCACATACAAGTCCGCGGGCTCCGTCCACGGCTGCGCGCTCTTTCGCGGCGAGCGCATGCTGCTGTTCGTGGAGGACGTGGGCCGCCACAACGCCATCGACACCATCGCCGGCTGGATGTGGCTGCACCCGCAGGAGCACGCGAGCGCGACGCCCGCGGACCCGCTGGTGTTCTACACGACGGGCCGGCTGACCAGCGAGATGGTGATCAAGTCCGCGCAGATGGGCGTGGCCATCGTGGTCTCGCGCAGCGGCACCACGCAGATGGGCTTCGAGATCGCCGAGCGGCTGGGGCTGTGCACGATAGGCCGCGCCACCGGCCGCCACTTCATCTGCTACACCGCGCGCGACCGGCTGCAGCTGCAGCCGGAGCTCGCCGGCGCGCGTCCGCGGCCGGCGTCCTGAGGAACCGCCCGCGCATGAACGACATCCAACCCGGCGCGCCGCGCCAGGAGACTCCGTGATCCGCACTTCCGCCGCCTCCCTCGGATGGCGCACCCTCAGGCGCGACCTGCGCGCCGGCGAGCTGCGCCTGCTGATCGTCGCCGTGACGCTGGCCGTCGCAGCGCTCACCGCCGTCGGCTTCTTCGCCGACCGCTTGAAGGGCGGCCTCGCGCGCGACGCGCGCCAGCTCCTGGGCGGCGATGCCGTCGTGGTCAGCGACACGCCGCCGCCGCCGTCCTTCGCCGAACGCGCCAAGGCACTCGGCCTGCAGGGCGTGGTCACGCTGCAATTCCCCTCGATGGCGCGCGCGCCCGACGCGCAAGGCGGCGCCAGCCGCCTGGTCGCGCTCAAGGCGGTGCAGGAGGGCTACCCGCTGCGCGGCAACCTGAGCGTCGCGCCCGATCCCGACACCCGGGGCGAGAAGACCCGCGAGGTGCCGCGCCGCGGCGAAGCCTGGGTGGATGCGGCGGTGCTGGAGGCCCTCGGCCTGAAAATGGGCGACCCGCTGCTGCTGGGGGACGCGCAGCTGCGCCTTGCGCGCGTGATCACGCTGGAGCCGGACCGCGGCAGCGGCTTCCTCAACTTCGTGCCGCGCGTGATGATCCACGTGGACGACCTGCCCGCCACGAAGCTCGTGCAGCCCGCCAGCCGCATCGGCTGGCGCCTGGCGGTCGCGGGCGCGGACCGCGACGTCGCGCGCTTCACGGACTGGGCGCAGGCCGAGACGAAGCGGCCGGAGGTGCGCGGCGTGCGCATCGAGTCGCTCGACGGCGGCCGGCCCGAGATGCGCCAGACGCTGGACCGCGCCGAGAAATTCCTGAACCTGGTCGCCCTGCTGGCCGCGCTGCTCAGCGCGGTGGCGGTGGCGCTCGCCGCGCGCGCCTTCGCGAGCCGCCACCTGGACGACTGCGCCATGCTGCGCGTGCTGGGGCAGAGCCAGCGCACGATCGCCTGGAGCTACACCTTCGAGTTCGCCGTGATCGGCGCGGCGGCCAGCCTGCTGGGCGTGGCCATCGGCTTCGCGGTGCACTTCGTCTTCATCGCGCTGCTGGGCGGCCTGGTGGAGACCTCGCTGCCCGCGCCCGGCATCTGGCCGCTGGCTTTCGGCATGGGCATGGGGCTCACGCTGCTGTTCGCCTTCGGGCTGCCGCCGGTGCTGCAGCTGGCGCAGGTGCCGCCGCTGCGGGTGATCCGGCGCGATGTCGGCAACCTCAAGCCCGCCTCGCTGCTGGTGCTGGGCATCGGCGTGTCGGGCTTCGCGGCCCTGCTGCTGGCCGCCAGCAGCGACCTGAAGCTCGGGGGCATCGCCGTGGGCGGCTTCGCCGGCGCGGTGCTGGTGTTCGCCGGCCTGAGCTGGGTGGCGGTGAAGCTGCTGCGCCGCGTGGTGAACGAAGCGACCGCGCCGCGCTGGCTGGTGCTGGCCACGCGCCAGATCAGCGCGCGGCCCGCCTACACCGTGGTGCAGACCAGCGCGCTGGCCGTGGGCCTGCTGGCGCTGATCCTGCTGGTGCTGCTGCGCACCGACCTGATCGCGAGCTGGCGCCAGGCCACGCCGCCCGACGCGCCCAACCGCTTCGTGATCAACGTGCTGCCCGAGCAGAGCCAGGCCTTCGTGCAGAACCTGCGCGCCAACGGCGTGCAGCGCATGGACTGGTTCCCGATGTTCCGCGGCCGGCTGGTCGCGGTGAACGGCCGCGCCGTCTCGCCCGACGACTTCGTGGAGGACCGCGCGCGCCGCCTCGTGGACCGCGAGTTCAACCTGTCCTTCTCGGCGCAGCAGCCGCAGCACAACGAGGTGGTGGCGGGCCGCTGGCAGGCCGAGGAGCAGGGCGCCGTCAGCGTGGAAGAGGGCATCGCCACCACGCTGGGGCTGAAGCTGGGCGACACCCTGCGCTTCGAGGTCGCCGGCATGACGAGCGAGGCGAAGATCACTTCGCTGCGCAAGGTGGACTGGGGCTCGATGCGGGCCAACTTCTTCGTGATGTACCCGGTCAGCGAGTTGCCCGACATGCCCGTGACCTACATGGGCGCGTTCCGCGCGCCCGAGCGGCGCGGCTTCGACAACGCGCTGGTGCGCGCCTTCCCGAACGTGACCAACGTGGACATGTCGGCCACCATCGCGCAGGTGCAAGGCGTGCTGGACAAGGTGGTGCGCGCGGTGGAGTTCCTGTTCGGCTTCACGCTGGCCGCCGGCCTGGTGGTGCTGTTCGCGGCGGTGAGCGCCACCCGCGAGGAGCGCGCGCGCGAGTTCGCGATCATGCGGGCGGTGGGCGCGCGCGCCAGCCTGCTGCGGCAGGTGCAGCGGGCCGAGCTGGTCGGCGTCGGCCTGCTCGCCGGCTTCCTCTCCAGCGTCGTGGCCGGCGTGGTGGGCTGGGCGCTGGCGAAGTACGCGTTCGGCTTCACCTGGACCGCCTCGCCCTTCGTGCCCTTCATCGGCGCCGCCGCCGGGGCCGTGCTGGCGCTGGCGGCCGGCTGGTGGGGCCTGCGCGAGGTGCTGGCGCGCCCGGTCGTGGAAACCCTGCGCAAGGCCGCCGAATAGCCTTGCGGGACAATGGCGTGATGCAGAGTGACAACAAGCCGTCGTATGACACACCTTTCGAGTGGATCGGCGGCGAAGACAAGGTGAAGGCGCTGGTCGAGCGCTTCTACGACCTGATGGACCTGGAGCCGCAGTACGCGGCGTTGCGCGCATCCCACGGAACCGAGCTGGCCCGAGCGCGGGAGAACTTGTTCTGGTTCCTGTGCGGCTGGCTGGGCGGCCCCCAGCACTACACGGACCGCTTCGGGCACCCCCGGCTGCGGGCGCGCCACATGCCTTTTCGCATCGGCGTGATCGAGCGGGACCAGTGGCTCGCCTGCATGGACCAGGCCATGGGCGAGGTGGGCGTCCCGGAGGAACTGAGGGTTCGCCTGCGCGATTCCTTCTTCCAGACCGCCGACTGGATGCGAAATACGCACGGTTGAGCCAAGTCCCCTCGCCCCCTATGATGGGCGAATAACGGGATGGAGGGGTGCGTGGAGTTTGCTACCTGGATCGTTCTTGCGGTCACCGTGGCCGTGGTCGTGTGGATCATGGCCGTGTTCAACATGCTGGTGCAGCGGCGCAACCGCATCGCCAACGCGTACGCGCAGATCGACGTGCAGCTCAAGCGGCGCTACGACCTCATTCCCAACCTGGTGGAAGTCGCCAAGCGCTACCTGGCGCACGAGTCGTCCACCTTCGAGGCGGTGGCCCGTGCGCGTGGGGCTGCCGTCACCGCGGCTGCCGCGGCGCGGGTGCGGCCGACGGACGCCGCCACCGTCAACACCCTGGCCCTCGCGGAGCAGGAGCTCGGCGGCACCATGGGCCGCCTGATGGCCGTGGCCGAAAGCCACCCCGAACTCAAGGCCGACGAAACGATGCGTTCGCTGAGCGAGGAACTGACCTCCACCGAGAACCGGATCGGCTTCGCGCGGCAGGCGTACAACGACGAGGTGCTGGCCTACAACGACGCGGCCTCGCAGTTCCCGGCCCTGATCGCCGCCCGCCTCTTCGGCTTCGACCAGGCCGCGATGCTGCAGTCCACGCAGAACGCCCAGGAACGCGAGGCGCCCCGCCTCGCCTTCTGAGCCGGCGCGCCATGCGCTTCTTCGAGCACCAGGACGCCGCCCGCGGCGAGACCCTGAGGCTGCTGTTCCTGTTCGCCCTGGCCGTCGCCGCCACCGTCGTCGGCGTGCACCTGGCGCTGGCGCTGTGCTGGTGGCTGTTGACGCTGGTCTCGCCGATCCCGCTGGACGTGCCGCCGCTGTTCCTGGCGGTGAACGTCGGCGTGACGCTGCTGCTGGTGCTGGGCGGCTGGTGGATCGAGACCTCCAACCTGCAGGCCGCCGGCGGCGCCGAGCGGCTGGCGCGCCGGGTGGGCGCGCGCGAGGCGCGCCCCGGCACGTCGCATGCGGAACAGCGCCTGTGCAACATCGTCGACGAGGTCTGCATCGCCGCGCACATGCCGCGCCCCCTGGTCATGGTGATGCCGCGGCACCAGGCGATCAACGCCTTCGCGGCCGGCTGGGACGAGGCCGACGCGGTCGTCGCGGTCACGCAAGGCGCGCTGGACCTGCTGACACGCGACGAGCTGCAGGGCATCGTCGCCCACGAATGCAGCCACATCCACGAGGGCGACACGCGCCTGAACATGCAGCTGGCCGGCATGGTGTCGGGGCTGGAACTGGTGTGGGGCTTCGGCGAGGCGGTGCGCGAGCGCGGCGGCCTGGCCATGCTGTTCGGCGGCGCCATCATGGCGATCGGTTCGGCCGGCTGGTACGCCGGGCGTGCGCTGCAGGCTTCGGTGTCGCGCCAGCGCGAATTCCTGGCCGATGCGCGGGCCGTGCAGTGGACGCGCAGCCGCGACGGGCTGGGCGGCGTGCTGCGCAAGGCGATGACCCAGCGGGCCGAGGCCGACCGCATGCCTGCGGATCCACCGTGGCCCCCCACGGTGCAGCACCTGCTGCTGATGGGGCGCATGGCCGAGCGCGGCGGCTGGTTCGACGCGCACCCGCCGCTGGCGCTGCGCGTGCAGCGCCTTTACGGCCGGCCGATGCCGCCGCTGCCGCTGGACCGCGCCGCGCCGGTGCCGGTCACGTGGGCTTGAGCAGCACGACCACGGCGCCCGCGCCGCCTTCGTCCCCGCGCGCCTGCACGAAGGCCAGCACCTCGTCCTTCTGCACCAGCCAGCTGTGCACCTTGCCCTTGAGCACCGGCGTCTTGCCGGGCGAGCCCAGGCCCTTGCCGTGCACCACGCGCACGCAGCGCACGCCCTGGCGCATGGCCTCGCGCAGGAAGGCGGCCAGCGCCTCGCGCGCGTCGTCGGTGCGCAGGCCGTGCAGGTCGATCTCCGACTGGATGCTCCACTCGCCGCGCCGCAGCTTGCGCGCCACGTCGATGCCCACGCCGGGGCGGCGGAAGCTCAGGGCGTCGTCCGTCTCCAGCAGGGTGGAGGCATCGAACTCGTCGCTGATCGCTTCCTTCAGCACGCGCTGGTCATCGAGCTGGCGCTGCGCGGGGATCGGTGCCACCGGCTCGGGGGCGTGATGCACGCGCCCGTGGGCGCGCAGCCGCTCCACCTTGCCGGCGGCGCGCTGGAACAGGTCGCGCTCGGCTTCGCTGCGCTTGTGCGCCTCGGCGCGCCGCGCGGCTTCCTCGCGCGCCAGGCGTTCGCGCTCGGCGAGGTGCTTCTTCATGGCCTGCAGGTCCTGCAGCGACTTGGATTTCACAAGAGGCCTTTCTCGGCCATCGACAGCGCCTGGCCCGGCGCGACGATGACGTGATCGAGCACGCGCACGTCCACCAGGGCGAGCGCCGCCTTGAGGGTCTGGGTGAGGGCTTCGTCCGCGCGCGAGGGCTGCACGGTGCCGCTGGGATGGTTGTGGGCCAGCACCACCGCCGCGCTGTGGTGGTGCAAGGCCTTGAGGACGACTTCGCGCGGGTACACGCTGGTCTGAGTCAGGGTGCCGCGGAAGAGTTCTTCCATGGCGATCAGGCGGTTCTGGGCATCGAGGAACAGGGCGGCGAACACCTCGTGCGGCCGGCGCGCCAGGTGCAGCTGCAGGTAATTTTTCACGGCGTCGGGCGAGCCGAAGACCTCGCGCGCCTTCAGTTGTTCCGCCACGGCGCGGCGCGCGAGTTCCAGCACCGCCAGCAGCTCCGAGCGCTTGGCCGGGCCCCCGAGGCCATTGACCCTGCGCAGTTCGTCGCCGCTGGCGTGCAGCAGGCCCGCCAGGCCGCTGAAGCGCCCCAGCACCTCCTCGGCCATCTGGAACACGCCGCGCCCGCGGGTGCCGGTGCGCAGCAGCAGCGCCAGCAGCTCGGTGTCGCTCAGGGCGGCCGGGCCGCGGGCCAGCAGTTTTTCCCGCGGCCGCGCGTCGGCAGGCAGGTCTTTGAGAGCCATCAGGATGCCCCTTGCCCCGACTTTCTACAATGAGGCCAGTGTATTGAACTCCGGAAGGCCGCCCAGGCGGTATTTCGGTGAAATCCTTGTCGGGACTTCCATGGCCTCCACCGCGCTCCGGGTGCAACCCGGTTCCTACCTCACGCTCCACTACCGCCTGGCGGGGCCGGAGGGCGACATCATCAATACCTTCGACGGCAAGCCTTCGACCATGCCCCTGGGCACCGGCGCCCTGTCGCCCGCGCTCGAGGAGCGGCTGATGGGTCTGGAGGAGGGCGCGCGGGCGCAGTTCGAGATCGGCGCGGGCGAGGCCTTCGGCGAGCGCAACCCCGAGATGATGCAGTGGGTGCCGCGCAAGCTCCTCGTCCAGGTGGGGGACAGGAACACGGCGCACAAGGTCGGCGACGTGGTGAAGTTCCCCACGCCGGACGGCATGGGCCAGTACGCGGGCTCGGTGCGCGAGCTCGGCGAGGACGAGGACGGCGACGGCCAGCCGGACCGGCTGCTGCTGGACTTCAACCACCCGCTCGCGGGCCAGCCGGTCACCTTCGAGGTGCTGGTGATCGGGGTGCTGTGATGGCCGGCTCGCCGCAGGAGATCCTGCTCGCCGAACCGCGCGGCTTCTGCGCCGGCGTGGACCGTGCGATCGACATCGTGGAGCGCGCGCTCGCCAAGTTCGGCGCGCCCATCTACGTGCGCCACGAGATCGTGCACAACACCTTCGTGGTCAACGACCTCAAGGCCAAGGGCGCGATCTTCATCGAGGACCTGGCGGACGTGCCGCCCGGCGCCACCCTGGTGTTCTCCGCGCACGGCGTGAGCAAGGCGGTGCAGCAGGAGGCGCAGGACCGCGGCTTCCACGTGTTCGACGCCACCTGCCCGCTGGTGACCAAGGTGCACATCGAGGTGGCGAAGCTGGCCAAGGAAGGCTACGAGTTCATCATGATCGGCCACAAGGGCCACCCCGAAGTGGAGGGCACGATGGGCCAGCTCGATCACGGCATCCACCTGGTGGAAGACGTGGCCGACGTCGCGAAGGTGCAGCCCGCGCAGACCGAGCGCCTGGCCGTGGTCACCCAGACCACGCTGTCGGTGGACGACGCGGCCGAGATCAAGGAGGCCGTGAAGCGGCGCTTCCCGACCGTGCGCGAACCCAAGCAGCAGGACATCTGCTACGCCACGCAGAACCGACAGGACGCGGTGAAGCTGCTGTCGCGCGACGTGGACGTGATGATCGTGGTGGGCAGCCCCACCAGCTCCAACAGCAACCGCCTGGCGGAGCTCGCGCGCAAGCTCGGGGTGGAAAGCTACATGGTGGACAGCGCCGCCGAACTGCAGCCCGCGTGGCTCGCCGGCAAGGATCGCGTGGGCCTCACCGCCGGCGCGTCCGCGCCCGAGCTGCTGGTGCAGGACGTGATCGACCGCATCAAGGCGCTGGGCGCGGTGTCGGTGCGCAAGATGGATGGCATCGTGGAGACGGTGAAGTTCCCGCTGCCGAAGGGGCTGAAGTTCTGATGCGCGCGGCAGTCGAGGCTGCGGCAGCCCGTTTCACCACCGACGGCCGCGCCTTCATCCGCCGCACCCCCCTGTGGAAGCTCCCGGGCAGCGCCTTCGGCGTCGCCTGCGCCGAAGTCTGGCTCAAGCTCGAACACCTGCAGGTGGGCGGCAGCTTCAAGGCGCGCGGCATGTACAACCGCCTGCTCGCCAATCGCATTCCCGGCAGCGGCGTGATCGTCGCTTCCGGCGGCAACGCCGGCATCGCCACCGCCGCGGCCGCGCGGGCCCTCGGCGTGAAGTGCGAGGTCTTCGTTCCCACCGTCAGCAGCCCCGCCAAGCAGGCCAAGTTGCGCGAGCTCGGCGCCGAGGTGGTGGTCACCGGCGCGGCCTACGCCGAAGCGCTGGAAGCCTGCCTTGCGCGCCAGCGCGAAACCGGCGCGCTGCTCACGCATGCCTACGACCAGGAGGAAGTGGTGGCGGGCGCCGGCACGCTGGCGATGGAAATCGAGGAGCAGGGCGGCGAGCCGCCGGACAGCGTGCTGGTCAGCGTGGGCGGTGGTGGCCTGATCGCCGGCGTGGCCGCCTGGTTCGAGGACCGCAGCCGCGTGATCGCGCTGGAGCCGGAGCTCGCGCCCACGCTGTTCCGCGCGCGCGCAGCCGGCCGGCCGGTGGACGTTGCGGTGGGCGGCATCGCCGCCGACTCCCTCGGCGCGAAACGCATCGGCGCCATCGCGTGGGACATCACGCAGCGCCACGTCGCCGACGCCCTGCTGCTGCCCGACGACGCGATCCGCGCCGCGCAGCTCGCGCTGTGGAAGGACTTCAAGCTCGCGGTGGAGCCGGCCGCGGCGCTGGGCCTGGCCGCGCTGCAAGCCGGTGCCTACGCACCCAAGGCCGACGAGATCGTCGCGCTGGTGCTGTGCGGCGCCAACCTCGATCCCGCGAGCCTCGCCTGATTCACTCGGCGCTGACCATCCACGGCACGCCGAACTTGTCCACCAGCATGCCGAAGTGCCCGCCCCAGAACGGCGGCTGGAAGGGCATGGTCACCTTGCCGCCGGCGGCCAGCGCATCGAACACCTTGCGGGCCCGGTCCACGCCGTCCTTCACCCAGACGGAGACGGCGAAGCCGTTGAAGTTGCCGCCGCTGCCCATGGTGGGCGGCACGTCGCTGGCCATGATCTGCGCGCCTTCGGCCTCGACGGTGCCGTGCATCACCTTCTGCTTCCAGCTGGCGGGCAGGTCCTTGTCGTCCATCGGCGAGCCTTCGAAGCGCATGAGGGCCGAGACCTTGCCGCCCAGGCACTGGGCGTAGAAGTTCAGGGCCTCTTCCGCCCTGCCGTCGAAGTTGAGGTAGCAATCGAGTTGCATGGCCATGGGTGTTCTCCTTGAGGGCGACCATCGTATTCAGGCCGCCGCATAAAATCAGCTCATGCTCGACGTCAACCTGTTACGAAAAGACCTCCCCGCCGTGGTGGCGCGCCTGGAGGCCCGCAAGTCGCCCCAGCCCTTCCTGGACGTCGCAGCCTTCCAGCGCTTGGAGGCCGAGCGCAAGACCATCCAGACCCGCACCGAGGAGTTGCAGGCGCGGCGCAACCAGCTGTCCAGGCAGATCGGCCAGCTCAAGGCCAAGGGCGAGTCCGCCGATGCCGTGATGGCGGAGGTTGCGCAGGCCAAGGTCGAACTCGACCAGTCCGCCGCGCGGCTGGAGCAGATCCAGCCCGAGATCCAGGCGCTGCTGCTGGCCGTGCCCAACCTGCCGCACGAGAGCGTGCCGCGGGGCAGCGACGAGCACGACAACGTGGAAGTGCGCAAGTGGGGCACGCCGCGCCGGTTCGACTTCGCGGTGAAGGACCACGTGGACATCGGCCAGCCGCTGGGGCTGGACTTCGAGACCGGCGTGAAGCTCAGCGGAGCGCGCTTCACCGTGATGAAGCGCCACGTTGCGCGCCTGCACCGGGCGCTCGCGCAGTTCATGCTGGACGTGCAGACCCAGGAGCACGGCTACACCGAGTGCTACACGCCCTACATCGTCAACGAGGCGACGCTGCGCGGCACCGGCCAGCTGCCCAAGTTCGAAGCCGACCTGTTCGCGGTGAGCAAGGGCGGCCAGGAAGGCCTGGGCGCCGAGGACCAGCAGGCGCTGTACCTGATCCCGACGAGCGAGGTCACGCTGACCAACTTCGTGCGCGACGAAGTCCTGGCCGAGGCGCAGCTGCCGCTGAAGCTGACCGCGCACACGCCCTGCTTCCGCTCGGAGGCCGGCAGCGCCGGCCGCGACACGCGCGGCATGATCCGCCAGCACCAGTTCGACAAGGTCGAGATGGTGCAGGTCGTGCACCCGGACAAGAGCTACCAGGCGCTGGAGGAGATGACCGGCCACGCCGAAGCCATCCTGCAGAAGCTGGGGCTGCCGTACCGCGTGATGCTGCTGTGCACCGGCGACATGGGCTTCGGCGCCGCCAAGACCTACGACCTGGAAGTCTGGCTGCCGGCGCAGGACACCTACCGCGAGATCAGCTCGGTGTCCAACTGCGAGGCCTTCCAGGCGCGCCGGCTGCAGGCGCGCTTCAAGAACGCGCAGGGCAAGAACGAACTGGTGCACACGCTCAACGGCTCGGGCCTGGCGGTGGGGCGCACGCTCGTCGCCGTGCTGGAGAACTACCAGAACGCGGACGGCAGCGTGACGGTGCCGCAGGCGCTGCGGCCGTACATGGGCGGCGCGGAGCGGCTCGTTCCCTGAACTTTACGCGCCGATAACCGCCGAAGGCCGTCGGCGTACAAGGCCGGGCGGCAGCCGCCTACAAGGCCGTCCACCGGCCCTTGCCCATCATGCAGCGTCGAGGGTCCCCGACCCGCACAGCTACATGACAAGGAGCCGCACATGGCCAAGTTCTATTTCAAGGCGGCATTCGCCGCTTCCGCCCTGGTCCTCGCCTCGCAGGCGATGGCCCAGATCGTCCTGTACGAGCGCGAGGGTTTCCGCGGCCGCTCGGTCGTCGTCAATGGCGAGATGCGCAACGTCGAACGGCGCGCGCTCGGTGACGACGCCGCCTCCGTCGTGGTCGAGCGCGGCCGCTGGGAAGTCTGCGAACGGCCGCGCTTCCAGGGCCGCTGCGCGGTGCTGCGCCGAGGCAATTACCCGGACCTGCGCGGCACCGGCCTGCAGTGGGACATCGCCTCGGTGCGGCCGGCCCGCGAAGGCCGCCGCTACGACTTCGAGCCGCAGGCCGCGACCGGGCAGGACTATGCTTACCGCCGCCGCGCCAGCGAGCGCGTGCAGGAAGTGCCGATCCGCGACGTGCGCGCCATCATGGGCGCGGCCAACCAGCGCTGCTGGGTGGAGCGGCAGGCCGTTCCCGCTGCCAACGCGAACGCCAACGTCGGCGGTGCCGTGGTCGGCGCGATCGTCGGCGGCATCCTGGGCCACCAGATCGGCGGCGGCAGCGGCCGGGACGCGGCCACGGTCGCCGGCGTGGTGGGTGGCGCGGCGGTCGGCAACAGCGTGGGGCGCAACCAGAACCCCGGCTATGCCACGCAGGACGTCCAGCGCTGCGAGACCGTGCAGGGCGCGCCTGCCTACTACGAGGTGAGCTACAACTTCCGCGGCCGGCTGCACACGGCGCAGATGAGCGCGCCGCCGGCGAGCAACACGATCATCGTGAACGAGCGCGGCGAGCCGCGGATGTAAGGCGGCCGGGACCGGGTTGCGGGGCTGGTGCTAAAATCGCCGGCTTCGCACCACGCGAACCGAATTCAGGAGCGGTGGCAGAGTGGTCGAATGCGCCGGACTCGAAATCCGGTATACGGTTTCACCGTATCGAGGGTTCGAATCCCTCCTGCTCCGCCAAGGCCCTGTCTCAAGGGCGCCAACGAAATCCCCCAAGACCGCAAGAAGCCTTGAATCATCAAGGCTTCTTGTCGTTCGAGGCCGGATCTTCCATTGCGTCCGACGCCCCATGGGAGCACTTGTTCGGGGATCGGCTGGCGCACCCTCTCGAGGCGCCGCGCGCGCTTGCGGTGCGTTTCGCCGGGTTTTCCCCATCAACACACGGCCCGCGCAGTGGCATAAAGCTTGCTGACTCTGATTCAAGTTCCTTGAACAAAAGGAAGGCCGCATGAACGCGCGCCGCGGCGGCCCATCGGCTCCGTCTCCCACATCACTGGAAAGGAAAGCAAGCATGTCCTCGAGGAGAACCGTTCTCGCCTGCGTCGCCGCCGCCTCCGCGGCTCTGTCCATGGCGGCCACGCCGGCCCTGGCCAAGGACGTGGTCAAGATCGCATTCGTCGGCCCGCTCACGGGCGGCGTGTCGAACGTCGGCCTGGGCGGCCGCAATTCGGCCGACCTGGCCGTGCGCCTGCGCAATGCCGACCCGAAGGCCAAGTACACCTACGAACTCGTCACGCAGGACGACGAGTGCAAGCCGAACGTGGGCGTCCAGGTGGCCACCAAGGTCGCCGCCGACCGCAGCATCATCGCCGGCGTCACGCACTACTGTTCGGCGGTGGCCATGGCCACCACCGGCGTGTACCACCGCTTCGGCCTGCCGGCCGTCGTCTGGGGGGCGGTGCTGCCCGACGTGACCTACGCCAACAACTTCAAGGAGATCCATCGCGTCAACGGCACGATGATCAACCAGAACGACGTGGCGGCGAAGTTCATGACCGGCCTGGGCTACAAGAAGTGGGCCGTGATCCACGACACCACCGACTACGGCAAGGGCCACAACAAGTACTTCAGCGAGTACCTGAAGAAGTACGGCGGCAACATCGTCGGCACCTTCGGCGTCACGGCCGACCAGCAGGACTTCACCACCGAACTCACCCGCATCCGCGAGCTCAAGCCGGACGTCATCTACTTCGGCGGCCTGACGCCCCTGGGCGTGCGCATCCGCACGCAGATGGAGAAGCTGGGCATCAAGGCGCAGCTGCAGGGCACCTCCGGCATCAAGTCCGACGCCTACATCTCGGGCGCGGGCAAGGAGCTGGCCGAAGGCAGCCTGTCCTTCATCGAGGGCGCGCCCTGGGAGAAGCTGCCCGGCGGCCTGTTCTTCACCGGCAAGTACTCGCAGCAGAAGTACGGCGAGCCGGCCGAGGCCTACGGCCCGTTCGCGTTCGCGGCGGCCAACCTGATCATGGACGCCGTCGAGAAGGCGGGACCGGACCGCAAGAAGGTGCTCGAGATCCTGAACAAGACGAAGGATGTCGACACCATCGTGGGCAAGGTCACCTTCGACGACCACCGCCAGAACATCGTCCCGCTGATCACCAAGTACGTCGTCGAGAACGGCGCCTGGGTGGTGTGGGAAGACAGCAGCTACGGCAAGGGCAAGCGCAAGCTGGCCGGGCTGTAAGCAGGCATCCACAGGCACGACCCGCCCGCGCGCCGCGCCGGGCGGGCCCCCCACGTTCCGGATCGGGCGATGAGCGAAATCGGTCAGTACATCTTCAACGGCTTGATGCTGGGCATGATCTATGCCATGGTCGCCGTCGGCTTCACCCTGTTCTTCGGGGTGCTCGACGTCATCAAGTTTTCCCATGGCGACGTCCTGATGGTGGGCGCCTTCGCCGGCCTCACCGCGGCGATCGGCATGGTCCACGTCGGCATCACCTCGCCGGCGCTGCAGCTGCTGGCCGTCGTGTTGTTCGCGGTGGGGCTCACCGGCCTGCTGGGCGCGCTCATTGCACGGTTCCTGATCCTGCCGCTGCACAAGGCGCCCCCGCTGAACACGTTGCTGGCCACGCTGATGCTGGGCACCGTGATCCGGGAAGCCGTGCGGCTGTTCTATCCGGACGGCTCCAACCCGAAGCCCTTCCCCGCGCTGCTGCCGACCTCCTCGCTGGACCTGGGCGCGCTGCACCTGCGGCTGGACAACGTGATCCTGCTGGCCAGCGGGCTGGCGGCGATCGCCGGCGTCCACTTCCTGATCACCCGCACGAAACTGGGGCTGGCCATCCGCGCCGTGGCGCAGGACGGCGAGACGGCCCGCCTCATGGGGATCAACTTCGAGGCGGTGGTGCTGTTCACGTTCGCCCTGGGCTCCGGCCTGGCCGCGCTGGCCGGCGTGATGAACGGCCTCTACTACAACGAAGTGAACTTCAGCGTCGGCCTGCTGCTCGGCGTGATCGGCTTCGCCGCCGCCATCCTGGGCGGGCTGGGCAACATGTACGGCGCCATCATCGGCGGCTTCCTGTTCGCCGCCTTGCAGGTGGTGGGCAGCGCGCTGCTGCCGGCCGTGGTGCCCGACATCCCCAGCGCCTACAAGGACGTGTTCGCCTTCGCCGCCGTCATCGTGCTGATGGCGTGGAAACCCACCGGACTGATTGCGGAGAAATCGAGTGAACGTGTCTAGCGTGATGGAAACAGCGGAAGTCCCGAAGCGGGCGAAGTCACCGGTGGTGCTGCTGTCGGTGGCCGTCGGCCTGACCGCCTACACCTGGGTGTTCCTGCACGCCGAGAGCCAGCTCGAAGTCGCGCTGCTGCTCGCCGCCGCCATCGTGCTGACGGTGCTCGGGCGCAAGTGGGGCGTGACCGGAAGGCTGGAGGCCTCCGCGGCCGCGCGGCCCGGGCTGGCCCGGGGGCTGGCGGTGCTGGGCGCGCTGGCGCTGATCGCCGCCTTCCACGACTCGCACTTCGTGCTGCTGATGTTCTGCGCGGTGCTGCTGTTCTGCACGGCCTGCCTGGGCCTGACCGTGCAGTTCGGCTTCTCCGGCGTGGCCAACTTCGCCGGCGCCGCCTTCTTCGGCATCGGCAGCTACGCCACCGCCGTGATGGTGACCCACACGGGCATCCCGCACCTGCTGGTGGTCGTGATCTCGGGCGCGATCGCCGCCGCGATCGGCTCGATGCTGATCCTGCCGGTGCTGCGCACGCGCGGCCACTATGCGGCGCTGGTGACCATCGCCTTCGGCATCCTGTTCAAGACCTTCATCGAGGTGAACGACGTGCTCGGCGGGCCGCAGGGCCTGCAGGTGCCGGGGATGAAGCTGCTCGGCTTCTCCTTCAACGAAGGCATCAAGCTGCCGGGCGTGGAGCTCTCCTTCTACGTGGGCTATGCCCTGCTCAGCCTGCTGGTGTTCGCGGGCGCGTTCGCGCTGGTCAGCGCGCTGGAGCGCTCGTGGGTCGGGCTGAGCATGGACGTGGTCCGCACCGACGAGACCGCGGCCGCCACCTTCGGCCTGCACATCGCGCGCTGGAAGGTGATCGCCTTCACCCTGGGCAACTTCCTGGCCGGCATCGCCGGCAGCCTGTACGGAATGATCTCGGGCTTCGTGGCACCGAACAACTTCACCTTCGCCGACTCGCTGCTCATGGTGTCCATCGTCATCCTGGGCGGCCTCGGCAACATCGTCGGACTGATCCCCGCTGCCATCATCGTCCTGGTGCTGCCCGAGAAGCTGCAGTTCATCCAGGAGTACCGCTTCCTGCTGTTCGCCGCCCTGGTGATCCTGATCCTGCTGTTCCGTCCGCAGGGCCTGCTGCCGCGCAAGACGCGCATCTTCTTCCGCCGCCGGGAGGCATCGAAATGAGCGCGGCCAGCCTGATCGAGGTGGAGGACCTCACCATGCGCTTCGGCGGCCTGACGGCGCTGGACCGCCTGAACATGTCGGTGCGCCAGGGCGAGATCCTGGGGCTGCTCGGGCCCAACGGCTCGGGCAAGACGACCTTCTTCAACGTGCTGACGGGCCTGTACAAGGCCACCAGCGGGCGCATCACCTACGGCGGCGAGAACGTGATCGGCAAGACGCCGCAGGCGATCTACCGCAGCGGCGTGGCGCGGACCTTCCAGCGCTCGCGCCTGTCGCTGTCGCTGACCGTGTTCGACAACATCCTGATCGGCGACTACCAGCACATCCAGCACGGGCTGGTGTTCAACCTGCTGCGCCGCAAGGCCTTCCGCGCGGAATACGAGGCCTACGTGGAGAAGGTGACGGCGCTGCTGCGGATCTTCAGCCCGCCGCTGGTGTCGCGCCTGTTCGAGCCGGTCGAGACCTTCACCATGATCGACCGCCGCCGGATCGAGGTCTGCCGCGCGCTCATGAGCCAGCCGCGGCTGCTGTTGCTGGACGAGCCTTCGGCCGGCATGACCCACGACGAGACCGACGAACTGATGCAGGACATCCTGCAGGTGCGCGGCAGGATGAACAACCTGGCCGTGGTGCTGATCGAGCACGAGATGAACGTGATCGAGCGCGTGACCGAGCGCTGCATCGTGCTGAACTACGGCAGGAAGATCGCCGAGGGCACCTACGCCGAGATCACGGCCGACCCCGACGTGCAGGCGGCCTACCTGGGAGAAGCGGCATGAGCCGGTTGAGCGTCAAGAAGCTGAGCACCGGCTACGACAAGGTCAATGTGCTGCACGAAGTGTCCATCGACGTCGAGCCGGGCCGGATCACCTGCATCCTGGGCGCCAACGGCGCCGGCAAGAGCACGCTGATCCGCTCCATCCTGGGGCTGACGCCGGCCCGGACCGGCGAGATCTGGTGGGACGGCCGCGACATCGCGCGGGAGAAGACGCACCGCATCATCGCCGGCGGGATCGCCTGCATTCCCGAGGGCCGCAAGGTCTTCCCGCGCATGACGGTGGTGGAGAACCTGACGCTCGGCGGCTACCTCGAGGCCGACGGCAGGCAGATCCGCAGCCGCCTGGACAACGTCTTCCATGTGTTTCCGCGGCTGAAGGAGCGCGCCGCGCAACTGGCCGGCACCATGTCGGGCGGCGAGCAGGCCATGCTTTCCATCGGCCGGGGCCTGATGGCGGCGCCGAAGCTGCTGGTGGTCGACGAGCCTTCGCTCGGCCTGTCGCCGCTGTACGTGAAGGAAAACTTCAAGGTGATCCGGCAGATCAACGAGCTGGGCATGACCGTGCTGCTGGTGGAGCAGAACGCGCGCCAGACCCTGGCGATCTCGCACTACGGCTACGTGCTCTCGCAGGGCCGCGTGGTGGCCGAGGGCAGCGCCGCGGACCTGTCGCAGAACGACGAAGTCCGTTCGGCCTATTTCGGTTGAGGATGGCCATGAACATCATCGCGAACCTGTCCGCGCGCCAGATCGCCGCGAAGGTGGCCGCGCGCGAACTGGCGGCCGAGGCCGTGGTGCGGGCCTGCCTGGAACGGATCGAGGCTGCGGAGCCGCGGGTTCGTGCCTGGCAGCACCTGGACCCCGCGCTCGCGCTCGCCCGCGCCCGCGACATCGATCGCGGCACCATGCAAGGCGCGCTGCTGGGCGTGCCGGTGGGCGCCAAGGACCTGATGGACACGGCGGACATGCCGACCACCTACGGCTCGCCGATCTATGCCGGGCATCGCCCGGCCGTGGATGCGGCGTGCGTGGCGGGCTGCCGCGAAGCGGGCGCAGTGATCCTGGGCAAGACGGTGAGCACCGAGTTCGCCACCTTCCAGCCGGGTCCCACGCGCAACCCGAAGGCGCCGGCGGAGCGTCTCCATACCCCGGGCGGATCTTCCAGCGGTTCGGCGGCCGCGGTCGCCGCCGGCATGGTGCCGCTGGCTTTCGGTACCCAGACGGCCGGCTCGATCGTGCGGCCGGCGGCCTACTGCGGGGTGGTCGGCTACAAGCCCACGCACGGCCTGCTGCCGCTGGCCGGCGTCAAGGCCTTGTCGCCCAGCCTGGACACGGTGGGCGTGCTGGCCAGGTCGGTCGACGACGCTGCCTTCTTCATCGGCGTCCTGGCCCGCCTCGACCTGCAGGCTTCGCTGCCCGCCGGCTGGCGCGTGGGCCTGTGCCAGACGCCGAACTGGGAACGCGCGTCCGGTGATGCGCGGCGCGCTTTCGCCGAGGCGGGGCGGCTGTTCGCCAGCGCCGGCGCGAGCGTGCGGGACGTGCAGGAACCGGGCTCCTGGGCCGGCCTGACACAGGCGCAGATCGACATCATGGGATACGAGGCGCTCGGCGCCTTCGCGCCGGAACGCAGGACGCAGGCCGGCCAGTTCAGCGCCGCCTTCTCCGCGTTCCTGGCGGCCGCCCTCGCGGTCGACGGCAGCCGCTTCGCCGATGCGCAGCGGCTGGCCGAACAGGCTCGCGCCGAACTCGCCACGCTGTTCCGCACGGTCGACGTGCTGGTCGCGCCCAGCAGCGAAGGAGAGGCGCCGGCGGGACTGGATGCCACCGGCAATCCGGTCTTCAATCGCATGTGGACCCTGCTGGGCGTGCCTTGCGTGCATGTGCCGCTCGGGGTCGGGACGACGGGCTTGCCGGTCGGGGTCACGGTGATCGCGCCGCGATGGGGCGACGCGCTGGCGCTCGCCGCGGCGGAGCAGCTGGAACGCGGCGCGCGTGCCGCAGGGATGGGAGGCTGAGCGATGGAACAGGCAAGAGGCGAACGCGCGCGCACGGTGGCGGAGTCCGCGCAGGATCATGTCGACGGGGAGCGGCTGCGCCGCGCGATCGCGCAGCTCGCAGCCTTCGGTGGGCGCGAGGACGGCGGCGTGTCGCGCCAGACCCTCACCGACATCGACCTTCAGGCGCGCCGCCACCTGGTGGAGCGGGCACGGGCGCTGGGCTGCGAGGTGCGGATCGACGAAGCGGCCAACCTGTATTTCCGCCGTCCCGGCGAGCAGGACCTGCCGCCGGTGCTCACCGGCAGCCACGTGGACACCCAGCCCGTGGGCGGCAAGCTCGATGGCGCCTACGGCGTGCTCGCCGGGCTGGAGCTCGTCGAAGCGCTGAACGACGCGAAGGTGCGGACAGCGCGCCCGGTGGAGGTGGTCTGCTGGACCAACGAGGAGGGCAGCCGCTTCGGCCCGGGCTGCATGGGCTCCAGCGCGTTCGTCGATCCGGCGCGGCTGCCCGCCTACCGTGCGGCCGTCGACGGCGACCAGGTGACCTTCGGCGAGGCGCTGGATCGCGCCCTGCAGCAGATGGCCGACGTGCCGCGGCGGGCGATGAAGCAGCCGCTGGCCGGCTTCGTCGAACTGCATATCGAGCAGGGCCCGGTGCTGGAACGGGCCGGCGTGGCCCTGGGGGTGGTGACGGGCATCCAGAGCGTGCGCTGGTACGCCGTGAAGGCAAGGGGCGTCGCCGCGCACGCGGGGACCACGCCGATGGAGGTGCGCGCGGATGCGATGGCGGCCTGCATCGAGGTCGCGCACAGGCTGCAGGCGGAAGCCGCCAAGGCGGCGGGCAGCGGCCTGCGCCTGACGCTCGGGCGCTGGGTCGTCAGCCCCAACTCGATCAACACCATCCCCGGCGAAGTGGAGTTCACGGTGGATGCGCGCTGCGTCGACGAGCAGGTGCTGGCCCGCTTCGACGCCGGCCTGCGCACGATCGTCGCCGGGCACGCGTGGCGCGGGCGAATGGAGCTGCAGCCGCTGTTCGCGCGGGCGCCGACGCGGTTTCCGCAGGCGATGCTGGATGTGATGGCGCAGGCTTGCCAGCGCGCGTCGCGGATCGCCGGCAAGCCGTCCCCGATCGAGCTGACGTCGGGCGCCTTCCATGACGCCATGTACCTGGCCGACCATTGCCCCACCGCGATGATCTTCGTGCCGAGCAAGGATGGCCTGAGCCACAACGCCGCCGAGGAGACGGCGCACGAGGACCTGGTGCTGGGCGCCCGGGCGCTGGCGCACGCGGTGGGCTGGCTGGCATCCGCCTGAAGCAGCATGGGAGCCGTTGCCTCATGAGACCGAGGACGGTCGCGCCGCAGGGCGATGCCGCCGGCAAGTCGCTTCCCATGCTGGGCGCGAGGATCCGCCACGCGCGCCGGGTGGCGCACCTCACCATGACGCAGCTCGCCGAGAAGGCCGGCTGCTCGGAAAGCCTCGTCTCCAAGATCGAGGGCGGCCAGGCGACGCCTTCGCTCGCCATGCTGCACCGGATCGCGGCGGCCCTGAACACCAACATCGCCACCCTGACCGAGGACGGCCCTGTGGACCGACCCGTGCTGCGCAGCGGCGAGCGGCCGGTGATCAGCGCCGGCGGGATCTCGCTGGAGCGGCTGGTGCTGCCCAAGCGCGGCGGCCTGCTGCAGGCGAACATCCACATCGTCCAGCCGGGTGCCGCGAGCGACGGCCAGATCGTGCACGCCGGCGAGGAGGTCGGCTACGTGCTGGAAGGCCGGATCGAACTCACGCTCGGCGACGAGCGCCACGAGATCGGGGCCGGCGACTCCTTCACGTTCGCCAGCCAGCTTCCGCACGGATACCGCAACGTGGGCAAGACGGTCGCCCGCATTCTCTGGGTGAACACGCCGGCGACCTTCTGAGGCGGCGCTGCGGCAGGGCCGGCCGTGCGCCCCGCTTCAGACCGTGGCCACCGGCGCGCCCGTCAGGCTTCGCCTGCGGTCCAGAAGATGTTGTCGACCTCGAAATCCGCCTCGTCCTGCACCAGGCTCACGACCGTGCGGATCAGAGGGCGGTCGTCGTCGCGCCGCCAGATCAGGTTGTAGGGCAGGCGCGGCATGGGCGGCTGGCTTTCGAGCGGGACGAGCAGCCCGCGGTCGAAGAGCGGCTGCACGTACCGGCGGGGCTGGAAGCTGATGCCGACGCCCGCGATGGTCAGCGCGATGATCGCCGCGCGGCTGTTGCACCGGATGGTCTTGGCCACCCGGATGCGGTTGGCCCGCGACCAGGTGTCGAAGGCCGCCGACAGGCCGGAGTCCTCGGGGTTGTTGATGACGGGATGCGCGGCGAACTGCTCGGGCGACAGCACCGTGCGCCGCCGCAGCCGCGACGGCGAACTGGTCCACACGAAGTCGATTTCCGCCACGCGCAGGCTCTGCACGTCCGGCGCTTGCACGGGGCCCGCGATGCTCGCCACGTCGAGCTCCCCGCGGGTGATCGCCGCTTCCAGCGGCCTGGACAAGGCCACCGTCGGTTCGAGCGCGACCTGCGGATAGCTCTGCTCGAGGCGCGCCGCGAAGGAGGGGAACCAGGTGGTCGCCGCCAGCTCGGTCAGCCCGAAGCGGCAGACGCCGCGCACTTCCTGCTCGCCCGCGGCCAGGCTGGAGCGGATCTCGCGCTCGAACTGCAGCATGGTGCCGGCCTTCTCCAGCAGGAGCTCCCCCGCGCCGGTGAGCGTCGGGCGCCGGCTGTTGCGGTCGAACAGCAGTTGCCCGAGGTCGGCCTCGAGCTCCGCGATGCGCTTGGAAAGCGAGGACTGCGTGACGTGCAGGCGGCGCGCCGCGATGGCGAAGGTTCCGAGCTTCGCCGCCCAGTAGAACGCTTCGAGTTGCTTCAGGGTCATGGACTGTCCAGGCGGGGCAGTCTACCCGAGCGACCCCGCGGGTTTCAGCCCGTGGCCGCCATTTCCACCGGCGACTGGACCACGCCGTCGCGCAGCAGGCCTTCGATCTCGGCGCTGGAGAAGCCCGCCTCCTCGAGCACCCCGACGCTGTCTTCGCCCAGCCGCGGCGCGTGGTGGCGTACCTGGAAGGGCGCCGCGAACTGCACCGGGCTGCGCACGACGCGGTAGGCGCCCTCGGTCGGGTGCTGCTGCATGGGGAACATGCCCACGGCGAGGAGGTGCTCGTCGTGCAGCACCTCGTCGAGGCTCTTGACGGGCATGCACGGAATGCTCACGCCGTCGCAGAAGGCCTGCCATTGCGCGTTCGCGAACCGCGGCGCCTCCTCCTCCACCACCGAGTACAGCAGGTCGATGTGCTGCACCCGGTCCGCGAGCACGCGGAACCTGGGATCGCCGAGGAATTCGGTGCGGCCGGTGAAGCGGAAGAAATCCGCCCAGTTCGCGTCCGAGTAGGGAAGGATGCACATGTGGCCGTCGCGGGTGCGGAAGGGCTTGCGGTACTTGCTCAGCACGCGCTTGAAGCCGATCTCCCCCAGCGGGGGCTCGAAGGTGGCGCCGTGCAGGTGCTCGACGAGCGCGAATTCCGCGGCGGTCTCCAGCATGGGCACCTCGACGGCCTGGCCGCCGCCGCCCCGGGCCTGCTGCAGCAGGGCGGCCAGCACGGCGTAGGCGACCGTGTGGCCGGTGATCTTGTCGCACAGCACCGTGGGCGCGAACGCCGGCTCGCCGTGCACCATGGCATGCAGGCCCGCGAGCCCGGAGCCCGCCTGGATGACGTCGTCGTAGGCGGCCCGGCCCGAGTAGGGGCCGGCCGAGCCGAAACCGACGGCCGCGCAATAGACGATGTCCGGGTTGATGCTGCGCACGCCCTCGTAGCTCAGGCCGAGGCGGTCCGCGGCCTGCTGCCGCATGTTGTGGATGAAGCCGTGGGCGCCTGCCAGCAGCCGCTGGAGCACGGCCATCCCCTGCGGCGTCTTGAGGTCCACCGAGATGCTGCGCTTGTTGCGGTTCAGGTTCAGGTAGTAACCCGCCATGCCTTCGTGCTTGAGCGGCTTGTAGTGGCGGGTCTGGTCCCCGGCGAGCGTCTCGACCTTGATCACGTCGGCGCCGAGGTCCGCCAGGATGCGGGTGGCATAGGGCCCGAGCACGACCGTCGTGAGGTCGACGATGCGGATGCCCTCCAGGGGGCCTTTCGCGAAGCGGCTGTTCGTCATGTCCTTGTTCCTCAGAGGCCGGCGATGCGCGGCCACAGGGTGCTGCCGGCGCAGCCGCACACCAGTTCGCCGATCCTGCGGCTCCAGAGCGATTCGGAGCCGAAGTCGTCGCGCCAGGCCCAGAGCCGCCGGGTGTGGTGGTGCAGCACGTGTTCCTGGGTGAAGCCGATGGCGCCGTGCACCTGGTGCACCAGCGCGCTCACCTTGCCCGCGGCTTCGCCGCAGCGCGCCTTGGCCGCCGCGATGCAGAACACGCTGTCTTCGTCCGCCTCCGGCCGCCAGTGTTCCAGCGCGAGTCCGGCCGCCGAGACGGACGCCGCCGTTTCGGCCGCGGCCTCCACGAGCATGTCCTGCACCGGCGCGAACCGTGCGATGGCCTTGCCGAACTGCGCGCGCTCGCCGGCGTACTGCAGGCCGAGTTCCAGGCAGCGTTGCATGCCGCCGACCATCTGCAGGCTGCGCAGCATCGCGCCGTGCGCCTGCAGCGCCAGCGGATGCCGCGGCTGCCAGCGGACCCGGCGCGCGGCCGGAACGAGGACTTCGTCCAGGCGCAGCGAGAACGCTGCCTCCAGGCCGGGGCCCGCGCAGCGCTCGCGCGGCAATCCATCGGTGTCCAGCAGGAGCAGCCAGTCCCCGCCGTCCGCGCCGCGCCCGTGCACCAGCAGCGATGCGGGAACGTCCGCGAAGGCGAGCGGTTCCGTCACGAGGCTGGCGGCCATCCCGCCGCGCATTTCGCGCAGTACCGCGGACGCCCCTTGCGCCTGGGACGCGAGCAGCACGGGGCGGTCCCCCGCCAGGTCCAGGTCGCCCCCGGCCCCCGCCCACAAGGCCTTGGCGACCATCGTGTCGCCCAGCGGCAGCGGCAGCGCGCGATAGCCGGCCAGGCGCACGATCTCGAAGGCATCGGCGGCGGCGAGGCCGACGCCTCCCTGCGCTTCCGGCACCAGCGCCAGCGACAGCGCGGATTCCTCCACGCTGCGCCAGAGTTCGCCGTTCCAGCGGCCCGCGCTCGCCGCCTCCAGCGCCTCGCGCGTCAGGAGCTCGCGGAACTGGCGGTCCGCCTGCTCGGAAATGATGGAGGAGAAGCCGTCGTCGCGGTTCATCGCAGTCCCAGTCCACGGGCGATCACGCCGCGCAGGATTTCGCGCGTGCCACCGCGCAAGGTGAAGCTCGGCGCCGTCAGGGTGACCTGCCGCAGTGCCTCGTCGAAGCGGGTGGCGCCCGCGTCGCGGCCGTCGCCCCGGCCCACGAGCAGCCGCGCGATTTCGGGGATCTCCCGTTCGAAACCGGTGCCGGCATGCTTGACCAGCGCCGCCTCGACCTGCGGATTGGCCCCCCGGTCCAGCAAGCCGGCGACGACGGTGGACATGCGGCGCAGCGCCATGGCGTGCGCCACCAGCCGGCCCACCTGCACCGACTGCAGGCGGTCCGGATCGCCTCCGACGCGGTCCACCAGGGCCGTGAGCAGCTGCCACGCGCTGAGGTAGCGGTCCGGGCCGCTGCGTTCGTAGGCCAGCTCCGCGGTCACCATGGCCCAGCCGCTGCCGGGTTCGCCCACCAGCATGTCGTCGGGGACGAAGTAGTCCTCGAAATGCACCTCGTTGAACTCGTGGTGCCCCGACAGGTCGAGGATCGGCCGCACCGTGATGCCGGGCGCATCGGTGGGCGTGATCATCTGGGTCAGCCCCTCGTGCTTCTTCTCGCCCGCAGGCGAGGTGCGCACGAGGGTGATCAGGTAGTCGACCTGGTGCGCATTGGTGGTCCACACCTTGGTGCCGTTCAGGCGCCAGCCGCCCTCGACCTTCTCCGCCCGCGTGCGCACGGCCGCGAGGTCGGAGCCGGAGTCGGGCTCGCTCATGCCGATGCCGAAGGCGCACTCGCCCCGGACGATGCGCGGCAGGATCTCCCGCTTCGCCCGCTCGGAGCCGTGCTTCAGGATCTGCGGGCCGGACTGCCGGTCGGCGATCCAGTGCGCCCCGCACGGCGCGCCCGCGGCCAGCATCTCCTCGACCACCACGTAGCGCTCGAGCGCGGAAGCCTCCCCGCCGCCGAACGCGCGCGGCCAGGTCATGCCGATGAATCCCGCCTCGCCGGCACGGCGGCTGAACGCGCGGTCGAAGGTGGTCCAGGTGACCTGCCAGGGCTTGAAGGTCCCGCGCGCCAGCTCCGCGGCAAGGAACTCCCGCACGCGGCGGCGGGTGCCGTCGTAGACCGACAGGTCGGCCGGCTGCTCGTTGAAATTGTTCATGCGCCTGCCTTCAGCGGCCCGTGAACGACGGCTTGCGCTTCTCGAGGAAGGCGAGCACCGCCTCGTCGTGGTCCTGCGTGTAGTGCGCGAGCGCCTGGTAGGCCGCGGCCATCTCCAGGGAGGTCGCGAGTGACATGTGGTCGCTTTCGCGCAGCAGGCGCTTGGTCAGGCGCACGGTGCGCGCCGGGTTGGCGGCCATGCGCTGCGCGAGACCCAGGGCCTCGGGCATCAGCGACTCGTGCGGCACCACGCGCGAGACCAGGCCGAGCTCGAGCGCGCGCGCCGCATCGAAGGTGTCGCCGGTGAGCATGAGCTCCATCGCCTTGGGCTGGCCGATGGTGCGGGCCAGCAGCCACGCGCCGCCGTCGCCGGGCACGATCCCGAGCTTGACGAAGCTGCTGGCGAAGCTCGCCCGCTCCGACGCGATCCGGATGTCGCACATGCACGTGAGGTCCATGCCCGCGCCGATGGCCGGACCGTTGACGGCCGCGATCGTGGGCACGTCGAGCTCGTACAGCGCCAGCGGGATCTGCTGGATGCCGTTGCGGTAGGCGTCGCGGATGTCCGCAGGCGAGCCGGCGGAGAAGCCCTTCTTGTCGCGCATGTTCTTCAGGTTGCCGCCCGCGGAGAAGGCCGAGCCGGCGCCGGTGAGCACCAGGGCCTTGACGCTGCGGTCCCGGCGCACGCGCGCGCAGAGTTCGACGAACTCCAACATCTGGTGCTCCTCCGTCATCGCGTTGCGCTCGTCCGGGCGGTTCATCGTCACCACCGCCACGCCTTCCGACTGTTCGTACAGAAGAAACCCACTCATGCGAAGCTCCTGGTCCTGGAATGAGCCGGCAGTGTAGGCAGCGCCGCCGCCGGCGGAAAGCGACATTTCCGCATCGGCTCGCAGTCGCTTTTGGAATCGGAGGCGGCGCGCGCAGTGATCGAAAAAAGGACTGGCCGGGGGTGAATAAATGTCGCTTTGCCGCGCGCCCGAACGGCCTCACCATTGCCGCCGTTCGAAGCACACCGAAGGAGACACCCGGCGACACCGGGCGCGACTGCATGGACTTCCAGATCCCGGACGACCTGCGCGAGCTGCAGGAACGCACCCGCCGCTTCATCGCCGACGAGATCCTGCCGCTGGAGGGCGAAGTGCCGCGCGACGCGCACGGCCCCTCCGAGGAGCTGCGGCGCGAACTGGTCGCACGCGCGCGGGCCGCCGGCCTGCTGACGCCGCACGCTTCGCGCGGGATGGGCGGGCTGGGGCTCAGCCACGTCGGCAAGGCGGTCGTCTTCGAGGAGGCGGGCTACTCCTGGCTCGGGCCGACGGCGCTGAACATCCACGCGCCCGACGAGGGCAACATCCACCTCATGGAGGAAGTCGCCACCAGCGCGCAGAAGGAGCGCTGGCTGCGTCCGCAGGTGGCCGGCCGCACGCGCTCCTGCTTCGCCATGACGGAGCCGGACGGCGCCGGCGCGGACCCGTCGATGCTGCGGACCACCGCCGTGCGCGACGGCGGCGACTACGTGATCAACGGCCGCAAGTGGTTCATCACCGGCGCCGAAGGGGCGGACTACGCGATCGTGATGGCGCGCATGGAGGATGGCTCCTCCACCATGTTCCTCACCGACATGGACCGGCCGGGCATCCGCCTGGAGCGCAACATGCACGCCATGGATGCCTGCTTCACCGGCGGCCACGGCGTGCTGGCATTCGAGGACCTGCGGGTGCCGGCCGCCGACGTGCTGGGCGAGGTGGGGCAGGGCTTTCGCTACGCGCAGGTGCGGCTGGCGCCGGCGCGCCTGACGCACTGCATGCGCTGGCTGGGCCAGGCGCGCCGCGCGCACGACCTGGCGCTGGCCTACGCCAGCCGGCGCAACGCCTTCGGCAAGCCGCTCGCGGAGCACGAAGGCGTGGGCTTCATGCTCGCCGACAACGACATCGACCTGCACACCGCGCGGCTGCACATCTGGCACACCGCGTGGCTGCTGGATCGTGGCGACAAGGGCGGCTACGAGTCGAGCCGCGCGAAGGTGGCCTGCTCGGAAGCGCAATGGCGCGTGGTGGACCGCTGCGTGCAGATCCTGGGGGGCCAGGGCGTGACCGCGGAGACGCCGGTCATGCGCATCTTCATGGACATGCGCGCCTTCCGCATCTACGACGGCCCGAGCGAGGTGCACCGCTGGAGCATGGCGCGCAAGCTGGTGCGCCGGGAAGGTGCACCGGCATGAAGTCCATGCCGAGCTTCAGCCTCGAGGGCAAGGTGGCCCTCGTCACGGGCGCCTCCAGCGGCCTGGGCGCGCATTTCGCCGAACTGCTCGCCGCCGCCGGCGCGCGGGTGGTCGCCGCCGCGCGCCGCGCCGATGCGCTCGACACGCTCGTCGGCCGCATCCGGGATGCGGGCGGCGAGGCCCGGTCGGCACAGCTCGACGTGACGGATGCCGCGAGCGTGCGCGCGTGCCTGGACGCGGTGTGCGCCTGGGGCGCGCCGCAGGTGCTGGTGAACAATGCCGGCGTGACCGTGACCCGTCCGCTGCTGGAGCAGACCGTCGAGGATTTCGAGCAGGTGGTCGACACCAACCTGAAGGGCTGCTGGCTGGTGGCCACCGAGGCGGCGCGCCGCATGGTGCAGGCGGGAAGCGGCGGCGCCATCGTGAATGTCGCGTCCATCCTGGGCGAGCGCGTGGCCGGCGGAGTCGCGCCCTATGCCATTTCCAAGGCGGGCGTGATCCAGGCCACGAAAGCGATGGCGCTCGAACTCGCGCGCCACCGCATCCGCGTCAACGCGCTGCTTCCAGGCTACATCGTGACGGACCTGAACCGCGAGTTCCTGCGCAGCGAGGCCGGCGAGAAGCTGCGCGCGCGCATCCCGAGCCGGCGCTTCGGCGAGCTGCGGGACCTGGACGGGCCGCTGTTGCTGCTGGCTTCGGACGCCGGCAGCGCAATGTCCGGTGCCTGCGTCGCCGTCGACGGCGCCCACCTCGTGAGTTCGCTGTGAGCGGCGGCCTGGACCCGGCCGTCCTCGGAGCCTGGCTGCGCGAGCGCGGCCTGGCCGGGGCCGGCGTGCCCAGGGTCGAGGCGCTGGCGGGCGGCCAGTCGAATCCCACCTACCGCGTCCGCACGGAAGGGGGCGACTTCGTGCTGCGCAAGCGCCCGCCGGGACAGCTGCTGCCCTCCGCGCACGCGATCGATCGCGAGTACCGGGTGATGCAGGCCCTGGCAGGCAGCGATGTCCCGGTGCCGGGGATGGTGGCCTGGTGCTCCGACGCGTCGGTCACCGGGACCGAGTTCTACCTGATGGAGTTCCTCGACGGCCGGGTCTTCGCGGATCCTGCGCTGCCGGGGGCCGATCCCGCGCAGCGCGCCGCCATCTACCGCGAGATGAACCGGGTGATCGCGCGCCTGCATTCGGTGGACGTGCAGGCCGCGGGGCTCGCTTCGTTCGGCCGCCCCGGGCACTACGTGGCGCGGCAGGTCTCGCGCTGGGTGGAGCAGTGCCGGAAGGCCACCTTGCCGCTGCCCGCGGCGATGCGCGAGCTGATGGACTGGCTGCCGGCCCACCTGCCGGCGGAGTCGGCGCAGCGGCTCGTGCACGGCGACTTCCGCATCGACAACCTCGTCTTCCATCCGACCGAAGCGCGCGTGATCGGCGTGCTGGACTGGGAACTGTCCACGCTCGGCGATCCGCTCGCGGACTTCTCCTACCACTGCATGGCCTGGCGCGTCGCGCCCGCCCTGTGGCGCGGCATCGGCGGGCTGGACCTCGCCGCCTTCGGGATCCCGGGCGAGGAGGAATACGTCCGCGCCTATGCGCAAGCGACCGGGCTGGCGATCGCGCACTGGGACTTCTACATGGCCTACAACCTGTTCCGCATGGCGGCGATCCTGCACGGCATCGCGCAGCGCGCCGCGCAAGGCAACGCTGCGGCGGCCGATGCGGCGCAAGTCGGCGCCAGGGCGGGCCCGCTCGCCGACCTCGCGCTCGCGGTCGCATTGCGTCCGGCTGCCGCCTGAGACCGCCCTGATCCACAGCAGTTCACCCCCATCACACAAAGGAGACAAGAATGCGTTTTGACCTGAGACAGACCCTCCACGCCGGCGTAGCCGCGCTCGCCCTGACCGCCGGCTCCCTGGCGCACGCGGCCTGGCCGTCGGATGCGCCGATCAACGTCACCGTGGGCTTCGCGCCCGGCGGCAGCACCGACGTGATGGTCCGCACGCTGGCGCCCTTCATCGCGAAGCACCTGGGGGACAACGCTTCCCTGGTGATCCAGAACCGCCCCGGTGCCTCCGGCGAACTCGCCATCAACAGCGTGATGCGCGCGAAACCGGACGGGTACTCGCTGGTCATCGTGAATCTGCCCGGCTACTTCTTCGTGCCGATGTACCGCAAGTCCTCCTATACGACCAGGGACCTCACGCTGCTCGCGCGCGTGGTGAGCGACCCCACCATCATGGTGACACGCAAGGACGGCAAGCTGTCCGACTTGAAGCAGGTGCTCGCCGCGCTGAAGGCGGCACCGGGGTCGATCTCCGCCGGGCACAACGGCCTGGGCACCAACGGGCACCTCGCGATGGCCCGACTCGAGGGCGCCGCGGGCGTGAAGTTCAATGCCATCCCCTACAACGGCACGGCTCAGCAAAAGACCGCCCTGGCCAGCAGCACGCTGGACATCGCCTACCTGGCCGCCTCGGAGGTTCCCGATCCGGAGAACGAGGCGACGCCCGTGCGCCTGCTGGCCCAGTTCACCAAGGAGAAGGTGCAGCGCATCGCCGGCGTGCCCAGCACCTTTGAACTGGGACTCCCGGTGGAGATGACGGCGGAGCGCGGCTTCGCGGCACCGAACGGCGTTCCCGCGCCCGTCCTCGCCCGGCTGGAAAGAGCGATCCAGGCGGCGATGAAGGATCCCGAGTACCTGAAGGCGGCACGCAACGACGCACCGTTCCTGTCGTTCCTGGGCGGGGCGGACTGGACGCGCCAGATCGAGCAGGATATCCGCGCCTACGAAGCGATCGCGCGCACGCTGCCGAAGGAGTGAGAAATCGCGCGGGCCGTGGCGACCGCGATTCGCACGGTCCGGCGCCTGCCCTTGGCGCACGCTCAGGGCCCGGTGGTCGATAGGACTCATGGGCCCCATTCATCACATCGCAGCTACTTCTTCGAGAACACGGCCCGTACCTGGCCCGGGCCGAGCACCTGCGCAAGTGCGGCCGGATCGTCGATGCGGCCCAGGCGGGTGTACGAGTAGGGTGAGTCGAACGTGAGGTAGAAGACGACCAGGGTGTCCGCTCCCCACAGCATGAGGTCGCCATTGCGGATGGTTCCCGGCCTGCTGGCGCTGGCCGGCAGGGCCTTCGGCAGCTTCACGTGCTTCTCGTTGCCGTTCAGGTCCGGCATGTCGAGGGTGAGCGGCAGCAGGGCAGCGAAGGCACGCGCGGCTTCGTTGTCGGCCAGCGTGATGGAGAAGCGGCGTTCACCGACCGTCATCCACATGCGTCGTTCCTCCGGTTTGTTCGCGTCTGCGGCAGCCGCCGCCGGCAGGGCGGCCGCGTGCATCAGCGCCAGGCAGAGTGCGGCTGCGGCGAAGCGTCGTGATTCCATGGCTCGCCTGGCCGTGCGCTACCCAAGACTTTGCTGGAAGAAGGCTCCCAGCCGGTCGAACGGGATCTTCTTCCTGTCGTCGTACAGGTCGACGTGGTCGGCATCCGGAACGATCACCAGCTCCTTCGGGCCGCTCGCCGCCTTGTACACGTCTTCCGAGTAGTAGCGCGAGTGCGCATTCGCACCGTGCACGAGCATGATCGGGCGCGGCGCGATCATGTCGATGTTCGCCGCCATCGGGAACTCGAAGAAGGACATCGGCGTCGTGGCCGTCCACGCCGACGCGGAGTTGATCGACCGGGCGTGGAAGCCGCGGGGCGTGCGGTAGTAATCGAAGAACGCCGCCAGCACCGGGTCCGCATCGGCCGGCAGTTTCTCGGGCAGCACGCGGGTGCCCTTGACGATCTGTCCGTCCTTGCCGAACGGGACTTCGTGATAGCCGACCGCGTAGCTCCCCTTTTCGGCGTCCGCCCAGCGCTGCCGGCCCAGGTAGTCGATCACCTTGTGCCTTTGCTCCTTCGTGTAGCCGTCCTTGTAGCCGCGGCTGATGCTGCGCGACATGTCGTACATCGAGGACGTCGCCACGGCCTTGATCCGGGAGTCGCCGCTGGCCGCCGTCAGCGCCATGCCGCTCAGGCCGCAGATGCCGATGGCACCGATGCGTTGGCGATCGACGTCACGAAGCAGGCCGACGTAGTCGACGGCGGCGCTGAAGTCCTCGGTGAACATTTCGGGCGAGGCCACGTTGCGCACCTCGCCTGCGCTTTCGCCGGTGAAGGACGGGTCGAACGCCAGGGTGACGAAGCCCCGCTCGGCGAGCGTCTGGGCATAGAGGCCGGACACCTGCTCCTTGACCGCGCCGAACGGGCCGCTGAGCACCAGGGCCGGCAGCTTCTCGCCGGCGCGGCCCTTCGGACGGTACAGGTCGGCCGCCAGGGTGATGCCGAACCGGTTGCTGAACGCCACCTTCCGGTGGTCCACCTGTTTGCTTTGCGGAAAGGTCTTGTCCCAACGGGGGGTCATCGCGGTCTTCCTGTTCGAGGAGCCCTGCGGATGGGCCGCGGCAGCGGGCGCGCCGACCAGGGGTGCGCTTCCCAGGGCCAGGCCGGCTTGCAGCGTCCTGCGGCGCGAGAGGTCCGGGTTCGTCATGTGTTTTCTCCTTCGTTGCTGGCCGCCAGTGTGCCGGCGGCTCACGCGCGCGACTAGATAATGAATCCTGATTGGATCCAGTAGCCAGGCTGATGAATGGAGGAGCAGGCGAATGGCCAGGAGGAACCTGAACGAATTGCTGGGCTTCGTGACGGTCGCGCGCGAAGGCAGTTTCACGCGGGCGGCGGCGAGTCTGGGCGTCACGCAATCGGCCCTGAGCCAGTCCATCCGCGGGCTGGAGGAGCGCCTGCAGATCCGCCTGCTGACGCGCACGACGCGAAGCGTGTCCACCACCGAGGCCGGCGAGCGGCTGATGCGCGCGATCGGGCACCGCTTCGACGACATCGAGTCCGAACTGGAGGCACTGACCGCGCTGAGGGACAAGCCCGCAGGCACGGTGCGCATCACCTGCGGCGATCATGTGCTCGAGAGCGTGCTGCTGCCCCGGCTCACGCCCTTGTTGCTGGACTACCCCGACATCACGGTGGAGTTCGACATGAACTACGGCTTCCGCGACATCGTGGCCGACCGCTTCGACGCCGGCGTGCGCATGGGCAACACGATAGACAAGGACATGATCGCTGTTGCCATCGGGCCGCCGCTGCGCATGGCGGTGGTCGCATCACCCGCCTATTTCGCTGCGAACCCGCCACCGAAGGTGCCCCAGGACCTCACGGCTCACCGCTGCATCAACCAACGGATGCCGACCTCCGGCGGGCTCTACGTCTGGGACTTCGAGCGGCGCGGGCGCAAGGTGAACGTGCGCGTCGACGGCCAGCTCATCTTCAATACCTCGCCGCCGCAGGTGGACGCCGCGCTGGCCGGCCTGGGCATCGTCTTGCTGCCGGAGGACGAACTGATGCCCGAGATCACGGCCGGGCGGCTGGTGCGCGTGCTGGACGACTGGTGCCCGAAGTTCGCCGGCTACCACTTGTACTACCCGAGCAGGCGGCAGCCTTCGCCGGCGTTCTCCCTGGTCGTCGAAGCCTTGCGCTTTCGCGCGTGACTCAGGTTGGCAGGCGATGCTGGCCCTCGGCGCTTCTTCACCTTCCGCCACGCCTCGAAATCCTCCTTCGCCTGCGGATCCGTCGGCGGATAAAGCCCCAGGATGCTGCACCCCGCCAGCACCTGCTCGCCCACGAAATCCTCGAACACCGCCATCTCCGCCGCCTCCCCGCGCCACCTCGTCAGGGCCATCGTGATGCGTTCAGTAGATCGGCGGCTCTTCGACGGGCGCGCCGAACTCGGTTTCCAGGTAGTCGAAGTCGCAACCGTCGTTGGCCTGCAGGATGTGCTGGCTGAACATGTAGCCGTAGCCGCGCTGGTAGCGGCGCGCGGGCGGCTTCCAGGCGGCGCGGCGCCGCGCCAGTTCCTCGTCGCTCACTTCCATGTGGATGCTGCGGTTCGCCACGTCCACGGTGATGAGGTCGCCGGTGCGCACCAGCGCCAGGTTGCCGCCGATGTACGACTCGGGCGCCACGTGCAGCACGCAGGCGCCGTAGCTGGTGCCGCTCATGCGCGCGTCGCTGATGCGCAGCATGTCGCGCACGCCCTGCTTCACCAGCCTGGTCGGGATCGGCAGCATGCCCCACTCGGGCATGCCGGGGCCCCCTTGCGGGCCGGCGTTGCGCAGGACCATGACGTGGTCGGCCGTGACGTCCAGGTCCGGATCGTCCACAGCCTTCTTCATCGCCGGATAGTCGTCGAAGACCAGCGCCGGGCCCGTGTGCTTCAGCAGGTGCGGCGCCACCGCGCTCGGCTTGATGACGCAGCCGTCCGGGGCGAGGTTGCCGCGCAGCACCGCCAGCGCGCCTTCGTCGTAGATCGCGTTCGACAGCGGCCGGATCACGTCGGCGTTGTAGACCTCGGCGCCTTCCAGCGTCTCGCCCAGGGTCTGGCCGCTGGCCGTCATCGCGTCGAGGTGGAGCAGGCCGCCGTCGGCCAGGGTCTTCATCAGGCCGCGCATGCCGCCGGCGTAGTAGAAGTCTTCCATCAGGTACTTGTCGCCGCTGGGCCGGATGTTGGCGATCACCGGCACCCTGCGCGAGTACGCGTCGAAGTCCTCCAGAGTCACCGTGCATTCGCCGCCCGCGCGCCGCGACATGGCGACCAGGTGGATGATCGCGTTGGTCGAGCAGCCCTCGGCCATGGCCACGGTGATCGCGTTCTCGAAGCTCTTGCGGGTGAGGATCTTCGCGGGCGTGAGGTCCTCCCACACCATGTCGACGATGCGGCGGCCGCACTGCGTGGCCATGCGTTGGTGGTTGGCGTCCACCGCGGGGATGCTCGATGCGCCGGACAGCGTGAGCCCCAGCGCCTCGGTGATGCCCATCATGGTGGCGGCCGTGCCCATGGTCATGCAGGTGCCCGCGCTGCGCGCGATGCTGCCTTCGATCTCCATCCACTGGGTCTCGCTGATCTTGCCGGCGCGGCGCTCGTCCCAGTACTTCCAGCTGTCCGAGCCGGAGCCGAGCGTGTGCCCCTTCCAGTTGCCGCGCAGCATCGGGCCGGCCGGGAGGTAGATGCACGGGATGCCCATGCTCAGCGCGCCCATCAGCAGGCCGGGAGTGGTCTTGTCGCAGCCGCCCATGAGCACCGCGCCGTCGATCGGGTGGCTGCGCAGCAGTTCCTCCGCTTCGATGGCCAGCAGGTTGCGGTACAGCATGGTCGTCGGCTTGACGAAGACCTCCGACAGCGAGATGGCCGGCAGCTCCAGCGGGAAGCCGCCGGCCTGCAGCACGCCGCGCTTGACCTCCTCCACCCGTTGCTTGAAGTGCGAGTGGCAGGTGCTGATGTCGCTCCAGGTGTTGAGGATGGCGATCACCGGCTTGCCCTGCCAGTCGGCGTGGTCGTAGCCGATCTGCATCGCGCGCGAGCGGTGGCCGAAGGAACGCAGGTCGTCGGGCGCGAACCAGCGCGCGGAACGGAGTTGGTCGTAGGTCTTGCGGGTCATCGGCGGATTATTCCTCCTTGATGCCGGCCAGGTCCGGGCGATCGCGGAGGGCGACGCCCGATCGGCCAGCCGCTTGATGCGGGTGCACATCGCCGCTGCGGCTCGTGACGGTGGCGGCGCCGTCGTACCTGCGCGCGCACGGCCGCCTTGCTCGCGGGCCTGGGCGTGTCGCAGCACGACGTGCGGTCGTGAGCACCGTCGGCGGCGGGTCAAGGCACCCCGCGCCCGGTGCGCCGCCGCTGCGACGCCTTGGCGATCGCCAGTACCAGCAGCGCGCCGGCCGCAGCGGCGGCGTATCCCCACGCCTTGCCGTGCGGCACGTGGACCTGCAGGCCGGCATCCGAATAGATCATCTGGCCGGCGATCCAGCCGAGGAGCATGCCGCCCAGGGTGATGATGACCGGGAAGCGGTCCATCAGCCCCAGCACCAGCTGGCTGCCGGCCACGATGATGGGGATGCTCACCAGCAGGCCGAAGATCACCAGGGGGAGCTGGTGCTGGCCGGCGGCGCCGGCGGCGGCGGCGATGGCCAGCACGTTGTCGACGCTCATGACCAGGTCCGCCATGATCACGGTGCGGACCGCCCCCACCAGCTTGTCGCTCGCCCGGATCTCCTCGTGCGCCTCGCCGGTGTCCTGCGGCTGCAGGACCTTCACGCCGATCCAGACCAGCAGCAGGCCGCCGGCGAGCTTGAGGTAGGGCAGCGCCAGCAGCGCCAGCGCGAAGGCGACCAGCAGGATGCGCAGCGCGATCGCCCCCGCCGTCCCGTAGAGGATGCCCAGCCTGCGCTGCGCCGGCGGCAGGCCCCGGCAGGCCAGCGCGATCACGACCGCGTTGTCGGCACCCAGCAGGATGTCGATCATGATGATCTGCAGCACGGCGATCCAGAACGCGAGGTCGGGGAGCTCGGTCATGCGGGCGCTTTTCGGGTGTTCACTCGCAGCAACTGCCGCCAGCGGCGGCATCGGGCGGGTAGACGAGCTCGCCCGCGACGATCCGCGCGGGTGCGGTGTAGGGGTGGGCCTTCGCCGGACCCGGCCCCATGACGTGCATGACTTCGTGGCCGAGGAAGCGCAGGACGTCGGCGATCAGGGCGCGGTGGCAGCGCCACCACGCCGCCTCGGAACACATGATGGCGGTGGGCGCGGCGTTCGCGATGGCCAGCAGTTCCGCCAGGCCTTCGCCGAATTCCTCGCTCCAGGTATAGGCGGCATAGGACCGGAAGGACGGGTTGTTCCAGCCGAGGTGCTCCGTGGCCGGGGCTTCGCGCCGCCGGCCGCCGAGCCGCTGGAGCCAGACGTAGTCCATGCCCCGCGCGCGCAGGGTCGCCGCCAGCGCGTCCGCACCGAAATGCGGATGGCGCCGCGAGCCCGGGAAGCGCCGGACGTCGGCGACCACTTCGATGCCATGGCCCTGGAGAAGCGCGAAGAAAGTCTGCTCGCTGAGCGTCGAGTGGCCCACGGTGAAGACCTGGATGCGGCCGCTGGCTGTGTGGCTATCCCCGGTCATGACTCGTTCACGGTCCGATTCCTGTTGAAATGCCGCCAAGCGTACCGCCGCTGGCTGTTGCCGGGGGGCGAAACCGCAGGACAGCGACACCGGAGACCCCCATGGACGAAGAAGCCCTCACCAACAGCATCCGCAAGTTCCTCAAGACCGTCGGCGTCAATTCGCAGCGCGAGATCGAGCAGGCGCTGGCCCGCGCCACGGAGCAGGGCGGCCTGGCCGGCACGGCGGAGCTGCCCGTGGCGATGACGCTGGAGATCCCGGCGCTGAAGCTGCAGGTGCGCTTCGACGGCGAACTGAAACTCCAGTAGGAGGCCGCAGCCATGGCCTCGATCGCCACCCGTCTGACGCGCGCGCTGGACGTGCGCCACCCGGTCGTCCTCGCGCCCATGGCCTTCGCCGCGGGCGGGGCCCTGGCTGCCGCCGTCACCCGGGCCGGCGGCCTGGGCCTGATCGGCGGCGGCTACGGCGACGCGGACTGGCTGGAACAGCAGTTCGCCGCCGCGCAGGGCGCGCGCGTGGGCGTGGGCTTCATCACCTGGTCGCTGCAGCGCCAGCCTTCGCTGCTGACGCAGGTGCTGCGGCACCGCCCCGTGGCGGTCATGCTGTCCTTCGGCGACCCGCTGCCCTTCGCCGAGGAGATCCGGCGTGCCGGCGCGGTGCTGGTGTGCCAGTGCCAGGAGATGGCGCACGTGGCGCAGGCCGTCAACGCCGGCGCCGACGTCGTCGTCGCGCAGGGCGCCGAGGCCGGCGGGCACGGCGCGCTGCGCGGCACGCTCAGCTTCGTTCCGGAGGTGGCCGACCACCTGGCCGCGCACGCGCCGGACACGCTGCTGCTGGCCGCCGGCGGCATCGCCGACGGCCGCGGGCTCGCGGCGGCCTTGATGCTGGGTGCCGACGGCGTGCTGATGGGGACGCGCTTCTGGGCCGCGACCGAAGCGCTGGTGAAGGAGGGCCATCACCGCGCCATCGTGCAGACCGGCGGCGACGGCACCCTGCGCACGCGCCTGCCGGACATCGTGCGGCAGCTTCCCTGGCCGCCGGGCTTCACCGCGCGCATCCGCCGCAATGCGTTCACGCAACGCTGGCAGGGCCGCGAGGCGGAACTGCAGGCGGCCGTGGCCGAAGAAGGACCGCGCTACCGGCAGGCCGCCGAGGCGGGGGACCCCGAGCAGACCGGCGTGTGGTTCGGCGAAGCGGCAGGCCTGGTGCATGCCATCGAGCCGGCCGCGGCCCTCATGGAGCGCGTGGTCGGCGAAGCCGCCGCGCGGCTGCGCGCGCACGGCGGGGCGCAACCGGGCTGACGGGAGCGCTCAGCGGGCCGCGGCCTCGCGAGGACGGCTCAATCCACCCGCGTGAAGTGCTGCCGCACGTGGCGGCGGTCCAGCAGGTCGAAGTGCCACCACTCGTTGTCGATGCCCTGGAAACCGTTGCCGCACAGGACGGCGCGCAGCAACTCGCGGTTGCGGTGCTGGGCCGGCGTCAGTTCGCCGGTGGCGAGGTGGTGCGCATCGAGCCGCGGGTGCGACAGCTCGCGCATCTCGTCGTAGCCGGTGCCCATGTCGAGTTCGCGGCCGCCCGGGCCCACCAGCGTCACGTCCAGGGCCATGCCGAAGGAATGGATCGATCCCAGGGCCGGGTCGGCGACATACTGGCGCAGGTCCGTGCCTTCGAGGTAGTCCCACAGCTCGATCTGCACGCGGTGCGGCCGCAGCGCGTCCAGCACCAGCAGGCGATGGCCCGGCGCTTCCCGCGCGAGCAGCCTGGCCGCCTGCTCCAGCCCGGTGGCGGCCAGGTGGTGCAGCCAGGCGCAGTCCAGCGAGCCATACAGGTCGCGCCCGACGAAGCTGTCGGTGCCCGCATAGCGCAGGTCCACCGCGATCTCCTGCAGCGTCGACAGGTGCCGGAAATCCGCGTGGGAGGCGATGTCCTCGCAGCGCACCACGTTCGCGTCACTCGTTCGCACGCGTCACCCCGCCCCGTGGCACTTCTTGTACTTCTTCCCGCTGCCGCAGGGGCACAGGTCGTTGCGCCCCGGCTCGGCGGCCTTGCGCAGCGGGTCCACCCGCGGGCCCAGGCTGCGCCAAAGCTGGCGCAGTTCGTACACCGCCCAGATGCCTTCGGCCAGCGCGTCCAGGCGCTCGTTGCTCACGCTGGGCGGGCCGTCCTCGGCGTACATGGAAAGGGCCGGCACGCCGTCGTCACCCTCGGTGAGCGCGTCGATGTCCTGCAGCGCCGCGTCCAGCATTTCCGCGGCCTCTTCGTCGCGCGGCGGCAGCCAGTCCTCGGGCCAGGACTCCACCGCGTACATGAAGCCCACCGCCCACGCCTGCGCGTAGGCGGGCAGGTTGGCGAGGTCACCCTCGAAGCGCTCCCCGGGCGGCAGCGCGAGGACGGCACCGCGCACGTCGAGCGCCTCCGGGTGGTAGGTGCGTTCGTCCTCCAGCACCTCCACCGGCTGGTCGAGCGCGAACGCGATCTCCTGCCAGCGGCGGCGCCAGCGCCACACGAACTCCATGTGTTCCATGGGCCGGAACGCCTCGCCGAGCAGCACGGGCCAGTATTCGTCGGGCGGCACCTCGCGCCGCATGCACACCAGCGCGGCGAGGAAGCCCTCGCAGAACTCCCACTGCGGGATCTCCTCGTCGTCCTGGCGCAGCAGGTCGAGCTCGGCGTCGAGCGCGTCGAAGTCCTCGGGCGTGAGGGGGCCGGACCCCGGGGCGGCCGGGGCGGGAGTCGGAGTCATGGTCATCGAGCGGGGCCGCGGGAGCAGGTCTGGGGGATGATTATCCGCCTGCGAGCTGGAGGCCGAATGAGCGCGAAGGACTGCGTCACCGGCTCCGCGCCCGCCTGGAGGCGCTGGCCACCTCCGAATGAGGTGTCCGGAAAGCGCCAGCCGGCCCCGGGGCCGCGGCGGCATGATCGGACCCCATGCCCTTTCCCGCTTCCTTCCACCGGCTGGCGGCGGCCAACCTGGCCGCGCAGTCCGCCGAGCAACTGAGCCTGGCCGCGGTGCCGCTGGTGGCGGTGCTGATGCTCGGCTCCGGGCCCGGCGAGATCGGCTTCCTGGCCGCGGTGCAGACGCTGCCCTTCCTGCTGCTGGCCATCCCGCTGGGCCTGCTGGCGGACCGGCTGCCGCGCCGCGCGCTGATGGTCGTCGCCGAAGCACTGCGCGCGCTGTCCCTGCTGGTGCTGCTGGCGATGCTGCTCACGGGAGCCTTGTCGGTCGGCTGGCTGGCCGCGGTGGGGTTCGTGGGCGCGGTGGGCACCGTGGCCTTCAGCGTGGCGGCGCCCGCTCTCATTCCCGCGCTGGTGCCGCGCGAGTCGCTCGGGCGCGCCAATGGCCGCATCGAACTGGCGCGCAGCGCCGCCTATGCGGCGGGCCCGGCGCTGGCGGGTGCGCTGGTCGCGTGGCTG